>CAZASS010000045.1:10780-15160 GCA_964487835.1 uncultured Acidobacteriota bacterium | reverse complement strand
CTTGCCAAACGGGTAATAGAATCTAACAAAATAACAACATCTTTTTTATGCTCCACCAACCGCTTGGCCTTCTCTAATACCATTTCAGCCACCTGTACATGGCGAGTAGCAGGCTCATCAAAAGTAGAACTAATAACCTCACCATTAACCGAACGTTGCATATCTGTAACTTCCTCTGGGCGCTCGTCAATGAGTAAGACAATCAAAACATTTTCAGGATGGTTAGTAGTAACTGCGTTGGCCACACTCTGTAAAATCATTGTTTTTCCAGCACGTGGAGGAGAAACAATTAAACCACGTTGACCTTTTCCAATAGGGGATAAAAGATCCATAACTCTTCCAGTGAGGTTATCCTGTGCAGTTTCTTGTTGAATTCGGTTCTCAGGATATATAGGAGTAAGATTTTCAAAAAATGTCCTATCCCTAGCAACTCTTGGATGTTCGAAGTTAATAGCCTCCACTTTAATAAGAGCAAAATAGCGCTCACCATCTTTAGGAGGTCGAACTTGTCCAGAAACAGTATCCCCTGTCTGCAAATCAAACTTCCTAATTTGAGAGGGAGAGACATATATGTCGTCTGGACCCGGCAAATAATTGTATTCAGGTGCCCGAAGAAAACCGAATCCATCGGGAAGAGTTTCTAAAACTCCTTCTGAAAAAATGAGCCCACTGCGCTCAGTTTGGGCCTTGAGAATCTGAAAGATTAGCTCCTGCTTACGCATTCCCGCTGCACCTTCAATTTCTAACTCTTTGTCAATTTTGTTCAGGACCTGACTTGTCAGCTCTTTGAGTTCCTGAATGTTTAGTGGTTCTCCGTTCTTAACGGATAAAGTAGTTGCTTCAACCATGACTTAAATCCTTTTAAATACTTGCCACAATTTTCCTTTCCCCATTCCCGTGGCGGTAGAATAAGGAATAACACTACAACTAAAAGCGTCCTGAATTGGAATAACAGATTTATGAAGCTGTTGAGAGGATAGCTTATCCGACTTAGTTGCCACAACAAGATATGGGATTTCGCTCTCATCCAACCATTCTTTCATTACTAAATCAATAGCAGTGGGTTTACGACGGACATCAACAATCATCACAACAAGCCTTATTCTCTTATCTTCTGTTAAACACTCTTCTATCATTGGACCCCAATGGGCCTTTTTTTCTCTAGCAACCTTAGCGAATCCATAACCTGGCAAATCCACAAAGATCCATTTGTCTTCTACGTTAAAAAAATTAATTATCTGAGTCCGTCCAGGAGTAGAACTTGTTCGAGCCAACTTCTTCCTTCCGACTAAATCATTGATCAAACTAGACTTCCCAACATTCGATCTTCCCGTAAACGCGACCATAGGAAGTTTTAGATTAGGATACTCGTCAATCTGTGTTGCACTTTTTATAAATTCGACGTTCAACAGACTCCTAACTAACAGTAACAAATCAAATACAGTTCAAAAACAGCTGAAAAAACACTATTTACCCACTACAGAAACCTTAGATAACAAATTGAAAACTATCGTATTATTTGATATTCATTCACATTCACTGAACGCCGGATCAAAATAGTTTATTACGAACTTCTTGGGTTCAGTTCCTGTTGTTTGTTTTCGTTGTTGACCGCTTTTACTTACCTACGGATAACTCAGCAGATTTGTGAATTAGTCTACCTCAGTGAACACCTGGGCGGTCCCCTTCTTTAAGCTTCTGGGGGAGCTGTTGTCCTTCTATATATTCATCGCCCTCTTTTTGATCGACAGGTTTTTCCAAGGCGACATCCAAAACCTCATCCATGTTTTCAACAAGATGCATTTTAAGATTTTCCAGAATGGCTTCATCAATGTCCTTCAAATCTTTTTCATTTTCCTTAGGGAGAATAATCTCTTTAATCCCAACACGTCGAGCTGCTAGTATTTTTTCCTTTAGACCACCAATAGGAAGCACCTTACCCCGTAAGGTAATTTCACCCGTCATAGCCACATCGCGACGAACCGGAACACCAGTAAATGCAGAAACAACAGAAGTTGCCATAGTAATTCCCGCAGAAGGTCCATCCTTAGGTATTGCACCCTCTGCAATGTGAATATGCAGATCCAAAAGCTTATGAAAATCTTCTTCTAACCCATATTGATCACTGCGGGAACGCACAAAAGAAAGAGCTGCTTTTGCTGATTCCTGCATAACATCCCCTAACTTACCCGTTAATGTCAAATCGCCTTTACCCTTCATTGTGGTAGCTTCGGTTAAAAGAACTTCTCCCCCAACTTCTGTCCAAGCCAACCCAGTGGTCAGTCCTATCTCGTTAGTTTCAGCAGCCAACTGCTTGCGAAACTTTTGGACTCCCAAAAGCTCTCGGACATAATTGTCATCAATAACAAACTGGTCAATTTTATTTTTTTGAGACTTAGCAGATACTATTTTCCGCGCTATTTTCCGACATACATTAGCTAATTCACGATCTAAATTCCGAACACCCGACTCACGCGTATAGCTGCGGATGATCTCATATACCCCTTCATCAGTAAAACTAATTTGACTAGGTTTTAAACCCTGCTGTTTCAACTGCTTACTAACTAGATACTGCTGAGCAATATTTAGTTTCTCCAACTCCGTATAACCGGAAATTTGGATAACTTCCATACGATCCTGCAAAGGCCTGGGAATTGTATGCAAAACGTTACTGGTACAAATGAACATAATATTCGACAAGTCAAATTCGGTATCTAGATAGTGGTCAACAAAAGTTTTGTTGTGTTCTGGATCTAGGACTTCCATCAAAGCCGCTGATGGATCTCCTCTAAAATCCATACTCATTTTATCGATCTCGTCCATTAGAAAGACCGGGTTTTTTGTGCCTGCCTTTTTCATCATCTGTATAATCTGTCCAGGCAGCGCCCCAATGTAGGTTCGACGGTGCCCTCTAATTTCAGCTTCATCACGAACTCCGCCCAGAGAAAGCCTTACAAACTTGCGTCCAGTAGCACGCGCAATCGAACTTCCTAGAGAACTCTTCCCCACCCCTGGAGGACCCACAAAACAAAGAATCGACCCTTGCTGAGTCTTTGAAGAAAGCTGGCGTACAGACAAGAATTCCAGGATGCGCTCTTTGACTTTTTCCAGCCCATAATGATCTTCATTTAATATTTTTTCCGCTCGAATGATGGACTTAATTTCACGACTCTTCTTATTCCAAGGCATGGCCAACAACCAATCTATATAGGTGCGGCTAACAGTTGTCTCAGCACTCATGGGCGGCATCTGTTCTAACCTCTGAATCTCACTCATTACTTTTTCATATGCATCTTCAGGTAGCTTTGCCTCTTCCGCCTTCTTCTTTAATTCCTCAATTTCATCCTTTTCACTTCGTCCCAACTCACCTTGAATTGCCTTAATTTTTTCATTGAGATAGTACTCGCGCTGAGCCTTTTCCATCTGGCGACGCACCCGTCCCTGGACTGATTTATCCATTTTGATTTTTTCAATCTCAATCTCAATAAACTCACAGATCTTCTTCATACACTCCACAGGATCAGAGATCTCAAGCAAAGACTGTTTCTCTTCAACGGAAATTGGCAGGTTAGCTGCAATTGTATCCGCTAACCGCTCAGCATCAGCTGTTCGGGCTGCCTGAACAATCGTCTCATAATTTATATTGGGATTGAGTTTGGCAAATTCTTCAAAAAGAGAGGTCAGTTTTTTGTTCAACATGTTAATTTTGGCCTGAGAAACCTTAGCCACTGGCTCAAACTTAACTTCGGCTTGAAGACACCCATCAACTTCTTCTATTCGAACGGTACTAGCTCTCCTTAAACCTTCTACCAACACTTTTATATTTCCATCGGGAAGTTTCAAACTCTGAATAATATTAGCCAACGTGCCAATTTTATAAATATCATCTGGCTCTGGATCATCCTGAGAAGCATCCATCTGAGTAGCCAGATAGATTTTCTTGTCCGACTCCAAAGCCTTCTCCAAAGCCTGTACTGATGATTGACGCCCAATAACAAAAGGCACCATCATGTAAGGAAACACCACAACATCTCGTGTAGGAACCATCGGATAGGTTTGGATTGCTTCTTCGTCGTCAGAATAAGTTTGGATTACGTCTTCGTCAAATTCGCTCATGATTGGAAAATCAGCCCTTCTGCCTCTACGTAACTGGCCACAATTTCAGTTCTATCACTTTAAATTTCGGGGTTCTATAGCTTTTAGCATTTAACACTGACCTAAGAACACCTATTAGTTTTAAAAAATCTAACATTAGGAAATCAAAGATCAACCGCTCAATACACCAGATTATCCAGCCTTCTCAAGCAGTTTAAAAACAACATCCTTGTTCTCTACCATTTCCCTTGTCACTACAAACTCTGTCACATTCTCGGTAGAGGG
>CAZASS010000045.1:8965-10770 GCA_964487835.1 uncultured Acidobacteriota bacterium | reverse complement strand
AAGATCCTCAGTAATCAAGCGCAAGCCACGAGCACCAATTTTTCGCTCAATTGCCATTTCAGCAATAGCATCTAAAGCATCCTCAGTAAATCTCAAAGATACACTTTCGAAATCAAACATCTTCTGATATTGCTTAACCAAAGCATTATTAGGCTTGGTTAAAATTTGGACTAGAGCTTTGGCATCTAAATCATGCAACGTACTTATAATGGGAAGCCGTCCTACAAATTCTGGGATTAGACCATACTTAATTAAATCCTCAGGAAGAACATGTTTGAATAAAGTTGCCTCACTCGCTGATCTCCAATGCGCATCACTCATCTCGGAACGAAACCCTACAGAACTTCTTCCTAAACGTTTCCGAATAATTTTATCCAAACCAACAAAAGCCCCTCCACAAATAAAAAGAACATTAGTCGTATCGACCTGAACAAACTCCTGATGTGGATGCTTGCGACCACCCTGTGGAGGGACATTGGCAATAGTCCCTTCTATAATTTTAAGTAAAGCCTGCTGAACTCCTTCACCTGAAACATCTCGAGTAATAGATGGGTTTTCATCTTTTCTCGAGATTTTGTCGATTTCGTCAATATAAATAATTCCCTGCATACAACGGTCACGGTCACCTCCGGCCGCTTGTAGTAGTTTAAGAATAATGTTTTCAACATCTTCTCCAACATAACCTGCCTCAGTTAAAGTGGTGGCATCTACAATGGCAAACGGAACCGAGAGCATACGAGCTAATGTCTGAGCTAGCAAAGTCTTGCCCGTTCCAGTGGGTCCAATCAATAGAACATTACTCTTAGAAAGCTCAACATCTTGATGTCGCTTACGACCTAACTCTACCCGTTTGTAATGGTTGTAAACGGCAACAGCCAACTTCTTTTTACTAGTATCTTGACCAATTACGTACTGCTCAAGAAAGTCATTAATTTCAGCAGGTTTTGGGAGGGTTTCCTGAATTGAAGAAGCTTCAGCACTGATATCATCCGAAATAATCTCATTACAAACGTCTACACATTCGTCACAAATAAAGACCGTCGGACCGGCAATCAGTTTCTTAACGTCATTCTGACTCTTGTTACAGAACGAACAACGTAAAATATCATCTCTATCTTTTTTCATGGTACTTAGATCGAATGCTAGAGAGTTTTCCTGAATTTCGAACCAGTCGATACTCCTAAAAAGCTATCTCTACTGGATAGAAGCCTAGCTGGCCCGGCGTTGCGGAATCTCGTGCTTGTCAATAATCCTGTCAATTATACCATATGCTTTAGCTTGTTCGGCATTCATTATGTAGTCGCGCTCAACATCCTTAGCTATTACCTCTACATCTTTACCAGTGTGATTGGCTAAAATTTTAATAGTCATTTCCCTCATTCGGAGAATTTCCCGGGCATGGATATCGATATCCGTAGCCTGTCCGGATAGACCTGCCATCGAAGGCTGATGGATAAGAATACGACTGTTGGGTAAAGCAAATCGTTTACCAGCAGTTCCTGAAGCCAATAATAATGCTCCCATCGAAGCAGCCTGACCAATACAGATAGTTGTCACATCATTCTTAACAAACTGCATGGTGTCTTAAATTGCCAATCCCGCAGTAATTGATCCACCAGGAGTGTTTATATAGAGGGATATATCCCTATCCGGATCCTCCGCCATTAAAAATAACAGCTGAGCTATCACTAAATTAGCTACATTGTCATCGACTGGCGTACCAATAAAAATAATATTGTCCTTAAGCAAACGAGAATAGATGTCGTAAGCACGTTCGCCCCTATTGGTCTGCTCCACGACCATTG
>CAZASS010000045.1:456-8955 GCA_964487835.1 uncultured Acidobacteriota bacterium | reverse complement strand
GACCATTGGAATTAGAGTCATGTCTTCACTCCTTTATCCCCGTAAAGGGATTTAATAAACACTTCCAAAAATTTTATACTTCCGTACATTAGACTATTTCACCTTGGCACTTTGCATCAGATTATCTAAAGTTTTTTGTTGAATTATCTGCTCTTTCAACCCCTCAACATGCTGTTCCTGTTGAAAGTATTGTCTTACTTTCTCGACTGGCTGCCCCATGGAATCAGCCATTTTTTCAATCTCAACATCCAATTCATCAGACAACGCTTCCACCTCTTCTTGAATCGCTATTTCTCCTAAAATCAAATGGCCTCGCACCTGCTTTTCTGCCTCTGGACGTAAATCCGATCGAATTTTAGACCAATCCATATTCGCTTTCATGGGATCAATTCCTTGATGAGACATTCGATGGGCCATATCTTGCAGTATCGAATCAATGCGATTTTCCACCAAAGTTTCAGGGACTTCAAAGGGAGTACCCTCAACCAACTGACTGATGAGTTGACTCCTTAACTCGCCCTCTCGGCTCTCTTCACGCTGCTCAGCAAGCCCTTCCCGAATCTTAGTGTAAAGCTGTTCCATCGTATCAAATTCACCCAAATCCTTTGCAAATTCATCATTCAACTCTGGAAGTTGCTTGCTCTTGATTTCATTCACTTTGATGTTAAAACAAACCTTATGTCCAGCCAATTTCTCCTCTGGATAATCATCAGCATAATCGACCTCAAATTCCTTGGTCTGCTCCATACTCATACCCATCAAAGCCTGACTAAAGGCTTCGTGAGTATGACCATGTCCTACTTGTACTACTACGTTCTCATCTTCAATTGGATCCTGCTCTTTTTCTTCTTCAGTTATATCCAAATATTCCCCATGCAGATCCACCACTACATAGTCATCTTTCTCCACAGAACGATCTTCTACTGCAAGCAACTGAGAGTGTTGATCACGGAGACGTTCCAACTCTTTTTCCACATCCTCAT
Organism: uncultured Acidobacteriota bacterium; assembly: GCA_964487835.1. Classification (GTDB taxonomy): domain Bacteria; phylum Acidobacteriota; class UBA6911; order RPQK01; family JADFOI01; genus JAUXKG01. Next base: position 7,972 of record CAZASS010000045.1, on the reverse strand, counting down.
CAGTAACTGGATTCAGTTCCACACTAATTTTTAAGCCCTTATATTTAGGCAGTTTAATCTCAGGAGAGATCTCAAAGTTGGCTTCATAAACTAGAGGTTGCCCTTCTTCAAAAGTAAGATTTTCCAGAGTGGGATCACTGAGTGGTTCTACTCCCTGTTGTTTTATGGCCTCATTATAGGACTCTGGAACTAACTTCTGGATAACATCATCTCTAATATTGGTTCGAAAATGGCTTTTAACCAGCGCCACCGGAGCCTTGCCGGGTCGAAAGCCAGATAAACGGGCATGTTTTCTGTAATCATTAGCCACTTGGTCCAATTTTTTCAAAGCAATTTCAACTGGAACCTCCACTTTTAACCGCTTCTTAACCGGGCTTATATCTTCAAACTTAATACTAATATCCATAACACGAGTTCCTTCCACAATACGTTATTCTAGCACTAGCATACAAAGTAGTGAGTGAACTTGTTTTGGAATGTCTTCCCATTCGATGATTAGGTTAGAAGAAATACCCCCTCTAATCCACTTTTGGAAGTCCATTGTGTATTAATTGCTGCCATTGACAACAAACAGAATCAATCAATAGAATCAGTCTTTTCCTGTCTTAAAAGTGGGCCGCTAGCTCAACTGGCAGAGCAACTGACTCTTAATCAGTAGGTTCAAGGTTCGAGTCCTTGGCGGCCCACCATTTGTGCCTCATTATTATCAAGTGGAATTTTGTACTTTCACTAAATATTTAGAAGCTCTTGAATGGATCTATGGGCTGCATCGATAGCAGCGTCTGTATGACTACTACACGTCGAGTCAGCATTGGCGATAGAGATCAGTCCAAAGCGCTTCCGGCCCACTACACAAGGGCGATCATCGGGGGTGGCAAGCGCCCATTCGACAGGATCGTACAGCGTGTTGTAAGTGTATGTATAGCCGTGTGGCCAGCGATTTACCGTGATAGCTTCGATATCCCGAGCTGGATCGAATCCACCCCGGAACAGCATTCGACCTAGTTGATCCCGAATCTGACGCTCAAAGGTCTCGAAAGTTGTGGAAAAAAGATCCAGTCGTCCTGCCCGGTGTTGCTCTCTTTTTGACAGTCCAGGAGCGCATGGAGTACGAACCATCCGGACCACCACAGGCTCCTGAGGGGAGTGAGAAGCACGATATTCCCCGAGGCTTGCTCGGAGAGACAGATAGAGACTGGAATGGTACCCGCCTGGGGCCTGAATATCACTAACTCCAAGCTTCTGAAACGAAGTCCAATCGCGAAGTAGCACACTAGTATAGACGATAGGAGCCTTTGTCCCGTAAGCCAGAGCTGCTTTCTGCTGTTCTGGAAGCTCGGGACAAAGATACGGGATCACAGTATTCCAGCAGGCCATCACACAAGCATTGCAGCGTACCTTGTAAGCCTTATCTCCGCTAACATAGGTAACTTCAGCTTGATTGGCAGTAACCGGATCACCTAAGTGCCGGACACGGACAACGGTACTGTTAAGCCGAATCCGATTGGCTGACCCTGTATTGTCGAGGCTACCATAGTCCAATTGTCCGGTAATGACATCCTCCATGGAATGTCCAGGAATTGCCTCTGGAATGAGCTTTCTCACCAAAAGCCGGGCAATGGTTGCATTACCGTCCGGCAAATAAATATCGGGATCACCGCTCCTCAAACGAGATTCGTTTTCACGTCCATGTTGACCACCCGGTTCACCGATCAAGTTCTCGGGTGGGGTGGGATCCAGATCCATTCCCTGAAAGCCGGGCAACTCTCCCATCTCCCAACAGTAGAGAGCGGGAACCGCATCAATTCCCAGGCAGAAATTTCCGTGGGTTCTTTTCTGAAAGAAAGGGATGACATCAGGATGAACCTTGGCAACCTGGAGCAAGAAATCACGATAACTCATTCGAGCGAGTCGCTTTTTCTTTTCACTCGAGGAAAGACCCTGCATATAGTCTGTGTGGGCCTTATAGAGTCGAATAATATCTTTTCGGGCCCTGTCGGATAGAGGAGTCTGATTCAGAAACTCGGACCAGGGAAGTCGGCCGCTTCCTAGTACCAGACGATCCTCTCCAAAAGTTTCCCTGTCAAAAAAAATGCCTGGATGTAGATTCAGAGAACGGTAGTGATCTTCAGCCGCGGCCGCGGCCTCATAGTAACGGGCAGTGTCTACCCCAATTTCTTTGAGCAATCCCATAGCTTCGAGACTATACTGAGAAGGCCCTTCGATATTGAGGGTCCCACCGCTCATAAGCAAGAGACGACCGTTGTACTGGAACTCGTTTCGTTTGGCATGGCCTCCAAAGTCATCGTGGTTGTCAAGAATGAGAACTTTTGCTCCGAACCCGGCAGCCTTTTGAAAAAAATAGGCAGCCGAAAGACCACTGATTCCACCTCCTACCACTACCAGATCATAAGATTCTCCTATATCCGCATCGGAACCCAGATGATCCCAGGATTGCCTGTCTCGGAGCTGATGAGCGACTTCAAAGGAACCTGGATGGCTTCCGCGAAGTCCAGTTAAAGTAGGAGGATAATATGCGGGGTTTTCCTCAAAAGAAGAACGGATCTGACGACAACTCGGTATCAGAAGAGAACCGCCAAGGGTCAGGCTGACTCCATCTAAAAAATCACGGCGGCTAATTTTTCGATCCATGCCAAGATCACTATCCGATGCCATATCATTATTCCCTTATTATTTTGTCTATGATGCCGATGGGTTTCATTTTTTATTCAACTACGTATTTCCATTTATTTTTGAACAACCACTATGAGTCAATAATATCAATAAAACTCTACTAAATTTTCATAAACCAATTTCGGTCGAAGAATCCATTTTTCCTATGTGGAGAAATTTTTCTAACAAAGTAAAGAATATAGGTCATTAAGCGGACAATATGAAATAATCCGATGCTGATGATTAGAAAAAGGTTAGCATCTATTGGACCCGGGTTCGTTTATGTTTTGACGGTGCTAGGAGCGGGAGATATTGTTGCCAATATTACCGCCGGAGCTAGCTACGGTTATCATCTAATCTGGGCTTTGGGAATGACCTTAGTTTTTCGGTTTGTCTGGGTCAATACCTCAGCCAAATACGTTTTGGTAACTGGTGAAAGTCTGCTTACAGGTTATGGCCGAGTAGGACTCTGGGTTCCTTGGTTGTTTCTAATCACTCTTCTTCCCATTCGCTCTCTTTACCTTTCATATCAGATTCTTATGTTTTCCCAAGCAGCAGAAATGTTGCTGACCCTACCTACACCTGCTAGCCAAACTATCTGGGTATGTGTTTTCACATTTCTTGGTTTTGCAATGCCTTTTTGGGGTGGATATCCAATCGTGGAATCCTTCTGCAAATTTCTGGTAGGACTTATGGGGATTTCTCTATTAGTGGCAGTTGGACTCTCTAATCCAAATCCATCTGAAATTTTCAGAGGCACAATTATTCCTAGTTTGCCTCAAGCGGACGGGCTCTATAGTGCGATTTTGATTATTCTGGCTCTGATTGGGGCTGAGGTGGGATCAACTGCCAATTTAAACTATTCTTACTTCATCCAGGAGAAGGGATGGAGAAATGTAAGTTTTTTAAAAAAACAGCGATTTGATTTGGCCTTGGGAGTAGTTGCACTCTTTATTATGGGAAGCCTTCTTCAAATTGCTGCTGCTGGTACTCTTCGCCCACTGGGAGTTGACTTGGTTAACGCCGAAGACTTAGGTCTAATTTTTTCAGAAACCCAGGGAGATGTAGGCTTGGTAAATATTGCTCTGGCTTTGAGGGGTGCAGCTTTTTCTAGTTTTGTAGGAGGAAACACTGGGGGAGCATTAATCTTTACCGATATTTGCCGCACATTTGTTCCAGGACTGAAACGTTCAGTTCCACTCAGAGATCGAGAAAAGAGTAAAAGAGATCCTATTTACCATTGGGTGATTGTCTTCTGGTCCCTTTCTCCCCTTTATATCGTTTTTTCAGGAGTCAGTCCGGTGTGGTTGGTTCTAACAGTGAATGCTTTCGTGGTCATACTTATTCCTGTTTTAGTCCTCTCACTCCTAAAAATCACCAATGATCATTCTCTAATGGGAAAACACAGGAATGGGTGGTTTACCAACTCAATCATGGTAGTTTTGGTTTTTGTCACTGTTTACTTTACCTACATTTACGCTTTGGAATTTTGGTCCAAATTTTAGAGGGGCAAGTTGTTGAAAATACTTTAATAAAAAGGGTTTGAATGAGTCTAGTGGAATTTTACAAGGAGAAAACAATGGGAAAGATAAAGTCTTTAAGAAACAAAATAGAGAAGGGCGAACTAATTGTGGGTATGGGTGCTTGGGATGTAATGTCTGCCAAAATCATAGAAAAAGCTGGTTACGACATGGTTTGGTTGCAGTCCTTTCAACAGTCCTTTGGAAGAGGTGTTCCCGATATGGATTTAGTGACTCCAAGTGATCAGCTAGAGCTTACCTGGAGAATCTGTGGTGAAGTAGACATCCCAGTACTTGTGGATTTAAGTTATGGGTGGGGAGAAAATGATCATGCTGCCTACTGGACCAGAGAATTCGAAAGGGCAGGTGCGGCCGCTCTGCATATAGATGATAAGGAATTTGAGCGATGTCCGTTTCTCCCGGGTCCTCCGATACCCCGTACTCCCCAAGAAAAATTTGTTAAAAAGCTTCATGCTGTGATGGATGCTAGCAAAGAGGATATGGTGATCTTGGTCAGGGGGGGACCCCTTGGAACAGATAGGGAACAAACTATTAGCCGATTCAGAACTTACAAAGAGGAAGGAGCTGATGTTTTATTTGTTTTGGGGCGTACTAAAGAAGAGATCCAATATCTGAGAAGTGAGTTAGATGGTCCTTTAGCATTGCAGGCCAGGCCTTTATCCACTGTGACTGAGACAGGAGAGGAAATTCCAGATATTGCTACCACGGCCAGTTTCCAGGAACTCTACGATCTAGGATTGCAGATCCTGTATTTTTGGGGTTGTTTTTCGGTGGCTTACCTAGCAATGTTAGATGCCATGGTTGATATTAAAAAATCTGGGGGTGTTGGAGTGGTTCAGGAAAGATGGATGGACTGGGACACGATAAAGGAACTTGTAGGGTACCCAAGGATATAGAAGATTTATAGGTTTAACCTTTAAGCAAAATTAAACCTGCGGTTTATGATCCCTATGGACCAACATATTCCATACTTAATTGCTTGTAGATCTCCCTCGCTTCTCTAAATTGTTCTAAAACATGTTCTCTTTCCCTCTGAGAACGCCAGTCTGGATGGGAAGAGGCCATTTGGGAAAGTTTATCAATCCAGTTCATAAAATACTCAGCTGAAATTTTAGATCGCACTGGTCGCTTTCCAACCATAATCCAAATTGGATTGGTAGTTGCCTGGGGAAACACGGCATCAATAGGGTGAATTCCATTCGATGCAGACACTTGGAGCGTAATCCAGGAACTATTGTTTATTCTCAAGTCTTTGGTGAAAGTAAACAGCGTTCCTTCTCCTTCAGGATCACTATGGTGCTCCAACAGACCAAGTGATATTTTTTCTTTATTTATAACTAGTTCTATTCTATCCAGAGGAACAATTGATTGAACCGTTCCTTGAATTTGAACAATCCCTCCTTGATCGGGCAGATGGATTTCTTCTCCCGGCATTCGATCATTTACGGAAAACTTTAACAACGGTCCATTGGTAACAAAACTATGTCCTCGGCGAATGGCTTTTATCCAATTATTCCAAGAAAGCTCCGATCCCAGATAGGCGTAAGTACGCAACTGTCCCATGATACTGGTCTTACGTAAATCGCTCATGGAATCTTCTCCACCCGCAAGGGGAATTCTGAACCCATTGTTCAGTGCATGCTGCCAAACGCTGTAGGCAGCCCAACTGGCATTAGACTGTTCGTGATAATCAACAGTCCCTAAGGCCGCATCAACTGGAAAGGCTTTGGCAGTCCCAAGATCTGTCTCTATGGGATCCTCACTTCCATCGTACGGATGTACATAAGCTCCGAGAGCTCCCTGCTCTCTGGCCAATTTTAGTATATCTGTATTGCTTGGATATAAGCTTGCGATAGCAGTTCCCTCATAACCAGTTGTAAAGGGCGAAATTAGATGTTTAGTTAAATTAATTAAAGAAACATGTCCGTAGAAACCAGGTCGATATTCCTCATTGAAATAAAGCAAATGTTTATTATTTGAAAGATGGTGAGGTTTTCCTGTAAAAAATTGATAATCTAATACCCTATTGTCCTTATTCGCAATTAGCTCTCCAATCACATCCAAATCTTCCGCTTCTGCCATAAAAATCAGATTCTCGGGCGTGTTGTGAAGATCACCCCCATAGTTCATGTGGACATGATTGCTGCCGCTATACCATCCTTCAGCTTTCATATCGAGCATCCTGCGAAGATTGATGGTCATAGTCGTCATCTCGTTCGATTTGACCTGTACAGATTTAGCAACTGGATAGTATTCAAAACCATGCATAGCTTCTAGTTGTAAAGGACCAGCCGGGACTTCTAAAATGAAGTCACCATCGGTATGGAAACAATGTTCGTTAAGACGTCGGGCTCGTCTGTGGAAACTGCCAGGCGGAACATATGTTTTGCCATCAAGAGCTCTATTGTAGATTCGAGCGGCCATTGGCTCTCCAGTCAACTCATCCCTGATTTGAACGTGTACTCGCCCCACCGGTATTTTCCACTGGAGAGATTGCACGTTTATTTTTTTTTGTAGTCCTCCGTAAGCCTTCAAAAGACGTAGTTGTGGTAATCCTTCTTCATTAGAAAGATAAACAATCCATTTACCATCCGGAGACCAACGAGGATGAAAGCCATCCCATTCCCCAAAGGTCATCTTATAGGGTTCTCCACCATCAACCGGTAAAACAAAGAGATTGTTAAATTGACCTCCCAAATATGAACTGTAAATAATCCGCGTTCCATCCGGAGACCAGTGTGGGCTACTCTGATAAAGTGTTTCCTCCTTGTGAATTAATCGTGCTTGATCGATTCCATTGGAAATAGCTGGTGCACGCCAAAGTCCTCCAGAGCCCAATGAAATATTACGATTTGAAACAAAAATCAGTTCTTTGCCATCGGGAGACCAAGTGGGCTGAATGTGCAAATCATATTCTCCAAAATAGAGCCGTGATTTTCCATATGAGTGGTCATGTGTTACTTGAATCTTTTTTCCTGGACGGCCGTTCAAAACTTCTAGAATAAAAATATTGAAGTAACCACTGGAACGGGTTGAAACATAGGCTAATTTAGAACCGTCAGGAGACCAGGCGGGATCTAGATTAAGGTGATCTCCAGAAGTCAAATTAATTACTTTATCAGTCTTTAAATCGAGTAATTTTAAATTAATATTTTTACTGTCCTCCTCCGCAGTAAAAGCCACGTAGCAGAAGAAGGGACCGCGCTGATTCTCGCGGCGAGCAACGGGCACAGCGACACCGTGAAGGCGCTCCTCGAGGCGGGGGCGGCCCTGGAGGCGAAAAACAACAAAGAAGGCAAGAC
>CAZASS010000045.1:0-446 GCA_964487835.1 uncultured Acidobacteriota bacterium | reverse complement strand
ATCAAAGCGCCTTATCCCTTGTACACAGGTGGTTTCACTATCCTCCTCCGCAGTAAAAACCACGTAGCGTCCATCGGGAGACCATTCAGGAGAGGAAAGATATTGTTCAGAGTGAACCATTTCGTAAGCTTTATATTCACCCACCTTCATCTTCCAGATAGAGCCCTGCAAAGAAAAAGCAATCCACTGTCCATCGGGAGACCACGAAGGCCACCAGGGTGCACCGGTACCAGGTCTTGGCAGGTAATAGTTGTGCATATAGTTTTTACCGTTTTTGCCACCAGTCAATGCACTAGGATATTGGGGTGATTGTGGAATTTTGGAGTAAACAGCTTTTTGTCCCAGAACATGCTCATTGGCCAAACAAGAACTAAGGAACAGCAAAATAGGTAGAGTTAGGGCTATGGCTATCATATTTAATCCTACATAATTGTATAGATAGATGG
>CAZASS010000044.1:0-15522 GCA_964487835.1 uncultured Acidobacteriota bacterium | reverse complement strand
TTTTTGGCTGATGGAATTATTCTATCCACTCCTACAGGATCTACAGCATATTCTTTATCAGCGGGTGGTCCTATTGTTTACCCAACCCTAGATGCAACCTTGATTACTCCCATTTGTCCTCATACCCTAACTAGCCGGCCATTAGTTATTCCAGCAGCAGAAGATATTAGAGTAGTTATCGATTCTGGTCAGGATGTCGTGTTGACACTGGACGGACAAGAGGGTGTGCCACTCAGGGAAAAAGATGAAATTCACTGTACTCGTTCTGAATATCAGATTGAATTGATAAGGCCTGGAGGGAAGAGTTTTTTTAATGTTTTGAGAGAGAAATTGAAGTGGGGTGAGAGATAAGCAAAAAGCTACAGAATTTTTTTGGATGGTACAATGGACAGAATTAATCAACTCAATAATTTAATTGATAAAGCACCAGATAATCCCTTTCCTCGGTATGGTTTAGCTATGGAATATAAAAATCAAGGGGATCATTATGAGGCAGTTCGCATTTTTCAAGAATTAGTGGAACGTCATCCTAATTATACGGCTGCTTATTTACATTTTGGAATGAGTTTGCAGGCTGTGGGCAAGCAAGAGGAGGCCCAAAAGATTTTGGAATTAGGAATTAAGGTGGCTGGAAATAGCGGTGAATTGCATGCCCAGGAGGAATTAAAGGCCGCACTAAAGGAGTTGTGCGAAGATATTCCTTAATGAATCATTTTCAAGCTTTGCTTTTAAAATGGTTGGGCTGTTGTGGCCTACCATAGCTTCCATTATTTTGAAATTTTTGAGAATCACTCCAGCACTATCTGTGGTTCATTTAGCTGTCTATAGAGGTCCGTTTTTGGTATTGGTGATTAATGTCTAAGAATTATGGAGTAATTCTTGATGATGTATTTGCCAGTCATTTAGTGCCTGCTGGACATCCGGAGAGGCCTGAGCGTATCCAATCTATATTAGAGAAATTAGAGAGGTGGCAGGGATTTTCTCAATTGAAGATAATGCCGGTTCTGCCAGCTTTAGAGGAGTGGATTTTAGATGTGCACACTCAGGAGCATTTTAACAGGGTTAAAAGTACTGCCGGACAAACCACTCATCAGTTCGATTCTGATACCTATACTAGCCAGAGTTCTTTCGAGATTGCTCTTAAAGCAGTGGGTAGTATCGTTAGTATGGTTGAGCCTCTTTTAGTAGGTGAAATAGATAATGGGTTCGCACTTGTTAGACCACCTGGACACCATGCAGAGAGCAACCGTGCAATGGGCTTTTGTCTTTTTAACAATGTGGCGGTAGCAGCTCAGTTTTCAATACGAAGCCAGAGGGTTAATAGAGTCGCAATAGTTGATTTTGATGTTCATCACGGAAATGGCACACAGGAAATTTTTTATTCCCGTTCTGATGTTCTGTATATCTCTACCCATCAGTCCCCTTTTTATCCCGGAGGAGGTCATTTTAGTGAAGTAGGTGCGGGATCAGGTCGAGGTTTTACAGTGAATTTCCCGATCTTATCAGGTATGGGAAACTATTTTTATTGCTCCCTGTATTCCGATTTTATTTTGCCGATTCTAACGAGTTTTCAACCAGAACTGATTTTGGTTTCAGCGGGCTATGATGCCCATCGAGAAGATCCACTATCTGGAATGAATCTGGATGTTTCAGGATTTGGGCAACTTGTTAATTTGCTTAACGAAGTAGCGGATAAAATTTGCCAAGGACGAATTCTTTACATTTTGGAGGGAGGATATAATACACAAGTCCTTTCTCAGTCGATCTTGACTACCGTGACTACAACATTGGAGCCCAAGCGGTTTACAATCGAACCACGGCAGGAAGAGAATACAAAAAATACCAAGACCAAATAAGACCGTTACTTGTGCCTTATTGGAAGTTATGAAGACTCGCTATTGCGAATTAGTTTTTAGACTGGCTGTTGAAACTTAGATTTTAGTTCTTCGGGTAGATGATAGACAGTTTGACACGTTTCGCATTTCAAAAGCACTAGGCTAGAATCTTCACCAAACTCATTTTTAATTTCCTCTTTTAGATGGTGGTCCGATTCATTGTAATAAGTAGCAAAGGGGTGATACCGCTTCAAGCCTCCGTGACAGGGTTTTCCTTTATCACCTTTTACTGTGCAGACCACTTGTCGTGGGAGTAGATCCTTGATCACTAAAAATCCTCCTTGTCTAGTTCACGTCTAGACCATAAGTCCCCCATTGTAACTAACGGAAGGATAAGGTTCCAAGTTTCAAATTTTAATTTGAAACTTGGAAGTCCTTGGATGCGAGAGTTATTAGTTATATTCTTCCTTTTTTAAGACTCTATAAAGTTTTTTAAAAGGATAGGTGTTAATTACGTCGTTAGGAGTGAGCCAACCCCGTCTAGCCGTAAAAACTCCATATTGCATGTAGTGAAGCATTTGGAGATTGTGGCTGTCAGAATTAATGCTGAGGAGCACTCCCATTTCTTTTGCCATACGGCAGTGCACGTCACTTAAGTCTAATCGACTAGGGTGGGCGTTGATTTCAAGACAGACTCGATTTTGAAGAGCTGCATCAATTATTTTTTCTATTTCTACTGGGTAAGGCTCACGTCGGGTTAGAAGTCTTCCCGTAGGATGGGCCAATATATTTACATACTGGTTTTCCATAGCACGACAAATTCTGTTGGTCATCTCCCTTTTTGAAAGATTAAATTGGCTGTGTACTGACGCAATTACTATATCTAGTTTGGAGAGGACTTGATTCTTTAAATCGAGTTTGCCTTCGGATAAGATATCAACTTCTATCCCCTTTAAAATTTTAATTTTTGGGGTTTTAGCAGAGACTTTATCTATTTCTTCTATCTGTTGGAGTAGCCTTTCTTCATCCAATCCGCGGGCCATGGCTAAAGCTTGACTGTGGTCTGTGATGGCAATGTAATCGTAACCAAATTTTGTTCCAGCAGTTGCCATTTCCATAATTGAATTTTGACCATCGGTGGCTTTGGTATGCATGTGCAAATCGCCTTTTATATCTTTCTGTTCGATTAGGAGAGGTAATTCTTGTTTGTCTGCCTGTTCAATTTCTCCTCGGCCTTCTCGCATTTCAGGAGGTATAAATGAAAGTTCTAGCAAGCGATAAATTTCTTTTTCTTCCGCACCAGCGATTTTTACTCCATCTTTAATTTTAAAAAGTCCGTATTCGTTGATCTTATATCCCATCCGCTTTGCTCTTTCTCGTAGAGCGACATTATGAGCTTTAGAACCTGTGAAATATTGAAGAGCGGCTCCAAAGGAATTATCTTCTAGCACTCGGAGGTCAGCTTGAAGGCCTCTACGCAGGATAATACTGGCCTTTGTGTTACCACTGGCCAATATCTGAGTTACATCAGGGTGCTGGACAAAGGTTTGAATAGCTTTTGAAGAGTTTTTACAGGTGATGAGAATATCGATGTCACCCACTGTTTCACGCCGACGTCTGACGCTTCCAGCTGCGGAAATTCTGTTAATTTTAATTTTGGATTTAAGATAGTTAACTAAGTTTGTACTGATCTCAATCCCATCATCTAATTGAAAACGGCCTTGGATTTGGCGGTAGTTTTTGATGGATTTTAAAATTTTGGCTTCACTTTTTTCTCCCATTCCGGGTAGGGTTCGAATCTTTTGTTGGAGGGCTGCTTTTTCCAATTCTTCAAGTGTAGAAATGTTTAATTTTTTCCAGAAAACACTGATTTTTTTAGGGCCCAAATTTTGTAATTTCAGCATAGGAAGAAGAGATGACGGAATTTCTTTTTTTAGTTTTTCAAGTTCTTCGCATGTACCCGTTTTTACAAGTTCCTCTATTTTTTGCAGAGTACCATCTCCAATTCCGGGAATAGCCCGAAGCTTTCCAGGGTCTTTTTGGATAGTTCCCGTTACATTGAAGCTTAGATTTTCTATGATTTGAGCTGCTCGACGAAAAGAACGGATTCGGAAGGGGTTACTTTCCTGAATTTCTAGAATATTGGCAATTTCCGCAAAAATTGCAGCCACATCTTTATTTTCCATTTAACGATATTGTACCGGCTGACAACTGACAGTTAATGTGTGGACTAGAAAACTCAGCTCCTGAGTTTTTGAAGGCGTTCCCCAGCCTGGTGCAGTATATCCATAGTTTTGCAGAAGGCAAATCGGATGAAATGTTTGCCTGATTTAGCTTGGTGGTAGAAACTGCTTCCCGGGACTGCAGCCACTCCATATTCCTTTATTAATTGGTCAACAAATTGGACATCACTCAAGTTGGTAAGAGAAGAAATATCGGCCATGATGTAATAGGCCCCTGAAGGTGTCCAAGTTTTAAAACCTACACTTTGAAGAGTTTGAATTAGATAGTTACGGCGCTCTCGGTAATCAGAGAGTAATTCTTGATAATAATTTTCTCCCATTTTCATAGCATCAGCGCCGGCTTCCTGTAACGGAGCAGGGGCTCCTACTGTTAGAAAGTCGTGTACCTTGCGGATAGCATTTGTGACTTCTGAACAGGCAATTATGTAACCAACTCTCCATCCTGTGACACTGAAGGTTTTAGATAAGCCACTGATGGTTACTGTGCGGTTATGCATTCCTGGCAGACAGGCAATAGGGTGATGGGTTCCCTCGTAGATAAGATGTTCATAGATCTCGTCAGTAATAACGTAAAAATCATAGGTTTGTGCTAGCTTGGCTATTTTCAAAAGCTCTTTTTCAGAGAAAACCTTTCCTGAGGGATTGTTAGGTGTATTTAGTATTAAAGCTCGAATGCCACCCTCTTTTTGACTATCCTTAATTGATTGTTCCAACTCCTCAAAATCAAAGGCCCAATTGTGTTCTGGATTGAGAGACACATAACGAGTTGAAGCTCCAACTAAGATGGCATCGGGACCGTAGTTTTCGTAGAAGGGCTCAAAAACCAACACCTGCTCGCCGGGATTGACTAGTGCCAGCATGGAGGCAATCATACATTCAGTAGATCCACAAGCTACTGTTATTTCTCGCTCAGGGTCAATTTTCCAGTTGTAGAAAGCCTTATATTTTTTTGCGATGGCTTGTCTGAAACTAGAGGCTCCCCAAGTGATGGCATACTGATTGATGTCTGCTCTTATAGCGCGACAAGCAGCTTCTTTGATTTTTTGGGGAACAGCAAAATTGGGGAATCCTTGGGCTAGATTAATAGCATCATGTTTTATTGCTAGGCGTGTCATATCGCGAATAACTGACTCTGTAAATTTAGCAGCTTTGTGGCTAATTTGAGGATTTGAGGTAGGTATTAATTTTTCTGGCAATCTAGAGGTACCTATTTAGTTGGTTTTCAAAGTCAGGAAAATACTTGGAAATAACGGTAATGTCAAAACAAGAAAGGATTGATTCTTTTGGCTCCCGATCTAGTAAAAACCTGAAGGCTCCCTTCATGCATTGTTGTGGGGAAACTGAACCGGATGTTAGATTCTGATAAGTAGATTCTGACATGGTTACGGAGTGATGAGTCGTGGTATTTCTCTCATGAATAGTGACATTGAATTCGAAAGGATCACCCGTCTTTACTAGAGATACATCTATCATCAAACTAAGTAGGTTAGCCTAAGAGGCTCCTTCAAGCTAGTGGATAAGAGTATCAAGAAAAAGTCAACGAAAGAGAACTTCTAGTGAATTTGACCATTATTTGGATAAAATAGGGATTGGATAACTAATTGATTCCAAGATATGAGGTGTCCTATGAAGAAAATGGTGAACTCCTTTTTTAAGAAGCTATCGTTCCTGATAGTGTTGTTGATGATTTCCAATATTGGTTTGGTTCAACTGTCCGCTGCCGATACCCGTTCTCTGGTTATTGATTTTGAAGCTACAGATTTAAATGGTCAGCCATTTCATGGTCTTTCTCTGAGTGGGAAACCTCTTCTTTTAGATTTTTGGGCTGTTTGGTGTGTCCCTTGTATTGAGGCAATGCCTACTTTGAATCGGCTTAGTCACGATTTAAAAGGGGAAGGATTTGAGGTAGTAGGTATTGCAGTTTATTCGGGAGATAGAACAAAAGTGAGAAAATTTTTAAAGAATCACACAGTTGATTACACTGTTGTGGTGGGTAGTGAAAGTGTTTTAGAAAAGCTAGGAGTTGAGGGGTTTCCAACGTATTTTTTAGTTGATTCCAAAGGTTTCTTGTACAAAAGCTATATTGGAAAAATTGAGGATTTTTATCATACAGTAACCAGAGATCTAGCTGAGATGAAAGAAAAGTGAAAGTGAGATAGAGATACTCTACTAGTTAAGTTTTACCTAGCTTCTGGAGGATTGTATTACGAGTTAGTTATTTTGCTTCACTGGGTGGGGGAGTGAGACTAACTTTCGGTTCCATCAATTGGTGTACTGAATTACATTTGCCCAATATTCGCCCAAAGAAGGTTCTTGCAATCCGCAAAAGCAGGGGGAGAGAACCTCTCTTGATTTCATAGCCTCCTAGGACAACTGAGTCCTTCTGTAGCTTCAAGGGCAAGCTTGCTTGTTCAATTATCTGGGCTTCAAAGGTACAGGATCCGTAAAAGTCGTTAACGTACTGGAAATGCAAGAGAAGATTATTCTTGTCGTGCAGCTTAACCCTGCCACTTTCATTGACATTTTCAAATCGTACGGAAGGGGTTGACCGCCAAGGGGGTTCGGTGGTGTTCGGATTGGGGCTATTTATAAGGAGAGACGGAATAGGACTAGTTTGCAAAGGACTATCTGCCTTTTTAAACCGGCCCGCTTTTTTTCCAGAAGCCATTGAATTAACCCCAATTACATCAATAACTCAGATTGGTAATCTATGGCAAATAGCTTCCTGAAAAGCCTTCCAGCACCGCGACGAAGAATACAGTACCTCTGTTCGGTTAATCCAGCCCCGAGAGCAACACTGTTGCCAAAGACTACCGACTGAGAAATATCATAAAACTTATAGAATAATTTAGCCAGTAAATTATTATTTTTGTTTTAATTAGGAGGAATTATTAGGAGAATATATTCTTTAGTAAGAGGATCAATTACGATATTTTTTTGAAGAATAATTGAGTAGAAGACGATTGGGGGTAGGCGTGAGAAGAATAAGAATTTTTTTAACATCTCTAACTGATCTAAGTTATGTTTTGATGAGGGTTTTCTTTGGTTTGTTATTTAGTTTTCATGGAGCACAAAAACTATTTGGATCCTTTGGGGGATCTAAGACGGAAGATCCTCTGATGTTGGTGGCCGGTGGAATTGAATTAGTTGGAGGTTTGGCCATTGCGCTTGGAATTTTCACCCAACTGGTTTCTTTAATTGCAGCTATAGAAATGTTAATAGCTTATTTTATGGCTCATTCTCCCCGTGGATTATGGCCAATTGAGAATAAAGGAGAGTTGGCTTTGCTCTATTTCTTCGTTTTTTTTGTACTTTTGAGTCGAGGAGCTGGCAGATGGAGTTTGGATGATTTTTTTCAAAGACATTAATGGTTGGTAGTGAATACTCCAAAATTTCAAGGACCAGGTAAACTGCAACCTTAGGAAAAGGAAGTAAGTAGCGAGTAGGCTTTTTTCTTCTGATTTTTATGGGATACGCCCATAGACTACGAAGTGACGATCACTAACAATTTCCAATTCAAAAGTGTTTAATTGAGCCTTTTTAAGCTGAACTTGAACCTCATTAGGATGATACGCAGAAAGCAAGGAGCGGAAGAAATCTCGTTGCAAAATTTTAGCTTCCGAGGCAACATATTTTTGTACTAATTCTTGGGCATGGGTTTGGTTGTCAGGACGTATTAGGTCCATAACAAAAGCGGGTGCTGCTGTCATTCCATTATTCTTGATGGTGTCCCATAGAACCTGTGGGTTTTGGAGATGGTGGAGCAGAGCATTGCTGATGATGGCATCATAGTTGGAAATAGGTATGACACTAGGTAATTGTTGTTGAGAGAGTTGGATCCGTTGTTCTAGATTATTTTTGATGAGATTTTTTTTCGCCAACTGTAGCATAGCTTGTGAGCCATCTATACCGTGAAGAGTACAGTGGGGATAGGCTTTGGCAAAACGTGTTGAAATGTCAGCCGTTCCACAACCTAAGTCGAGTACATAGTGAGGAGATTCTCCAGGAAAGATTTTGCTAAATAATTCAACAAATAGATTGTGAGGTTCCGAGAAGTCAGCTTGAGCATAAGCTAAGGCCTGATCTTTATCTAACATCAATTCTGGCTCAGGTATCCGTTTCATTTTTGTCCTAATTTTTTCGGGGATAAGATTCCATTTGAATGGAAGGTTGTCGGAGCAAGCAGTGGATTTTAGCTATTTGGTTTGTCTGATTTGAGAACCAAAGAATCATATTCTCGACTGTCGATCATTGCCTCTACTATGACGGGACCTTTTTGTTGAAAGGCTTTCTGAAGTTCTGTCTCAAGCTGAACTGGATCTGAAGCTCTGTGCACCGGCACACCAAAGATATTGTTGCCTCCTGTTGTAGTTGGTCCCTGTAAGGGGGTTCCGTAAATTGGATTATTCTTTTTTTGTTGCTTAATCCGAATTAAAGCAAGGTCACTGTCAGTTAAAACGACGAAGACGATGTGAAGGTTTTCTCGTACCGCGGTAGCTAGTTCTCCGGCACTCATTAGGAATCCTCCATCGCCAAGGACGGCGCACACTGGCAGTTTAGGTCGGCACAACTTAGCAGCTATGGCTCCTGGAAGCCCATATCCCATGGATGACCAGCCATTTGTCATGAGTTGTAGCCCAGGCTGTGGAGTAGGCCATTTCTGTCCTATCAAATGTGTGTGGGCACCTACATCGCAAACCATAATACCTTCTTTTGGTAGTACTTGGCGTAAGATTTCCAATGCATGACACGGTCCGAAATTATCCGAGTTTGAGGCCATTTTTTGAAACAATTGCTCGCGCCAGGAAGCCAGATTTTGCAAGTCCCATTCTTTATTATCAGTAATAGTCTCAGACAGTTTTTGAATAGCTATAGAGATGTCGCCAATCACTTCGCAGGATAGGTTGTATTGGTTTCTATCCAGATCGGTGGGTACCGTATCCACACTAATCAGAGGGACTTCTGGTAGCCAAGATTCGTAGTTGAATTCTACTGGATCATAACCAATAGCAACAACTAAATCAGACTGATGGTGAATGTGACCTACTTGATCGCTTAAAGCATGAAAAAGTACGCCTGCGTAGCAAGGGTGACTTTCGGGTACCATACCTTTGGCCATTGGGGTAAGAACAATTGGTAGTTGTCCTGCTTCAGCCAATTTGAGAACCTTTGATTGGACACCAGCACGCACAGCACCTAGTCCGATTGCCAAGATTGGTTTTCGTGAACGGTGCAACAGCTCCTGTGCTTTTGATAGTGATTCTGTGGAGGGTATGAGCGGTTGTTGGGGATTGAGTTTAGGGCTATTTACTGCTGAAGTCAGTTGAGCACTCATGCCTACTGGTAAACCCTCGTGTACAGGTCCCGGGAGTTCGGAGAGTGCTGTTTCTGCTGCCTGTAGGATTATTTCTTGTACTCGATCGGGTTCCAGACGGGTGGTTTGTTTAGTTAAGGGACGAAATAGGGCTTGGTGATCAATACCCATTTGGGTTGTTCTGCCACGCATATCTTCCGGCATTTCATCGGTAAAAGCGATCATAGGAGAGCGGTCGAGTAGTGCACAACCTACACCGGTACTGAGATTAGTAGCTCCGGGGCCAAATGTACCGAAACAGACCCCTGGTACACCCGTTAGCTGACCACAAACCGCAGCCATAAAAGAGGCGCCTCCTTCATGACTGGTAAGTACAAATTCGATTCCATCGGTCTGTCGAATAGCTTCCATATAATCAACCCAGCCACCACTAGGGATACCGAAAACGTGTTGAACACCGATATTTCGTAGCGTTTGTATTAGCAGATGGGCAACGGTTTTTTCAGCCATGTCTATTTTTATACTCACTCATCTAGTTAACGGTCTGAGAATTCTAGCATTGTTTGATTGTTATAATGCCAAAGTTCAGAAAAGCTAGCAGATATTATAATGCAAATGGTGCTTCTGCACAGTTTCAGCCAGGGCCTTTTAGCACAATAATTTATGAAGGCTAGGTTAGGAGCCAATTCGAATAGGTTCCAATAGCCCTCTGAGTGTGTTTATTACACTTAGGGCGGTAATTTTTCCTGTTCCAGGATTATCTTCGCTGGGTACATTTTCTATTTTCATTTCGAAGTGGGCGCTATCGGCCTCCACTTTGATGCAATGAGTGTTACGATCCAGATGGGGATCAGCCCAAATTTCTAGTTGGGTATTATCTGCTCCAATACCTGCTAGGCCTACAGCTGCAGCTACATTAACGTTGGCAGGGAATCCGATAGCTCCTTCAGCTGCGTTTCCCTCAAAGACTTTAAGGGGTTCCTTTAGGTTGTGGATATCAATTTTGTGTCTTTCAAGATAAGGGGCTCCTGCTAGAGAGGTTGGGGGTTTAGCAGTAACCATTTTCACTGATTCAATGTTTCCTTCGGCCGCGGCACGTATAGCATCCAGACCTAGTAGGGCTCCAGTGGCTAAAATGATGCGACCTCCAGAGCGCTTGGCTAGCTCTGTTAGTTCGGGGTATTCAAGGAGAGCACCGCCACTAACAGTGATTAACGTACAGCCTGCCTCTAATGCTGGTACGGCAATTTCCTTAAAAGCAGCTTTAGGTACACATTCCACCACTACATCCACGAGTTTGGGCAACTCTTGTGCAGTTACCAAGGGGACAGGATGAGCAAACTTCTTAATTCGAGATAGTGCTTTTTCTCGAGTTCGGGTAGTAATAGCAGTTAGGTCTAATCCATTAACATCGCCTCGGGCTATTTTGTGGGCAACAACAGTGCCAATGCTACCGAGTCCTGCTATTCCGACGTTCATCATATCTCCTTTGTATCTCTGGTTTCGTTTTTATTCACTAGGAACAGATAAGGCTTTCCTCTATTCGAAAAGATGATGCCATTTTTCCCAAGTTTTTTTGCGTAAATCTTTTGAGGCACGAGCAGGTGCAGGAAACTGATTTCTTTTTTCCCAAGGTATGCAGGCATCTATAATTATTCGGCTGTTGTAACACTTTGTATCGTCTGGATAGGACATTGGATCAAGGGGACTGGAATGACATTTGTGTAAAGTTTCTAAGTCTTCACGCGGGTCGAATCGGGTAGAAATAGCCCAGATTACTTCATCGATGTTGGTGGAATCGATATCTTCGTCTACTACGACTGTTACTCGATTTACATAGCCGCCGGCACGGCAAGTTGCTGCCAACAAACCAGCCTGTTTGGAGTGGCCAGGATGTAGCTGATTGATGGAAACGGTTTGCCACATGCGAGAACCTCCTGCTTCATGGGCCCAGACACTTTGTATTCCGGAAACTCCGGCAGCTTCCATTTGGCTCCAAACTAGGGCACTTTGTAGATAATTCAGGAAATAAGTATTGTCGTTGGGTGGCATTCCCGGCATGATCCCTAGGTTAATGGGATTATCTCGGTAAAGAATGTTTTCTACTTTGATGATAGGTTCATCCTTGAGGGGAGCGGCATAATAGCCAGTCCATTCTCCAAAGGGCCCCTCTGGATGTTTCATGTCGTAAGGAATAGTTCCTTCAAGAACCAATTCAGCGCTGGCGGGGACAGGAAGCGAATGTGCCGGTGTTTTTACTACATCTACAGGATGTCCCCAGATGCCTCCTACCACATCATATTCACTAATTGAATCTCCAATGGGGATACCTCCCAGCATTACAAAGAGTGGATGACCTCCAGCCACAACTGCTACTGGACAGGATTCTCCCTTTTCCCAGTATTTACGCATAATCACATCACCGTGCCGGCCTCGTGTAATGAGAATTCCAGTAGTTCGTTCATCGTGAACTTGAATGCGATAAGTTCCTGTATTAATCCACCCACTGTCAGGGTCTCTCATTACCACCAAGCATCCCGTACCAATAAATTGGCCACCGTCTTTTTCGTGCCAGTAGGGTGCAGGGAATCCGTTAAGATCTACTTGCTTTCCTGACTGAATATTTTGAAGGATGGGCCCATCGGATATTTCATGTATTGGTTCTTGTTTCATGCGAGCAAATATTTTTCTCCATTTTTGAACAATATCAAGCTGTTCAGTTTCGGGGTCCATTCCTGAAGCCAATGCCACTCGTTTGGGAGAGGTAAGAACATTGCCCAAAACACGTCGACCGGCAGCAAAAGAAGGAATGTGGTTAAAGAGAAAGGCAGGACGACCTACTTTTTCAATAGCGATGTCAACAATAGTTCCAATTTCTAGATTGCAACTAGCTTTGTCTACATGACGCAATTCTCCTAGAGCCTCCACCTGATCAATCCATTCGCGAAGATCTTCTGCCACCTTTTGTTGGGGGTACTGTTTTGGCTTTTGGGGTTGAGTTAGACTCATAAGATCCTTTTATTGTCTCTTTGAAGGGTGGACTTTGTCTATTCTATCAGACCCCTCGAGCTTCAGCTAAATAGATCCCTAATGTTAAAATTCATGCTTCTTGATTCCAATATAGTATCTATACAAAGTTCTTAAAATTCATAAATTTTTAACACTGTGATAGCCATTCAGCCTTACTTTTTGTGCTAGTCTATTTTTTGAGAATCAGTTGGGTTCAGAGATACTGGCCAAACGGGTTTCCTTAATTTGATATGAGATAAAAAAATAAGGAATGTAAATGAAGATTGCGGTTTTTTCTGATACTCACGACAATATTTGGAAGTTGGAACTAGCATTGGGATTAATGAAAAATGCCGACGTCTTGATCCATTGTGGAGATTTGTGTTCCCCATTTGTAATGAAACGATTGGGAGAGGCGTCTAAGGACAGGCCTGTTCATGTCGTGTGGGGCAATAATGAGGGGGACATTAGACTGATCTGTCAGATAGCTGAGAAATATAGCAATATTCAGTTGCATGGTGAGTTAGCTGAGTTAGAGTTGGATGGTCTCAAACTGGCTATTAACCATTATCCAGACATAGCGCGTTCATTGGCGAATAGTGATTTTTATGATCTAGTCTGTTACGGACATGACCATATTGCCTATCAGGGTTTAATAGGGGATTGTATCTTGTTAAATCCAGGGGAAATAATGGGTTTAAAAGGGAAGACTACTTTTGCTTTTGTTGATACTCAATCTCGCCAGATAGAATTTGTTGAGGTCGAATAGCTTCTTTACTACTGAAACAAGGTCAAGGTTCTCCATCAGTCACTGCTATTTTTTAGATGAGTTAGTATTAAGCAAAAAAACAAAATGAGGTACGATAAGACCAGTATGAATGGAAATGAATGTCGTTTTTTAAGAGCTTGTAGAAGAGAGCCAGTAGACTGTACTCCTGTTTGGTTTATGAGGCAGGCTGGACGTTATTTACCCGAATATCGAAAAGTGCGTGAAAAGCACACATTGCTGGAAATTTGTGCAGATCCAGAATTGGCTAAAGAAGTTACTCTTCAGCCGATACGCCGGTTTGACCTAGATGCTGCCATTATTTTTGCTGACATATTGCTACCACTAAAGTGTTTTGGAGTAGAGTTTGATTTTGTGGCAGGAGAAGGTCCTCGAATTTTCCATCCTGTGAGAGGTGCACAAGATCTGGAACGTTTAGGTGTAGGGAATCCAAAGCAAGATCTAAGTTTTGTTTTTGAGGCAATTCGCTTGGTAAGGGATGCATTGGATTCTAAAGTTGCTCTAATAGGATTTGCAGGAGCTCCTTTTACAGTAGCTAGCTATGTTATTGAAGGAAGTTATTCGCGCAATTTTTTGCAGACCAAACTGTTGATGTACAAACATCCAGAGGTCTGGAGAGCTTTGATGGAGATTATTTCTGAGGTGACCTTAAGATATTTGAAGGCGCAGATTGAAGCAGGGGCGCAGGCTATTCAGTTATTTGATAGTTGGGTGGGTTGTTTGCAGCCGGATGATTATTTGAATTACGTGTTGCCCTATTCTAGAGGAATTTTTGAATCTTTGAAGCAATACAATATCCCCTTAATCCATTTTGGTACTGGCACTGCTACTTTTTTAGAGCTAATGCAAGAGGCTGGGGGAACGGTTATGAGTGTTGATTGGAGACTGGATTTGGATCAGGTCTGGAAACGTTTAGGCAACAATGTGGCTGTACAGGGTAATTTGGATCCGGTTGCTCTTTTTGGAGATAGCATTGAACTGGAAAAAAAGGTGGATATGATTTTGGATCAGGCTCAAGGTCGACCAGGCCATATTTTCAATTTGGGACATGGTTTTTTACCGCAGACTCCAATTGAAAGTGTTGAGAAAATTGTTCAGTGGGTGCATCAAAAAAGTAAGAATTAACCTAATATGAGTTTGATAATGTGTTCAATAGAATTAGTTAAACCCTTTGCTCAACTATCCTGTCTATTGAGAAGAAGAAAGATTAAGTGTTTGTTTGGGATTTTGGGGTTCATTAGTCTTTATGGAATGGGGATGGAAAAGGTTTATAGCATGTCTTGGCCTGAACAAGATGTGCGTTGTATTGAAGTGTCAAAAAAGCAAAAGCTGCCAGTCAAGTTAAAGACACGTGGAAAACCCAAAAGGGCAAGGTGGGAACAGGTGGATCGAGTATTGACGGATATTGGAGAGGATATAAAGCAGGTTTCCTGTGAATTCAGTTTCGATTCTATGTTTAAGACTAAAGAGAAGGAACTTTACATTCCCTTGACCAATAATATGATACGAACGGTTAAAGATGAGGTTCTCCGGGGATTATCTGTTTTCTATCAATCTGGTGAGGCAGTTGGGAAATACGTCAGCCGAGTGACATATGAGCGTAGTGGGGGGCTTTATGCTAAGGACTCTTACACCCTGTATTCTTTCCGGTTCAGAAATGTAGATGGACAGGTTATTGTGGTCGGTCATGATCTATTGTTAGATACCTTTGTGATTCGTTGGAGCGATATTCATAATCGGATAGCACTCAGCTCTCAGGGTACGGTGTTAAAATAAACTGGAGAGTGTTAGTTTTGTGTAAATATCTGCCATTAATACTTCTTTTTGGGTATTACGATCTAATTGGACAGAGTGTATCCTCACCAGTCCCTTTTTCTACTGATTTTGTCCAAGACATCAAAAATAAAAGTGTTATTTTGCCTGCTGGGACCCAAATTAGTATGCAATTACTTAAAGCTCTAAGTACTAGGCAAAATAAGCTAGGTGATAAGTTTAGAGCGGAAGTGGCAGAAGATATTTGGGTGGGTCAGCAATTGATAGTGCCTAAGTTTACACTGAGTAATGCGGTGATTACCCGGGTAAAGCGAGCCGGACGAATTAGGGGCCGAGCCTCTATGAATTTTCATTTTAGGGAACTGGAATTTCAAAATGGTAAAACCATTGATATTGAAGGTCGGGTTATTTCTATTGAGCGAGGTTCAAAGACGGCGAGGAGGCAAGGAGATCCCAAGATCAAGGACGATGAAGGGACTATACAGGCTGAAGGCACAAAATCGACTGATGTAAAATAAGTAGGTACTTCATCTGCTTTTGGGACTCTTATTGGAGTTTTGG
>CAZASS010000043.1:15233-15718 GCA_964487835.1 uncultured Acidobacteriota bacterium | reverse complement strand
CTGCCTCAACTGGTATTCATAACCTCGCTTGCTCCTGCGAAATTGATCGGTTTGATTCTCCAACGATTCGGTCTTATCAAGTAACTGTTCTTGTTCCTCTCGTAGCCGAGAAATCATGTCCCTAGCTTGATTAAGTTCTGCTGTCTGGCGATTGACATTCGACTGTAAACGTTCTCGGGTATCAACTTCTTTTTTCAAATCCAATTGTACCTGACCATATCTCTTTTGAACCCGCCCAAACTGTTCTTGCAAATCAACATAGACTGGAATCTTTTCTGCAAAAATCTTTATTACAGACTCACTGGTGGTGTTCCCAGAAACTGAAAGACGTTCGACAAACTCATCAAACTGATTCCTCACGAACTCCTCCTTAGCTGACTCAATATCAGAGTAAGTAAGTCCCTCAGTAAAGATGGCCTGCAAGGCCTTGTCAAAAGCTGCCCTCTGCAAAAAATCGCAAGTCTAAGTTTGCGAGCTTTTTTCTC
>CAZASS010000043.1:0-15223 GCA_964487835.1 uncultured Acidobacteriota bacterium | reverse complement strand
ATTATCTTGAAGCTCAACAGGAAAATTGAAATCGATTTCAATCTCCCTACTTAGATTGGTGGAAGCAACTTTAAACCTAATAGAGCGAGACTTGAAATCCAAATAGATAATGCGAACTTGATCCCCAACTTTAAAATAGAGAGGCCCCCCGGCCACCCGGACTAGATCGGGACCTGAATTTCTCACATGGACAATCTGCTTTTGCCCGCGCACTGGGATTTTGAGAAACATAGCTTTGTTTTCATAATTTTTAATGTACCAATCCTCTATATCACGTCGGACATCTCCATAAACCCAACAGTTGAGGCTTAGGAAAAGCGCGAACAATCCAAACCAATGCCGTTGTACTGTCCTCATCCCCACAACCCTCCTAATTCGATAATTTTAACACATTAAAAAGATACTAAAGTGCAGCAAAATGTATAATGAATGGCCACCAAAATGAGTAAGAATCTGATAGTTAACGAAATTTTCTTTAGCATCCAAGGAGAATCCAGCTATACTGGCCAACCTTGTGCTTTTCTACGGCTTGCGCATTGTAATTTGCGCTGTACTTATTGTGATACTGAATATGCCTTCAATGAAGGTGAATCAATACCCACCAGAGAAATTAAACAAAGACTCAATAATTACCCAACTAATCTGATAGAAATTACGGGTGGAGAACCCTTGCTCCAGAAGGAAGTCTTTTCTCTAATAACAGAACTATTGGATGAAGGGAAAGAGGTCTTGATTGAGACCAGTGGAAGTGTCGACATTTGCGATGTAGATTCACGGGCTATACTCATTTATGACATTAAGTGCCCAACCAGTGGAATGTCAGAAAGTAATCTTTGGGAAAACTTGGCCCATCTAAAAAACCAAGATGAAGTTAAATTTGTAATTGGTTCCCGTCAAGACTATGACTGGGCAAAAACGATAATTGGACGATTTTCTCTCACCAATAAACATGTAGTTTTATTTTCCCCTGTTTGGAATAAACTCAGTCCATCTCGATTGGCCGAATGGATATTAGAGGACGGTCTCTCCGCTTGTTTGCAACTCCAATTACACAAAATCTTGTGGGGGGCAGAAACACGAGGAGTTTGAATAAAGTTACAATTCAAATCAACCTATAAAAGCTTCCCAGTTTGCCGCAAAGCTTCATACGCTATAATAGACACCGCATTGGAAAGATTGAGGCTTCGCACCCCAGAACAGAGAATTGGAATACGGAATACTCCATCCGAATATTGCTCAAGAATCCACTCTGGCAGTCCACTAGTTTCACTCCCAAAAATTAGAAAATCCTCCTCCTGAAAATGGGCTTGAACATATGATCTCTTCCCTTTTGTAGAAAAAAAGAAAAGTCTAGTATCCTGAATCCCTTCCAAGAACCGTTTCAGTGAACTGTGATGTTCTATCTGGACATGCTTCCAATAATCTAAACCAGCCCTCTTAACTCGTCGATCAGTAATTTCAAAACCTAACTCTCCTACCAAATGAAGAGTTATCTTGGTTGCCGCACATAAACGGGCCACATTCCCTGTATTGGGAGGAATCTGTGGCTCTACCAAAACGACGTGCATAGTAACTAGAAGTATCTCCTTAAATGTTTAAACCAAAAAGCCAATGGGACCTATCCTGACAGACAAGCATCCTGTATTTTCGTCTTCCTGTATTTTCCTCCATGCGGTCCTCTCGTATTGTTGAGCACCTGGTCAATTCTAGTCTCTAAAATTTGCTCTGAATCAAATCCTTCTAATTTTAAGTTATCAGCAGAACTGACTTTTAAGGCAGCCTGTGGTACCAAGCCCACAATTTCACTTGATAACACATCAACCCCAAGATGCCGAGCTTTCCTCTTTACACTCTTATATATTTTGGACTAAGATGTGTGTTGATAATTAGAATCGTGCATTGATACTTGAGCTAAATCTTTGTAGCCAATATAAAAACCAAGAGCCTTCACACCAACTAATCCCCCAGAACTCTCTCTGATATGAATAGCTATTTTTTTAGCTACTTCCACATCAGAAGTATTCAGAAAAATGTTGTAAGCAATTAAAGCATTACGGACTCCAATAGCAATTGCTCCTGCAGAACAATGAAGGAGATTGCTCCCAAAATCTGGCTTTCGGGTTGAATCAAAAATCACCCGTTGAGACAAACCTTCAAATTCACCTTTACGGATGGGAGAGAGCTCGCGCCTACCAATATGAGTTGCTGCCTCCCCATAAAAATAAACGGGGACTTCTAAATCACTAGCTATTCTGCGACCCAAATCATGTGCAATCCGCACACAATCTTTAATATTGACTCCACGAATAGGAATGAATGGAATTACATCCACAGCACCGATACGGGGGTGAACCCCTTTATGTTCTCGCAAATCAATTAGTTGCATTGCCTTTTTAACAACTTTAAAGGTCACCTCAGAAATTGAATCAGGAGTTCCAATAAAAGTAAACACAGTACGATGATGGGCAGAATCAGCCGAATAATCGAGCAAAAAAGTGTCAGAAATTTTCTCTATTTGCTCGGCAATAGCTTTCAATTTCATGTCATCTCTTCCCTCACTAACATTCATGACACACTCAATAATTCTTTTCATATGCACGCACGCTACCTGCTAATACTTCACTCTTTTTTTTCGAATAATTCATGAAATAACAGATCAGTGATTTGAAGTCCTTTCATTCCCACTACTCGAACCTGATAACGTTCGGCAACAGAAACTTCGTCTCCTACCTGGGCAGTTCTCCCCAAAAGCATCATAACGTGACCTGCAATAGTGTCATTTTCTGTATCGTCCAATAAAACAGACAACTCCTGTACAACAAATTACAACAGACTTCTACCATGGACCATATACTGCCGTTCCAATATTTTTTGAATCATAGGTGGTGGCACTTCAACATCAAACTCATCTTGGATCTCACCAACCAGTTCTTCCAAAATATCTTCCAAAGTAACAATTCCTATCGTAGCTCCATGTTCATTTACGACCACTGCTAAATGGCTGCGAGACTGCCTGAATTCCGTCAGCAAGGACTTGATATACTTACTGCTAGGCACGACCCGAACGGTTCTTTTACCCGCTTCCAAATCAAATTTTTTTCCCCTCTGTCGATGTTTCCAAAAGAGATCCTTAACATGAATAATCCCAATCACCTTATCTAAAGATCCATCGCATAAGGGATAGCGAGTGTGTTTATTTTCCCGAGCTTTGTTCAGGTTTTCCTCAACACTTTTCTGCGTATTGAGAAATACTACCTCAATCGAAGGAACCATCACTTGGCGAACAGAACGATCTCCAAAGTCAAACACCCTTTCGAGTAGCCTCCCTTCATCACTATCAAGTACTCCTTTCTCTTGAGAGTCAGCCAAAATCAAACGAAGCTCTTCTTCAGAATGGGCCCGATCGGTTTCCGACAAAGGGACAACACCCAGCAATCGTAAAAAGGCATTAGCAGTTCCATTCAATGCCCAAGTAAAAGGATATAAAATTTTATAAAACCAACTAAGAGGACCAGACACCCAAAGAAGGACTTTCTCGGGTCTTCTAATTGCCATAGATTTAGGTGCGAGTTCCCCTAAAACAATATGCAGAAAGGTAATCAGAAAAAAAGCACAGGAAACAGCCAAGGTATGTGTCAAAACAACACCAAAGTCCCCAAAGTAGGGAAATATCGGTTCAAAAAGTGCGGCAAAAGCTGGCTCCCCAATCCAACCCAACCCCAGGCTAGATATTGTTATTCCCAACTGGGTAGCCGAAAGATATTCATCCATTTTCTGGATTACAGACTGCGCTCGACGAGCTAATCCACTTCCGCTACGAACCAATTCCTCGATACGAGTTGCCCTTACCTTGACAATTGAAAACTCTGAGGCGACAAAAAATCCATTCAAAAAAACTAAGAACAATCCCAAAAAAATTAGAGCTAGCTGCGTGAAGAATTCCATCAACGTGTCTTATAGCACACAAAAAGGCCAACAAGCCGTATAGTACACCTATTTATCAACACTCATACGACCTCACTCATATCATTTTCTCATTGCTTTTCGGACTGCACAAACTAATTACGCAATCACTGAGTCCTAAAGTCCTCCCTATAACTTGAAGTTATCTCACTAACAGACTAGTATGGCGACCCTCGGGAAGAACAGCATTAAACTATTTACCAGAGAATAATTAGTCTGTTTTTACCCGACTGTTCTCTATGGATAACCGTTACTACGAAATTCTGAGAAATAGCTCCCGGGAAGATTTTTACCAAGCTATAAACAATCCTGAGGCTGAACTCTACGAGGTCCTTTGGGATCTATTTGAAACTACGGTCATTGAACCCGCTGAAATTTTCGATAGCG
The DNA here is from genome assembly GCA_964487835.1 of uncultured Acidobacteriota bacterium. GTDB lineage: Bacteria > Acidobacteriota > UBA6911 > RPQK01 > JADFOI01 > JAUXKG01. The sequence goes on along the minus strand of CAZASS010000043.1, from coordinate 10,873 downwards.
ATTTTCGCAGCCGAAATCAGTTTAGATACGGTCTTGGTGAAGGCGCCATTCTGGAGTTTTTTCCAGAAGCCCCTTACTTTGACAACAGAAAAGGACCCGATCCATACAGCAACGACACAGAGGCAGCAGGAGTTCATCTCAAATTATCTATACAACCATATATGAGCTGTCTGTTCTCAGTTGGATTTCAGGTGTGGGGTCGTCCAGAAAGGATGGCTTTCAAACAACTATGGCAGCGCAACCGCAAAGTTATTGCCAATATTTTTCACCGAGCTAAACCGATGGTCTTCACAGCAACCCATCTTCCAGCAGTTGAACATGCCCCAACCATAGATGAATTGCTGGACAATTATTTTTCTATTTCGGATCCCGAAAATTTCCTTGAATTCCAGTATTCATTTGCCCAATTTGATGAAAATGTTCATGCTGAAAATTTTATGGTCTACATGTCGCTCCTATACCATTCCATCAGAGGATACTGCCTAGAAAAGGAGTTCTGTTTGGAATACTGGTTAGACCAAATGAAACACTTCTACTCCGGCCGTCTTCCCGATCTGCCGACTCCCATGCCCTGTACTGAAATCACTATCCGAACCGATATTTGAATCGTCTTGATCATTAAATCTAAACTATCAGACGGTCTAAAGACACAGGGATAAATCTGCATCAAAAGAAGTAAGCTAACGCTAGTGCACTGACTTAGATTATATTTTCAGCCCAACAGGAAATGGGCTCTATATCAACTACCTTGCCTAAACACCTTCAACCTGTGCCTTCTGCTTTTTCTTGACAGCTCAAACACAATGCCGCCCAAGGAACAACTTTTAATCTTTTACGTTCAACCGGTTCTCCACAACTCAAACAATCACCATAATTCTTTGTCTCAATCCGATCCATCGCATCAATCACAGCTTGCAATAATTGGCGATCACCACCACTTTTACTAAACATGAACTCTTTTGTGTATGAACTAGAGGCTTTGTCAGCATTATCCATAGCTTCGGTCGAGCTATCGGCTTCGCGGCCGTAATTTTCTGTCTTCTGAACGATCTCAATCAACTCTGATTGCTTTGTCAAAAGCTTTTTTCTGAACTGTTCTAGCTCCCTAGCACGCATAAAAAGTCTCCGTTCAATTATGATATGGCGTCCCCTTGACGATGGTGATAGCACGATAGATCTGCTCGAGAAGAATCATTCTAACCATCTCATGGGGTAATGTTAGTCTCGTCAAGGACAGTTTTAATTTTGCTAAATCTTTAATTTTCTCAGGAATACCAAGATGCCCTCCCGCCACAAAACTAATTTCTGGAACTCCACGGTTCATTAAATCTTCAAAAAATGAGGCAAACTCCCTACTAGTAAATTGCTTTCCGGCATCATCTAGAACCACAATATAACTGCTCATTGACAACTTGCTCTCGATCTTCCGAGACTCCCGCTCCAACTGAGTAACTCGCTGACGAGGATCTCTCTTTTTTAAATCAGGCACGTACACGTTTTCTGTAGAGAAATATTTACTTATACGTCCCAAATATCTGTTTTCAACCCCAGCAAACAAGGGATCCTTTGTCTTACCAATCCACAAAAACCTAACCTTCACAAAAAAAGACCCTCCCTTATACAAGATTTTTTATAGTAGGACAACTGAAACTAGTGCACAAACAACGGAGAAATGATCCATTGCTCAGAAACATCATATTTCAATAAAATGTTCAAAAATAAGAATAAATTCAGAACGTTAGTGTTCCAGGGTTAATCTCCACCCCATCACTCCACAGCTTTTCTAGACGGTAAAATTCTCGCGATTGAGGAGAGAATATGTGGATTACAAAATCCCAATAATCCATCAAAATCCATTCTGCGCTTTGATAACCTTCAAGATGGTGAGGAGATAAACGAGCTTCCTCTTTGAGAACCCCTCTAATTTCATCACAAATTGTCTGATTCTGTTTTTGATTATATCCCTGACAGATAATCAGGAAGTTGGCAAACCCACAAATCTCCGACACATCTAAGACCGTAATCTGGTCACCTTTTTTTTGATCAACAGCTTGGCAAACCTGTTTAACAACTGACTTAACTTTTTTCATATAAACGATACTTTTTAATATATTGAAAAACAGCAGAAGAAACCATTTCTGATGAAGGCCTTTTCCCTTCACCAATCATTTCTCTAATGGATGTAGAACTTACATCGGGAGCATTGATCGAAGCTAAAAAGGACTGACCAGGACTGATAGATAATTGTTCTTCCTCAGAAAACTCCCGAATATTCCTTTTCGAAGATTCAGAGATTTTCAACGTATTAAGATCCACTTCGATTCCTGGTCTCTGGACAAATACAAAGCAATATTCTTCCAAAAGCCTATCATAATCTTTCCATAAATGAATCTCGTTAAGAGAGTCACTTCCTGCGATAAAACAGTACTGATTTTCAGGATAACGATGAGTGAAATATTGGAGAGTTTCGACTGTATAGGAGAGTGTTTCCTGATCGATTTCCCACGCTGATGGATAAAAATGTTGATTGTCCAACAGATCGAGATCTACCATCGCATACCGATGAGAAGAACTAGTAATACTATATTCTCTTTTGTGTGGTGGAAACCTGGAAACCATAAATAAAATTTGATTTAACCCAAACATTTCTAAAACACATTGAGCCACATAAGAATGCCCACGGTGGATAGGATCAAAAGTTCCTCCTAATATTCCAATATTCAATCTTTTTGATCCTCCAGATATTGCACAATAATCTCTTTCAATTCTTTTATCCCTTTATTCGCAACCGCAGAAATTTCTCGAAAGGGTAACGATTCTCTCCGGCAGTATGCCCGTAGGCTCTCCAACTTGTTCGCATTAATCGCATCGATTTTGGAAGCAACAATGATTTGAGGCTTTTGAATCAAATTAGCACTATACAACTCCAATTCACCGTTGATGGGCTTTAAAGCAACAACTGGATCTTCGGATCCTATATCGCTAACATCCACCAGATGCACTAACAAGCGTGTGCGTTCCACATGACGCAAAAATTGGGCTCCCAGTCCGCTACCACTATGCGCTCCCTCAATAAGACCTGGAATATCTGCTACGACAAAAGTCTGATACTCCCCACTTGGGACCACTCCCAGAGTCGGTGTCAAAGTTGTAAAAGGATAATCTGCAATTTTAGGTTTTGCCGCAGAAATTACAGAAATCAGAGTTGACTTACCCGCATTGGGATATCCAATTATCCCCACATCAGCCAGAACTTTCAATTCAAGTTGAAAAGTAAGCTCGTCTCCTGGCCATCCCGTTTCGCATTTTCTTGGTGCTTGATTAGTAGCAGTTGCAAAAACGGCGTTTCCACGTCCTCCATCGCCGCCCTTGGCAACTAACTCCATCTGATTTTCACGATCTAGATCAAAAAGAAGTTGCTCACCTGTCTCGTCATAAACTTGGGTACCAATAGGCACCTCAACAATACGATCTTCTCCGTTTTTACCATGACGATTGTTCCCTGAACCATGGGCACCTCTAGTTCCCTTAAAATGCTGTTGATACTTGAAAGGAAGAAGAGTGTTTAAGTGCACTGTTGCGAGAAAATAAACACTGCCCCCATTTCCACCATCACCTCCGCTAGGGCCTCCCCGAGCAACATACTTCTCACGGCGAAAAGCGACGCAGCCATCCCCACCATCACCAGCTTTGATATAAATTTTAGCGTGATCAACGAACATCGGGATTAGAGCTTTCCCGAAAGGCCCCCTCAGATCTGGGGAACAATGTGAACGAAATGCCCTTTACGCCCTCGATTTTGAAAACTCACCAAACCGTCCACCTTAGCAAATAGGGTATCGTCTTTTCCGCGTCCCACATTTAAACCAGCTTTGATACGCGTGCCGCGCTGTCGAACTATGATAGATCCACCGGTCACAAGTTGCCCACCAAAGCGTTTTGTTCCTAAGCGCTTGGATTGACTGTCCCGACCATTCTTACTGCTTCCTAAACCCTTTTTATGTGCCATTATTCCTCTCGTCTAACTGTTTTTTTTGCAACTGCTTTCTTCTTGGCCACCTTTTTTGTCGCTGCTTTTTTCGCAGCTGCTTTCTTTTTGACTACCTTCTTTATTGCTGCTTTCTTCTTAGCTACCTTCTTTGTTGCTGCTTTCTTCTTAGCTACCTTCTTTGTTGCCGCTTTTTTCACAGCTGCTTTTTTCTTGACTACTTTCTTCGTCTCTGCTTTTTTCACAGCTGCCTTTTTCTTGACTACTTTCTTCGTTGGAGTCCCTGAATCAAAAGCTATCTCATCAATCCGAACCCTGGTAAATAATTGTCGATGACCCTGCTTTCTCCTGTACATTTTGCGTCGCTTGAACTTAAAGACCAACACCTTCTTTGACTTACCATGATCAGCAATAGTCCCTGAGACCTTTGCAGAACTTAGAATTGGATCTCCAAACTTAACCTCATCCTCGCTGCTCACCGCTAACACATCATCGAAATTAACCTGCTGGCCAACTGGTCCATCTAAACGCTCGATGTCGACCAAATCACCTTCACTAACCCGATATTGTTTTCCACCACTCCGAATTATCGCGTACAAAGTAACCCACTTCCTTAACCTAGTTGAGAAACACATATCTCAGAAGCCCACCATTATACTGGCAGTGCGAATTATCTGTCAAAGAACGGTCATGCCTTGCAGACTAAACCACTAACTAGTATAAAAAATTGAGAAACTATATCCCCTCAGATTGGTTTCAATCCTTATTTGCTCCTCTGATATTGTATTTGCCTCTCACGTTCCTCTATGTGGGCTACCTTGATTTCATCCAACAAAATGGCTAGAGTCTATTCTTTAGCCCTTAATTACAGGAACCCCATATAGGAGGTAAGACAAAACTTGCCACCAGACAAAAAATACCAGGAAATCGAGGTAAAGTACGCAGGCATTAAAGAGTTACTCGTCCTGGGAAAAGAGAAGGGTTACCTTCTGTACGACGAAATTAACGACGCTCTGCCTGATGACATCAGTTCCGCAAAAGACCTGGACAATATTTTCTATCTACTAGGCGACTCAGGAATCGAAGTTATTGATTCCGAAGAAGAACTGCAGGTCTCTAAAGAAAAAGTGCCCCCCAAAACTGGGGGAAACACCGAATCTGATACAGAATCCACTCCCGTCTTGGAAAAAACCAACGATCCAGTTCGTATGTACCTCCGGGAAATGGGCACCGTTCCCCTTCTGACTCGGGAAGGAGAGGTGGAGATCGCTAAAAGAATTGAAAAGGGTCAGGGATCTGTCATAAAAGCTCATTCACGCTCTCCTGTTGTAGTAGCAGAAGTTCTTAAGTGTGGAGACCTTCTACGCAAGAATGAATTGCACATCAAAAATTTGGTGAAAATTGGTCAGGCTCCGGTAGAAGATGGTGAGGCACCTCCTGATGCGGCAACTAAAGAAAATTTAGCCAATGAGGCTAAAGAAAATTTAGCCAAGAGGCGCAGAACAGTTCTCAGACAAATCAATCAGATCAAATCTTTAGAGCGAGAAGCAGTTAAGGTTCGCAAGGAACTAAGTCGATCTAGGAAAAACAGCAAAGCATATAAAAAAAATCTCTCCCGACTAGCACGTTATCGAATACCAATCGCACGATTAATCTGCAATCTCGAATTAAACCCTCAAATCCATCTAGGCCTTGTCGACTTAATAAAATCTGCAGTGGAAAGAATTGTAGCTCTAGAAAGAGAAACCAAAAAATTAAAGAAACTTCAAGAATCTTCTCTCAAGCTAGAGGAATCCAAAAAGGTGAAGCTTCGTTTGAGGGAAATCTCTCGAGAAATGAAAGAAATATCTGATGAAGTACTAGCCTCCCCTTCAGAACTTAAAAGCACATTAGCATCGATCAAACGAGGAGAATTGAAGGCGGAAATAGCCAAACAAGAACTGGTGGAAGCCAATCTTCGTCTAGTCGTCTCTATTGCCAAAAAGTACACCAACCGAGGACTCCAATTTCTCGACCTCATCCAAGAAGGCAATATCGGTCTGATGAAAGCGGTGGACAAATTTGAATATAGACGAGGCTACAAATTCTCGACCTATGCTACTTGGTGGATTCGACAGGCCATTACCCGAGCCATTGCTGATCAAGCCAGAACAATCAGAATCCCAGTTCACATGATTGAAACCATCAATAAGTTGATCCGTACTTCTCGGGCGTTAGTACAAGAATATGGACGTGAACCGACCTCGGAAGAAATTGCCAGTAAGATGGACATCCCCGTCAGCAAAGTAAGAAAAATCCTTAAAATTTCACAGGAACCCATTTCTCTAGAAACTCCAATTGGAGAGGAAGAGGACAGCCATTTAGGTGATTTCATTGAAGATCGGGGAATAGTTTCCCCAGCCGAAGCCGTAATAAATATCAATCTAAAGGAACTAACAGCCTCGGTCTTAACAACATTAACTCCTCGAGAAGAACAAGTCATTCGAATGAGATTTGGCATCGGAGATGGCAGCGAACATACTCTAGAAGAGGTAGGACAAAGATTTTCAGTAACCCGAGAACGTATTAGACAAATTGAGGCAAAAGCTCTTCGGAAGTTGCGACATCCATCTCGCAGCCGAAAGCTAAAAGCCTTTCTTGAAAGCCAAGGAAAGGAAGCGTTGTAGACCAAAGGGGCGGTTAAACCGCCCCTTTTTTATTAGCGAGGGGCCCATAGCTCAGCTGGTTAGAGCATCTGACTCATAATCAGACGGTCGTAGGTTCGAGTCCTACTGGGCCCACCAAATTTTCGCGTTTTGGAGGAAATGCAACTTTGAATTCTCAACTGGACATACTAATTAATCTGCAGGAGCTTGATTCGAAAATGCTCAACCTAGAGGATCGAATTCATCAGATCCCAGAAGAAATTTCCGAGTTGGATCAAACTCTTGATGACAAACGTAAATCTGTTGAAGAGCTCGACTCTCTCGTTAACGAAGGAAATAAGCAACGTGTACTACTAGAAGGCGATGTCGAATCTTTTAAAGACAAACTTTCGAAGTACAAAACCCAACTTATGGAGGTAAAAACCAACAAGGAATATCAGGCCATGCTTCATGAGATCGAAAACACCAATCAGGAAATTAGAACCATTGAAGACCAGATCCTCGAGCAGATGATGAAAGTAGAAGAAAGCGAACAGCAATTAGGAGAAGCCAAACAAAAACTCTCTACACAGGAAAGTCTTCTATCTAAGAAACGTGATGAATTGGAAAGTTCTGGTTTGAAAATTCAAGGGAATATTGATCAGCTCAAGGATGAGAAAGATCAACTTGAAAAACAGATTCAAGATGAACTCCTACAGCAATATAAAAAAATAGCTTTAGCTCGAAATCAAATAGCCCTCGCGGAAGCCAAAAACCAGTCATGCCAAGCTTGTCATGTCCGATTACGCCCACAACTCTTCAATGAAATTAAAACCAACCAAAAAATAATCACTTGCGAAAGCTGCAATCGGATTCTCTATTACATTGCAAGTTAATGTCGAAGAGCGGAGACTTCAGTGCTTGATCCTTTAAAACGTTTTCACTCCCAAGCTTATTCATCCATTACCGATTTCAATTTTTACAAGGATGTCTTCACCCAGCCACTTAGTAAGACCCTACTTTATCTAGTTCTTCTTTCTGTACATGTTGCAGCTGCTCTAACTCTAATTTTTGCCTGGCAAACTGGTTCTCAGTTTTTAGAAGTTTGTAATTGGGCGCAACAAAATTTCCCTGTACTGACAGTACAGAATGGAAAACTGTCGATAAATAACAAACAACCCCTAATTAAAAAATATTATGGAGAACAATCGATCAGTTTTATTTTTGATACTACCGGAACATACAGCGATCCTAGGGAAATCCAGGAACCAGCCTTTCTTTTCACCCAAGAAAAGCTATATCTTCATGTATCGGGTCAAACCCGAACCTATTATTGGAAAGATCTTGGAACCTTTCAGATATCCCCAGAGACATTTCAAGAAATACGTAGTTTCCTCAAGTGGGTTTACATTCCAATTTTTTATCCATTGCTGCTAGGGTACACCTTACTATCCAAAACCTTGTTGGCCATTGTACTTTCTGTCATAGCACTCTCAGCCAGCACCCGTTACAACGTCCGTCTCCCTTTTCGACAATACTTCACCCTATCTCTATACAGTTTGACCCCGGCTGTGGTAATCGACCTAGCAGTTGCAATAACAGGCGTCCAAATTTTGTACTTTGATTTCTTTTACATAGCAACGGCCGCTCTGTATACATATCTAGCCACTCAAAAATGCGTTATGGAAGAATAGAAAAAGGAACCATCAGTTCCTAAAGCATTTAAAATTCGTTGCAACACAAAACATTAAATTTCTTATATCGCCATACTAAGAAATTTGTTCAATACTCTATTCTCAAGTACTCTATTAAACTGAAACGGGCCAATTTCATTGAACTATTTACAAAGATGTTCATCCATTTAGGTGTACGAGGAGTATTAAACTAATGTGGGGCTATATTCTCAGCACCTTTATCATTTTTCCGCTATGGCTTTTGATTGGAATACAGGGCCTGCAAGCACAAGGACCTGTTATCCGAGCTACAGTCGATGTTGTCAATGTTGTCTGTACGGTTCAGGACCGGCGGGGCAACTATGTTTCCAATTTGATGAAAGAGGATTTTCAACTAACTGAGGATAAAAAAAACCAACATATTGACTTCTTTTACAACGAATCTGGTGATGATGCCCAGCCACTTACGATTGTACTTCTCATAGACACTAGTGGGAGCGTACGAGAAAAACTTGCTTTTGAGCAAATGGCTGCTGGTGAATTTCTTAGAAGAACTTTGAGAACAAACAAAGACATGGCAGCAATTGTTCAGTTCGATAGTGATATTAATCTTGTCCAGAACTTTACCTATGACCACGATCTCCTAAATGACGCCATTTTAGATATGAGGGCAGGAGGGGCCACTAAGCTATACGATGCCATTTGGATAACAGTGAAAGATTTGTTAAGCCAAGAAGTGGGAAGAAAGATGATTGTCATTCTTTCCGACGGTGCCGACTCAAGTAGTCTTACTAGTGAACAGGAAGCTATTCGTACAGCCCAGGAGGACGACGTAGTAATATACGGAATCGGAGTACGCGGTAGAGGATTTACCTCAAATTTTGGTAAATTAAAAAAGTTTGCTGAATCGACGGGAGGTGTATTCTTTAACTCGAAAGCCAATCTAGAACAACTAAGAAAAGCATTCGATAGAATTAACCTTGAAATTAAAAATCAATATTTATTGGGTTACGTATCTACAAACAAAAAACGAAGTGGTTCGTACCGAAAAATCGTTGTGAAAGTGAAAAATAAATCCCAGAAAGTCAATCATAGAAAAGGTTATTACTCTGCATCAACTAACCATTAACGTAGGCTTCTTATTATGCCAATTCAACGTCCCTGCTTAGCCAACAACATCCTTGAACTAATAGGCAATACGCCTCTGGTTCGTCTCAATCATCTCCCTAAAGAAGACTCTGCAGAAGTTCTTTTAAAATTAGAATCCCTCAATCCAATGTTTAGTGTCAAAGACAGAATTGCCTACGCCATGTTGCAAGAAGCAGAAAGATCTGGAGAAATACATGCTGGCGAAACAGTGATAATTGAACCTACTAGCGGAAATACAGGCATCGGATTAGCTATGGTAGCAGCCGTGATGGGTTATCAATTAATTCTGACTATGCCTGACACAATGTCTATGGAACGAAGAAGGATTCTAAGAGCAATGGGCGCTAAATTAGTTTTAACCCCTGAAGTCCAAGGTATGGGAGCTGCCATTGAAAAAGCCAAGGAACTCCTCAAAAAGTATCCAGATTCTTATATGCCTCAACAATTCGAAAACCCTGCTAATCCAGAAATTCATCGCCGCACAACGGCAGTAGAAATCTTGCAAGCAACAGAGGGCCATCTCGACTGCTTTGTTGCGGGAGTGGGAACAGGGGGAACAATCACTGGAGTAGGGGAAGTATTAAAAAAACAACTCAAAGAAGTTTGTATAGTTGCTGTAGAACCAGCAGACTCACCAGTCCTCTCGGGCCAAAAACCTGGTCCTCACGAACTTCAAGGTATTGGGGCAGGATTTATTCCACCGGTTCTCAATCTTGATATCGTAGACGAAATAATTCAAGTCCAATACTCTGATGCTAGTCAATCGACCCGAAGATTAGCTCGTGAAGAGGGTATTTTTACTGGGATATCCTCTGGAGCCATCTGTTGGGCTGCTCTTGAAATGGCTGCAAAATTAGGCAAAGGAAAACGAATTGTAACGATCATTTGTGACTTAGGAGAACGTTATCTTAGCCATCCCGTCTTTAGTGATCTGGACACTTAGCTGAAGAAACCTGTCTCCGAATAAAAAAGAATAGTCTTCTGACCAGCCCCTCGATGGCAACTAACGTTGATCCGTTGCTACACTTTTAGATAATACGTGCTGTTCTACCCAGCGTTGGTCCCACCACTCCAGAGGATTTACCTGAACTCCCTGCAAAAAAATACTGAAGTGCAGATGATCCCCACCAGCTAAACCCGTTTGACCAGTACGTCCTAAGATTTGTCCCCTCTCCACTGATTGCCCTGTCTGAACTTCAATTTGGCTTAAATGTCCATAAAGTGAAAGAAGCCCTAATCCATGGTCCACCAATACACAATTACCATAAATTCCAAGATAATCAGCATAAACAACGATCCCATCATTTCCAGACTCAATGGGACTGTTGGCTACAGACGCTAGATCAAAACCTAGATGAGTTTGCTCATCAACCTTTTTATTTTGATAATAATAACTACGATGGTCTGCAAAGGCTGATTCAACCTTGGAATTGCTCAAC
>CAZASS010000042.1:10842-15887 GCA_964487835.1 uncultured Acidobacteriota bacterium | reverse complement strand
TGCATCCGATTCATGACACTGAACGCATGCTTTACGCACCAATTCGCTGTTTATGGGAATCCCTTCTCTCACACCCTCATCAGCTACTATCGGAGCTGAAAAGAGCAAAAAGGGCTGTACCACAAGGTAGGAAAAAATCGTTAACAAAGCGTAAACAAACTTTAATTTTCTGCTCACAAGCCGGGCCCAAAGCTATCACAAAAACAGCTAGTAATCCAAAATAAATCTCCAGCTTCGATATCTGAATAAGGCTAAATTCGGTCAACCAGTATCTTTTTTGCTAAAAGAACAGACAAGGCTCCTAGAAAATTAGGCAACTCAACTGGGGAACACATTCGATTGTAAGCTTCAAAAAGATCAGGGACTTGACGATATTTCGCAGCAATACCTACTAAAACAGGTAGATCCACCCCTCCCAAAAAACGAATACCAGGCACATCAGGGCTTACTAACACATCCCCCATTACTACTTTGCGGCCCCGAATTTCGGCTCCTTTCTGAACTGAAATGGCTCGGCTAGCTCTCAAACTTAAATGTTTTCTCTGCTTAAGATGATCCAACGCCGCCAAAACTTCTTTATCTTCACGCAACACTTCCTCATTAGGCAGCCAAAGATTGGCTTCTACTCGAGGCCGGGCTCGCTCATCCCAGAAAGGATGGGAATAACGAGAAGCAGCCTTAGCAAAAAAGGAAGTGGATTTCTTCAAATAGCTCAAGTAAACATGTCGCTCTCTATCTGAAAAAAACTCTAGCGACACATTTGTCATTTCAAAACACCCTAGACAAGTATTGACCACTACAGCGGCCATCCAAGCCGACGCTAGAGCTTTTTTTATTCCAAAAGAAGAAAGTGGATCTATAAAGGATCCTGCATCCCCAACCAAAAGAAATTTAGACCCTGCAAAGCGACTAGCCGAGTACAAAGATGCATCACATCCCCAAGGAGACTCTTGCAAACTACTTTCCAGCAAAAGCTCCCTGATGTGGGCTGTTTTTTCAATCTCAGCCAAATAGGTCGACCTCAAATCAACTTTCTTTTTGATGGGAGTCACCTCTGGATCCATCATCACAGTAAAGTAGCGGAGTACAGGAGAAAGAGGGATAGACCAGACCCAGCCATTGGAATAAGTCTCTACTAAGGTATGACTCTCGTCCTCCAACTTCCATCCCGACTTTTTCCCCCAAACCCCTGCTATAGCAAAAGTATTAAAGCCAGGTTCTTTTTTTCGCAAAATTCGACGGGAAAGTACTCCAGCACGACCTGAGCAGTCGAGAACAAAAGTGGCCATTACACAGCATTTGTCTCCACGTTCATCCCGATACTCAACACAGGCTTGAGTCCCAGTCTCTAACTCCACCTGGAAAACTCTACCCTGTGCATAAACACAGGCTCCCGATTCTTTAGCTAACTGTAACAACAAGTGATCAAAATCACTTCGTAAAACCTGGTATCCCCAATGATCAGAAGAATCAGAAAACCTCTCCACGCGGCCCTCTGACTCTCCCCACCAGACAGTATTCCCACTGGAACGATAAAATCCTGCTTCGTCGACTTGGTCGAGAATTCCCAGATGCGCAAAAAGCTTACGACTGCTAGGAGGCAGAGACTCAGCCATTGCCAGTTGCCTACCCAATGGTCGACATAAAATAAGAACGGCGTGGCCCCCTTCAGCTAAAAGTCGTCCTGCAGGTGCGCCGGATGGACCACCTCCAATGATCACCACATCAAATTCTTCTACCATTAGTTTTATTTTTTCATTAGACGCTTTTTTGCTTCTCGGGCATATCGATCATTTTCTGGATCAGCTGGACGATCAGTTCCCACATGGTTAACCAGTTGACCAGCCGTTACAGCGAACAGTCTAAGGGGACGATCAGGATCAGTATTGACACTGTAATGCCAAGAATACCTTGGAACGGCTACTAAGCTTCCTTCTTTCAACTCGACTCTCTCTTCTTCTCCACCTATTGCCTGCACATGCATGTAACCTCGTCCTGACAGCACATATTTGGCTGCCTCATTAGGTCCTCGGTGGTTAACATTATGTTCCCCTGGAGGAATTTCATCGATGTGAATATCCAAGATTCGCAAACCATTTCCTTCTAGATAAAGATTGGATTCCACATCCCACACTCCATGCTCGAGTTTGCTAAACAACTCAACGTTTTTTAAGTCCTCAAAAACTCTCCCTTTAACCGTGGCAATCTTGCTAAATTTTTCATAGGCCTTCGCCTCATCCTCATCACTGAATGATAAATTTGGGCCCTTGACATCAGAACCGCGACTAACCCTATCCTTCTGAAAACCGGAAGCCACAACTGTTGTTGTTTCGGAAGATCGTACGCCGACTAACAATAGACAACCCAAGCTAACCAATAAGAGAACCCCTAAATTTTCGTACCGTCGAGCCATTTTCATTACCCCTCTTTCTTGCAGTTCTTAAATTAACTTTTTAAAAAAATAATTGACCTATTTAATTCATTTTTCCATAGAATCTCTTAAAAACCTATATTGAGACAAAAAATCAAAACGAATCAAACTGCACTGGTATCCTGTCTGCTCTATGAGCTAAAATCCGCAAAACACTGGAATTTAAAAGGAAACGGGTACTTAGCACTACTAGAAAGTGACTGTAAGAAAAATGGCAAACAGACTTATAAACAAGTTGCTTATTTTCTTGGTTCTACTATTTCCAATCTTGTTCTGCTCTGCAACAGAAGCTCAAACATCAAAGGGGGAAATTCACGGCTATATTCTTAATGACGAGGGACAGATCGTCCCCCAAGCAAGTGTACTTCTTATCAACAAAAAGACAAGTCTCCGAAAAAGCACTATTTCAAACGCTCAGGGCTTGTTCCAATTTTCTGAATTAGACATTGGAACTTATCAGTTAGAAATCAGTTCTGAAGGTTATCTATCTGAAGTCCAAGAAGAGATTCAACTGTCACTTACAACTTCAATAGAAATCGAAATTCGCCTCCAAAAAAAACAGGCTAGTCTTCGAGATGCAGAGGAAAGAGGAGCTGGACAGCGTCATCCTAATATTTTCATCCGAAAAGTTGGCCTCAGTCCTCTTCGTGACCCCCTAAGAAGACGGGGAATTGAGCCAGTCGCATTACAATTTGATGCCACCATAAACAACCATGGTGTTGATGTGGGAGCCCCTCTCCGTCAAATTAGCTTTGTAAGAAATCAAGATATCAGCAATACTTTCCATGGTTCTCTTTATGAATCACATCAGAACAGCGCTCTCAATGCTCGACCTTTTTTTAATGTCGGCAAACTGCGCCCATCAAAACGGAACCAGTTCGGATTCAATCTAGGAGGACCTCTTCTAACAGAACGATTATCTTTTACCACCAGCTTAGATTTCGTCCGAGAATCCGGATTTGTCAACGGGAACATTAGGGTTCCTTTACCTGCCGAACGTACACCTTTGGCAACTGATTCGGACACCAAAAACCTAGTTTCGGCACTATTGCAAGCCTATCCCAACGAAACACCCAACCTTCCCAATGTAGCACCTAGGCAACTGAATACGAATGCCGTTAGGCGCATCAAGAGTGCAGAACTGAACCTCAGAATGGATTACCAGCTAAGTGCCAAAGATCTACTGGCTTTTCAATACTCCTTTTTTGATTACAATGAAAAACCCTATGAACTTGTGAGCGGACAGAATCCTCGTACTGAGGTACGGCCCCAGACTTTTTCCTCCAACCACACTCATATTTGGTCTCCTCAAACTCTCGTGCAAAGCTTATTCCAATTTGATCGCGTGAAAGCTATTCTTCTCCCAACAGAGGGTTATCAACAATTAGTAGCACCTCTAGGACTTTCCGATGCTCCAGGAATTACCTTTGGGGGAACATTTGCCGATCTAACTGCCCTTGGACCCGATAAACAATTCCCTCGTAGACGTATTCAAAACCGGTTCAGTGGCAGCATGAATCTCTCTCATCAGAGAGGCAACCATCAAATCCGATTAGGGGGATTAACCACACGAGTACAGGTTAACGATCTGCAAAGTAACGATCGAAGAGGTACGTTTATTTTTTCCAGTGGATTTGGTCGAACGACTGTACAAAATTTTTTATCAGGCACTCCTATCAAGTTCACCAAGGCTTTTGGAGACCTCTATAGAGGATTTCGTACCTGGGAACAATCGCTATACTTACAGGACACCTTTCAGATTGCATCAGGACTCACTCTTAGTCTGGGGCTCCGTTATGAAATTGTCACAGCACCTACAGAAGTCAATAACCGTATAGCCTTCTTCTACAATACAAATAACAAAAATTTTGGCCCTCAAGTCGGCCTAGCTTGGGCTCCCAGAGAGGGACGAACCGTTATTCGAGCCGGTTATGGTATTGCCTATGGCCACATATTCCCGGATATTTATCAGAGAATTCGCTATAATGCGCCTGACGTACGAGTGATTCCTATTCAGGATCCAGGCCTCTCTGATCCCTTAAAAAATATCGGTTCTGTTGAAGATCAACCTTCAGAAGTAACCCGTTTGAGTCCTGACTTGGCCACTCAATATTCCCACCAATACAATTTGCTAATTCAAAACCGTCTCCCTGGAAACTTACTCTTTGAAATTGGCTACATCGGAAACCGAACAAAGGGACCATTTTATCCCTTCGTCTCCAATAGAGCCCAAGTCATTTCTGGCACCACATCGACAACAGGTAATGTTCAGCAAAGAAGACCAGATCCGACTGTTGCACGAATATTAACCGTGGCAAATGCAGGCACTTTCTTCTACGACGCCCTGAGCATAGGACTAACACGTACTTTGACAAAAGATCTTTCCTTCAACATTAACTATATTTTCAGCAAATCTCTAAATAGCGCCAGCAATTTCATTGGCACTGCCAACCGAGAAGCAGGCTTCATGGGAGATCAAAACGGCAAGAATGTATATGCAGATATGAAAGGCCCAAGCGCCTTTGATCATCGTCATATCTTTACAATGAATTACTCCTACGACTTGCCCTTTCAACCCTCTAACAGCTTCCTCAATGCCCTGTTGGGTAACTGG
>CAZASS010000042.1:9745-10832 GCA_964487835.1 uncultured Acidobacteriota bacterium | reverse complement strand
TCTGGAGTAACAGCATTCCGAAGCGGAATGTGGTTCACCATCAGAACCAGTTCTGACGGACCTGGCTTTGGAAATGTGGACGGCAGAGGAGGCGACCGACCCAATATTCTTGATCCTAGTCTTCTCGGGAAAACCATTGATCATCCCGATCAATCAACCTCAATCTTGAAAGGATCTGCATTTGACAGCAATATTGATCCAGGAAGCCTAGGGGATATCCCTAGAGCGGCCTTTCGGGCTGATCCCGTTAATAACACCAACCTGTCACTTACAAAATCTTTTATCTTGCCCTCGAATGGACAAGTGATCCAATTACAAGCTGAACTTTACAACGCTTTTAACCACGCTCTATTTGCCCCACCAGCTGATGTCTATCCCAGCGACGTTTTCGGGAAAATTGTAGACACTCAAAATAAGGGACGAGTTATGCAAATCACGTTGCGTTGGAGCTTTTGAAATAAATGTAACTAGTCACACCACAAAAAATATTTGCTTTTCTACACCCTTCAGGGATTAACTAGATGAGTACTCCAATCAATCTTGGCTCAGACAATAGGAGACACCCTTTATAATGTTTTCAAATAGTCGCCATTGGATGTTTCCAGCTTCTATCTTCGTTTTTCTACTAACTCTCACTCTCCCCATTCTAAAACCCATATACGCTCATGGGCCCGTAAGTCATAATTACAAGGAAGACGCTCAGAGATATCGGCTAGCCGCCGAAGAAGGAGATGCAGAAGCCCAGTACAATCTTGGATCCATGTATTACTGGGGACGAGGTGTACTTCAAGATGACAAAAAAGCTGTTCAGTGGTACCGGGCTGCTGCTAATCAAGGACATATCTTATCCCAATACAATCTTGGAACTATGCATGCCGAAAAACGAGGAGTAGAAAAAACTATCCAGTGGTATGATTCGGCTCTGATTTGGTTAGGTATGATCTGGGATAAAAATGATAAGGAAGCCGTTCGATGGTACCAAATAGCTGCTAATCAAGGATATGCACCTGCCAAGCATAGCCTTGGGATCATGTATGTTGAGGGCCGAGGAATATCTCAAAATTATATTCAAGCACATATGTGGTTT
>CAZASS010000042.1:1513-9735 GCA_964487835.1 uncultured Acidobacteriota bacterium | reverse complement strand
TTACTTTATCAGCTTCACAGTCAGCAGGCAAAACCAGAGAAAAAACAATTGAAAACAAAAATCTTGTGGCTAAAAAAATGACTAAGGAGGAAGTAGAAAAAGCCCGACAACTTGTTCAAACGTGGACTCCTTCTCACTTCTTAGAAACTCAAGCTAATACTGGAAATTAACCCCTCCAAATTTTCTCTATATTTTACGTTCACTAATCTAATTTTATTGAAAGAAATTTGAACCAAAAAGCCTGGGGGTAGTACGCCTACTATCTTTCTCCTGTTTGATCAACTCTTCCAATTTTTCTTCTTCTTTGACTGTACGCTCTCGCCGCTTTATCAACCAATCAGCAAGAGCATATGGCATCCTTAAAAGGTTGGCAGCCTCCATCTTTTTCCCTGTTAGATCATATGCATTATAAAAAAGCCGAATTTCCCTGGCTGTTACTATTTCTTCGCGCTTCATATACCTTAACTTATTAATCGCAAATCTATAACGATGATCAGGCTGAAACTCCCAATATTTCGGATCGCAATTTTCCCAATTTGCACTTAGAAGCTTCTTGATTCTGGCCCAGGGACCATTAGGATCTCGATTATTAATTAATATTTCACCTGAGGAAGGCGGATGAAGAGCAGTTACTCCGCTTTCCCTTAATACTGGCCTTGGCAAAGGAGCTTTTATTGGAACTTCTGACATTAAATCAGCAATCTACAGCAATTAGCTGACATCAGATGATAAAGAACCTCATCATCTAACCTAAAAATAAATAAATTTTGGAATCAATAATTGCGAGTCGCTCGCATTTTCAGACGTTAAACAGAAAGTGGCTGATATCTCCATCTTGAAGGGTATATTCTTTACCCTCTATCCTCACCAGACCCTGTTTCTTTGCAGCCACCATGCCACCAGCTTGGTCAAAATCAGAAAAAGAAATAACTTCGGCACGAATAAAGCCACGTTGAATATCAGAATGGATGACCCCGCCGGCTTCGACAGCAGGCGTTCCCTGACGAATAGTCCAAGCTCTGACTTCATCCTCACCTACAGTAAAAAAACTGATCAAACCCAATAGAGCATAAGAAGATGTGATTATCAGATGGCGTGCTGGTTCCTGAATACCAAGAGCTTCCATAAACTCATCAGCATCCGCATCATCTAGCTGGGTTAATTCGGCTTCTAATTTCGCATTGAGTGGGAGAGCTATACTTTTTTTGTAGTTGCTTAGAATACTCTGGAGGTCGAATTTTTGATTCTCATCAACATTAACAACAACCAAAACCGGCTTCATAGAAAGGAAGTTGTATCCTCTAATCATCTTTTCCTCTTGCTGAGAAAGATCAATATTTGCAATAGGATTCTCCTCTTCAAGGACTGTTTTTAACCGCAATAAAAGCTCCTGCTCAGAAACACAAAGGTTAAGTTCCTGACCGGAAAGCCTGCGCAAATCCTTCTCTATACGTTCCAATCGCCGCTCGATAATCACAAGATCCGAAAAGATCAATTCCATCTCAACTGCAGACAGATCACGCTGAGGATCAATTGAAATTAGAGGATGAGAGACCTCATCATCTTCAAAAGAACGTACTACATGAAGAACCGCATCAGCTGTACCAATAGCTTTCAAAAGTTCCGCAGATAACTCTTTATTAGGATCTTCATCAGCACTTAACCCGCCAACATCGATATATTGAACTTCAGCCTCTGTCGTTTTGTGCGGTTTGTAAATCCCAGCTAAAACCTCCAAACGAGAGTCCGGGACCTTTACACTAGCTAAGTTAGGTTCCAGACGTCCGGAACTAAAGACGGCCGTCTCCACCGTGCCTTTGGTCAAAGCGTTAAAAACAGTGGTCTTTCCGCTATTCGAAAGTCCTATAATTGCAATTTTCATTCTTCATTTACTCGGATCAAAAGAATATAAAAACTCTAAAACTATTTAGGCTAGAAAAGGTTTTCTGTCCTATAAAACAAAGCACTAGAACAAATAGATGTTCTCCTTACTTACTCCTTAAGCCTTGAGTATACGTTTGCGCAAACGAAGCGAATTGGGTGAGACTTCAAGCATCTCATCCTCTCGAATAAACTCTAAAGATTGCTCAAGACTCATTTTTCGAGCAGGGACCAAATGAGTTAATACGTCACTAGTAGATGAGCGCATGTTAGTCATTTTTTTCTCTTTTGTAATGTTCACTTTCATATCTTGAGGGCGAGCATTTTCACCAACAATCATACCCTCATATACTTCTTCTCCAGGAGTGACAAAAAGTTCTCCACGAGGTTGTAAATGTCCGATTGCATAGGCCGTGGCCTTACCCTTACGATCGGCAACAAGAACACCTGTTGGCCGGTGAGGAATCTCTCCTTGCCACTTTTCATATCCATCAAATATATGGGTCACTATACCTGTTCCCCGAGTATCTGTTAGCAATTCGTTTCGGAATCCTAGAAGTCCTCGGGATGGAGCATGAAATTGCATTCTGACACGCCCTGTCCCATGGTTAATCATTTTCATCATACGCCCCTTCCGAATACCCATTTTTTCGGTTACTACCCCGATATAAGAGTCTGGGCAATCAATGATTAACTGTTCCATAGGCTCCATCTCAACCCCATCAACTTGTCGCGTAATTACTTCGGGTCGTCCTACACACATCTCGTACTCTTCTCTCCTCATCATTTCAATAAGAATCGCGAGTTGCAATTCACCACGACCTGAAACCCTAAAAACATCTGGAGTTTCAGTATCCTCAACTTCTATCGAAATATTGGTTAGTTTTTCCTTAAGTAATCGATCTCTCAACTCCCTAGATGTCAGATACTTCCCTTCTCTTCCAGATAAAGGAGAATCACTAACAGTAATCACCACGGATATAGTTGGCTCATCTACTTGAACAGGTGGTAAAGGCCTAGGGTCGTCAATACTAGAAAGAGTATCCCCAATGGTAATATCGTCGGCTCCAGCAAATGCCACAATATATCCGGCTCTGGCCTCCTGAATTTTCACCTTAGCTAAACCATCATAACCGTAGAGTTGAGAAACCTGTATTTCTGTTATGGTACCGTCTCTCCGACAAAGTGCAGCTCGTTCTTTTTCGGAAATCTGTCCATTGAATATTCGACCTATTGCCAAACGACCAACATAATCATCGTAATCAAGTGTTGTCACTAATAATTGAAGTGGAACCTTTTCATCAAACTGGGGAGCAGGCACACTGGTAAGAATTTGATCAAAAAGGGGTACTAACGACTGATCTTTTCCATCGGACGATGTTCGGCAAATTCCGGCTCGCGCATTCGCATAAAAAACTGGAAAGTCGAGTTGTTCCTCAGTTGCATCTAGATCAATAAAAAGGTCATATATTTCATCAAGCACTTGATCAGGTCTAGCATCCGAACGATCAATTTTGTTAATTACCACAATCTCTGGCAACCCTGCTTCCAAGGCTTTCCCCAAAACAAATCGAGTCTGTGGCAGCGGGCCTTCACTGGCATCTACCAAAAGCAGAACCCCGTCAACCATCTTGAGCGTACGTTCCACTTCTCCTCCAAAATCTGCATGACCAGGTGTATCAACGATATTGATATGCACTCCTTGGTAGAGAACCGACATATTTTTAGCCATAATCGTAATTCCCTTTTCACGTTCAAGATCAATAGAATCCATCACCCGCTCAAGAACTTGTTCATTCTCGCGAAACACCCCACTTTGCCAGAGCATAGCGTCCACCAGAGTAGTCTTCCCATGATCTACGTGCGCAATAATGGCAAGATTGCGAACATCATCTCTGATATTTATACCCATTGATCTTGTATAACCTTTCTATCGACCGATCACTAAAATTAGCCAGCAAAGCTAGCACGAAGTTTCAACTATGGCGAGAGTTTCTTGTGAAAATTAATAAGACACCATCTACTTTGAAAGACGATAGAATCGCCTATCTCAAGGCACGAGATTGATTCCGAGCAAGATAGACAGAAATGTAATTAAACCCTACCAGTTTTTTTCGGTTTTCATCCCATAAGCGATAACGAAGAGATCTGAAACTCGACCACAATGTGATGTGTTTTACTTCCTGAAACATTGGATCCGCTTCATGGCATGCCTGGAGGTTGTAGTTTGGAATCCGCGGGCTTAGATGATGGACATGGTGAAAGCCAATATTACCACTGAACCACTGAAGAAGTTTCGGCAACTTGTAGAAAGACGATCCCTCGAGCGCATGTCGGACATAATCCCACTCCTCATGGCGCTCCCAATACGTGTGTTCAAATTGGTGTTGCACGTAAAACAGCCAAAAACCGCCCGCACCCGTAATGACCATAATGGGTAACTGAATCATGACATACGCCTTAAACCCAATGGTAAAACTGGCCAATCCCACCATACTCACTACGGCCACATTAGTTCTCATCGCACTCCAACGCACACGCTTATTATCACCTGGGAGCCAATAGCGATAGTAGACGAGAAAAAAGTACAGTGGTATCACCCCGAAAAGAAAGAATGGATTCCGATAGGTCCGATACCAAATTTTCTTCCAACGAGGCATTTCTAAATATTCCTGTACAGTCACGGTCCACACATCTCCATCACCCCGGCGATCAAGATCACCGGAAGTAGCATGATGCTTTCCATGCTGATGACTCCAGAAATAAAAAGGCATAAAACTTAACAAGCCAGTAAAAAATCCTACAATTTGATTAGCCTTCCTTGATTTAAAAAACGAGCCATGGCCACAATCATGGAAAATAATAAAATTTCTTACCAAAAATCCTGATGCGGGAATAGATATTCCCAGTGTTATCCAGTAGGAAAAATCGAGACTAAGGTACATCAAATAAAGTAATACAAGATAGGGAATGATTGTATTGCCTATTTGCCCCAAACTACGAGCAAGATTTGGAGTCTCATACTTCGAAACAACCTTGCGCCAAGAATGCCGAGCGTCTTTTGACCTTGTATTAAAATTCAATTTGTGATCATTTCCATTTTGCAAACCCACAAGTGGCGCAAGATAACAGTTAGACACCAAAATTAAAAGTCAAATTTTAGACTAAGTGTATATTTGCAAGGTGATAGATATAATCCGTCAAAGCTAAATACTCTAAAATGATACAAGAAAAACGACCATTATTAGCACTGTTGCTTTTGTCTGCTGTTTTATTAAATACAACTGAGTTCCGTGCTGCTGACGAGTATATGCACTGTAAAGGTAAAACCACTACTGGGAAACAAGTTATAGGTGAATGTTATCTTTATAGCAGTACTTATGGTGACTTTTCGGGAAGAACCGAGGATGGGGAACAAGCAACAGGAAAGTGTTACAAATCCTCAAATTCATCAGCTGAATTAGAATTTGCTAGCACTGAAGACGGAGAAAAAATAACGGGAAAATGTCATCCCTAACTGATCTTAGAATGTAATGTACAGTCAATCAACAAAGAATTAATACAAGAACTTTCACTATGGTTGAACCGTCTTCAGGGAGACAAGGAGAATAGTTTTAGTCATGATTTGGGGGTGCTTTGGATGTCTGATTTTCCTATTGTTATGTTGGACAATGGGAGCACTTTTACTAGTATTTATTGGAATGATTCCTTGGGGGGCAATAGGAATTACCTTGCTTGGTTTGTTTGCAATTACAAGTTTGAGTAAGCTCTTGTTTGCAGGCATAGAAGAAGGACAAGTCGAAGAATCAGAAATCAAGAGAAAGGAGTTATCAGATCGTGGTTGGAAACACTGATAAGCTTTATACATGGCCGTAAAAGATTGGAGCTTAAGACGAATAGTTTTAGTTTGGATTCTTGTACTGGTCTGTATGGAATATCAGATCCGTGACCTTGGTGACAGCCTCTCAATTTTGATACTCATCCTTACTCTGACAGTTCTAAGCTATATCACTATTCAATGGAAGAAACGTCAGGAAAAAGAATAACCAAGAAAGGGTGAAGTATGGAAGTTTACCTAAGAGGGGTTGTGACTACTCTATTCATATTCCCTATCTGTCTATTTTGGGGGTTGCTTAAAAATGCAGGCCATATAGTTGAAAGAATCGAAAGTATAAGCAAAGACCAATTAATTTTTCTTTGGTTCTGTGGGGTACTCCCTGGATTTTTTTGGAAATATTTGGTCGGCCTGACAGCACAACCCTACATAGGATACATAGTGTATTCATGGCTAGTAGCACTTCTGTTGCTGATCCCTATCACATGGAAGTGGCTTGGTAGTCAGAATAAGGATTAAAACAACAAAACATTTAGCGTGAAAACCGCTTTTCTAACCAATTAGACAATGCTTCAATTGCTTTTAGAAAGGTAGGAGAACTAGGCTTTGAGCATAAAACAAAAGACTTTACACGGATTGATTGGAGTACTTTTTACGAGTATTTGTTGCAACGGGCAAAACATAACACAGATCCTAGAAAAAACCATCGCCCGTTCCACTCAAGAAAAGCATAAGAATCATCCCTCAAAGTATCAATTTAAGGTGTTGAGAATTAGTCACAAACTTGATGGACAGGGAAAACTTAAAAAAAGCGATGAAAAAATATATGAAAATATTCTCATAGATGGATTCCCATATGAAAAATTAACCAAAAAAAACGGAAGATCTTTGAATGAAAAAGAAAAAAAAGAGGAACGGGAACGTCAAACCCAGTTTAAGAAGAAAATTACAAGAGGAGAGGATCCTACTATCCGTGACGAAAACAAAAACTTCTCTATAAACAAAGATCTCCTGAATCGATATAATTTTGTCCAAGAAGGCATAGAAAAACTAGAAGGACGACCCAACTATGTACTGTCTTGGAAGCCAAAAGCAGGCAAATTACCCACCAACAGAAGAATTGATCACGCTTTAAACAAATCAGAAGGGCGGATCTGGATAGATCAAGAACTTTATGAAGTTTCTCGTGTTGAGTTTGAATTGAAGGAAACAGTGAAATTGTGGTGGGGAATGATAGGATCCATTCAAGTAATGAAGGGAACTGTCCAGAGACAAGAAGTAGATTCTGGTACTTGGTTTACCACTAAATTTGATCTCTACCTTAAGGGTCGATTTTTTTTTAAGTCTCTTCACCGCAAACAACAGATTCGCTGGACTAAATTCAACAAATCTTCTTCTTCTAAAAAACAAAATGTTCCAGAGAAATAGAAAGGGAAACTATCAAATCAATATTGCAAGAATGTGAATAAAATCCGGATAAGAAATTTACTTGTTTTCGGGAAGGGATGGATAGTACTGTATGGGCAACCGGGGTCCAAATCGGAAATTCCGATTTAAACCTTCTTAAAGCACCTTCACGGAGGACTGGGAGTTTGAAAAAGGAGACCACTCAAGCCATTGTAGAGGGATTGAAGGAAGCAGGGATCAATTTCGTAGTTTATATGCCGGATTCCTTCTTCTACGATGTCATCACCACTATTGAAAAAGATCCCGATTTCTCTAGTATTTCCGTTCCGAATGAAAGTGTAGGAATGTGTCTCTGTGCAGGAGCATGGCTCGGCGGCAAAAAACCAGTCATGATCATGGAAAATACTGGTCTCTTCGTAGCAAGCAACGCACTCACCAGATTCCACCAGCCATTCGACATACCCGTCCTCATGTTAATCAGTTATCGCGGAGACGCCGGAGATGGATGGTGGATGATAATTGATATAGGCCACGCCTTTGAGCCAGCGTTGAAAAGTTTTGGAATTACATACGAACTCGTAGACAACCCTGATAAAGCAAAGAAAGCCATTCAACTACTTCAAACATCTGCGGAAGTCTCACTAGAACTTCAAGCTGTAGTATTCAGGAAAGAAGGCCAATGGTAACAAGATTTACAATGCTCGAACACTTAGCAAAGCACGTCACCAATGAGCTCGTGCTAACCAATCTAAAAGGTACCGCTCATGAATGGCATTACCTTCACCCAGAAGACTCTAACTTGCTCTATCTCGGTCTGGGCATGCCTACTCCCGCAGCCTTAGGCCTTGCTATGGCACTCCCCCATAGAAGAGTTATCTCTCTCGATGGAGATGGCAGCATACTTTTAGATATGGCATCCATCCCCACCGTAGGCCAAGCACAGCCCAAAAACCTGACCGTTATAGTTTTCGATAACGAGTGCTATGAAAGTAATGGGGCCCTCCCGACTCCTACCGCAAACCAAACCGATTTAACTGGCATTGCCAAAGCCTGTGGTATCCCTAAAGCTATTTCTGCATCTTGCGCAGAGGAGTTCGAA
>CAZASS010000042.1:0-1503 GCA_964487835.1 uncultured Acidobacteriota bacterium | reverse complement strand
AGACGGCCCCCACTTCATAACCGCCAAGGTCAAGAAAGGCACTAAGAATGTTCCTATCAGCATGACCTACGGGAAATACAATAAATACGTTTTTGTCAAACACATCGAAAAGACCGAGGGAGTCCAAATTTTAAGTTCCATAAAAGCGACAGGCACCGGTTACACACCTAACAAAGAATATTTCAAAGACTAAAAACAGTGCATAAACTGCTAGATATACTTAAATCTAGCCAGATAAGAGCTCTAAGACTTCCTGCAGCAACAATTTTATTGCTGATTCTTCTGGCATCCGGATATGTCACAAGTTGCAGTGATAATACAAAAGATTCTCTTGACCAACGAGTGAGGATTTCTCTAACCCGGCCCACCCAACCTTCACAATTAACTTCTTTGTTCGGACCAATCCATTACGGCCACGAGTTTGGCCTAGATTTCAGACTGGAGGATTTTCTAATCTTCCAGTCCCACGCCATTGCCACCCAGAGCGTATTGTCCAATCAGACCGCCATCTTGGGAGGCTCATTAGTCGCCCATCTACTGATCCGGGAAAGGGGACAGGACTTTAAAATTTTTTGCTCCCAAACAAACCTTGATGACTTCGTGGCAGTGGGACGAAACGGAGTGACTAAACTAGAGCAATTCTTCGATCCCAATGTTCGGGTTGGAATCGACAGCGCCGGCGGAGCTGGAGAAATCATTCTTAACGCCATGTTCCAAGCCGCTGGTATAAAAAAGAGGTTAGCTGACATTCCCCACACCCGCCTCATTGAATCCTCTGGCCTCCGCACCTCGGTTTTCGTAGCCAACGACGTAGATGCCACTGTGCTTCATCACACCCAGTTTAATCAGGCGGCACGTGAAATACCCGATGCTCCTATAATCTCTGCACTTTTCGAGGACGTCCCCATTTTCGTGAAAGAAGTCTTCGCCGCTCGGACCAGCTGGCTAGAAGAAAATCAAGAGTTGGCTGCTGCTTTCTGCGCCTCGGTTATCAAGGCCTCTCGAGAACTTCCTAAGGACTTCGATCTCTTCGTCCAAGGCGTCAATGAATTCGTAGGAGAGCCCCCAAACGAAGATCTTCTGAGGGAAATTTTTGATCTATTGGGCCAGTACGATTTCTGGCCAATTAATGGAGGACTAGCTCCTGAGGCCATCACCATGATGGCCGAACTAGCAGTGGATGGAGGCACCTTAAAAGAAGTACCAAATCCTGAAGTTGTAGTAGATCGTCGTCCATTAAAACGAGCCCTGGAGTTATCGGGTGGACGGGGGGATCATAGTAGAAAATTGGAGAAATAAAAAAACGTATATTTTTTTGAGGTAGCGCCTTATATTAACTTCTGTAATCTTAGCTGAAAATTAATACTGTTGCTAACACCAAGGCCATGGGATGAAAACATCGACTTGAAGAAATTCAAGAATGAGGTAGAAGATAAAGAATGAAACTTTCTGGTCGTAGGAAATTTCTGAAGAAAGGTGTGGCTCTGGCTGGTTCAGCTGTCG
>CAZASS010000041.1:13731-15896 GCA_964487835.1 uncultured Acidobacteriota bacterium | reverse complement strand
GTTCTCCCAAGTGCACAACGTTGCCATGTTCATCAGCTAGAACTTGAAACTCAACGTGCCGAGGATTTTCTAAGAATTTTTCAAGGTAGACATCTGGTATGCCGAATGCGCTATCGGCTTCTGCTTGGGCTGTGGCCAGGGCTTCGTGGAGTTCATCGGGAGTCGTAACAACTCTCATTCCCTTTCCTCCACCACCAGCTACAGCCTTGATGATGAGGGGAAATCCTACTTTTTTGGCAATTTCCTCAATTTCTTTATCAGTTCCTTTTAGGACATCACTGCCTGGAATTAGTGGCAAACCCACTTCGCTCATAGCCTGTCTAGCACGTGCTTTGTCTCCCATGAGTTCTATGGTTGGAGCCGAAGGTCCAATGAATTTAATTCCACATGATTCACAAACTTCTGCAAAGTAAGCATTTTCAGCTAAATATCCATATCCGGGATGGAGTGCATCTACGTTAGTGATTTCTGCCGCACTTATAATGCTAGGTATATTGAGGTAGCTTTCATGACTTTTTGCAGATCCAATACAGATTGCTTCGTCAGCAAAGCGCACGTGTAGGGAATCGCTATCTGCATCTGAGTAAATAGCTACAGTTGGAATCTGTAGTTCTTTGCAAGCACAGATGACACGTAGAGCGATTTCGCCACGATTAGCAACCAGAAGTTTTTGGAACATAGATTTAGTCTGCCCCTTGAATTTCAAAAAGGGGTTGGCCGTATTCTACGGGTTGGCCGCTTTCAACAAGTATATTGGTAATGACTCCATCGATATCAGATTCAATCTGATTGAAAATTTTCATGGCTTCAATAATACACAGCACGGTTCCTTTACTGACCGGGTCTCCAATTTTCACAAAAGGTTCTGCATCTGGTTTAGGAGTTAAATAAAAAGTTCCTACAATTGGGGATTCAAAGATTTGATTTGATTCTGTTTCCTCGGTTGGAACCTCTAGTACTTCAACCTCAGTTTTGGGGACATCTTCACCAGACAGTTGGAGGTTTTTGGTTGAATTTTTCAGGGATGATGCAAGTGTTTTTCTGACTCGAATTCGGACTCCGGCTCTTTCCATTTCGAATTCTTCAACAGCAGATTCTTCAATCAACTGAATAAGTTCTCGAATTTCCTTGATATTCATTCTAGTCTCCCGGAATCGTCACCTGCTTATTCGAATTAAGCTGAGGACATTTTCCTTGCTTGTTGCTCATTAGTCAACTGCCTGGTTGGGAAAGGAATTGAAAGCCGTTTTGAGTTATAACAACTACGTCCTCAATGCGGACTCCGTATTGACCTGGAATATATATGCCAGGTTCAATTGTAAAAACCATACCTTCTTGGATTTCCATTTGACTCTTTGAGGAGAGAGAGGGGAGCTCATGTACCTCCAAGCCTAGTCCATGTCCCAAGCTATGCCCAAAGTATTCACCATATCCACTTTGGGAAATCCAGTTTCGGGATTCCTGATCAATTTCTGCACAGAGTACTCCTGGTTTGATTAGAGCAAGGGCTTTTTCCTGCGCTTCTTTGACCACTTTGTAAATGGTTGGTTTGTGGGCATCTGGCATTAAATGTATACGTGTTAGGTCACTACAATACCCAAAATATTTTGTGCCAAAGTCGATTAGCAAAAATTCCTGAGGCCCAATTTGTTTAGTGGTGGCTTGAGCATGAGGTAACGATGAGCGTTTACCGGAGGCTACGATTGTTTCAAAGGCTAAACCTTCTCCTCCAGCTTTTCGTAGTTCTAATTCAAGAAGACCAGCTACGATTGATTCTGTCATTCCCGGAGAAATAATTTTTGTCAGTTGGCGATAAGCAGTGTGTGCTATTTGGAAGGCCTGTTTTAGATTTTGGATTTCTTTATCGTCTTTGATCATTCGCAGTTTTTCTGTAAGTTCATGAGTAGGAACGCATTCAATGGTTTTAGACCATGATTTGATTGTGGCAAAGAGATCATAAGAAATATGGTTGGCTTCAACCCCTAATCTAAATTTAGAGTGATTTTTGTTAGAGATAATAGAACGTAATTTTTCTGCTAGAGAACCTTGGGCTAATGTGGGTTGGCAGTTAACGGCTTCAGTTTGTGCAACTTCAATGTATCGGGAGTCGACAATCAGAAAGCTTTCACCATGTAGACAACAGGCCATAGCAGTCGACCCAGTGA
>CAZASS010000041.1:9206-13721 GCA_964487835.1 uncultured Acidobacteriota bacterium | reverse complement strand
TTTCTTTGTTTCTGTTTTGTTTTCTTCTATTCAATTATCTCTAACTGCTGTATTCCATTTATATGTTTTTCTAGCTGTCTTAGCCATTGGTGATAGCGGGAATTAAAATCTGCCAACGTGTTCAAAAAGTACTGGTGTAGTGTGACATTTCTAGTAGATTAGCGGATATTTTGATGTTTGTTAAATGCTGGTTTCTGCACCAGATATAAATTGTTTTTTATAATTTACCCCAATGATGTCGGGTATAAAATTCTAATTTGAAGTGTGGTAGAAGAAGATTAGTAGGGGCTATAGGTTCGTATAAAGGGGATGCACCTAGATATTTTTCATTAGGGAAGTAGTCCTTGGAAGGGGCTAAGTAGTTCTTTTGTCAATGTTGGCAAACTTGACAGTGTATGGATATTTCTTGTATTTTTTCCGTTTGTTTTCCGGTTACCAACGACGACGAAGTGTGGGTGGAGTAGAGAGATGAGTACTTATTTCCCGAAGTCTAGTGAGATTGAAAGAAAATGGTACGTTGTTGATGCTGAGGATCAAGTAGTTGGTCGTCTTGCTTCTCGAATTGCTTCCGTGCTGATGGGAAAAGACAAGCCATGTTATACTGATTTTCTCGATACTGGTGATTTTGTTGTAGTCGTTAATGCAGAGAAGGTAAGGCTAACTGGTAAGAAATGGAGTGATAAAGTCTATTACTCTCATAGTGGTTATCCTGGCGGTCTTAAGCAAAGTCGGGCTGAGCATTTGCTGAATCAGCATCCTGAGCGTTTGTTGCAGTTGGCCGTGAAGGGGATGCTTCCCAAGACAAAGTTGGGTCGCAGTATGTTTAAGAAGTTAAAGGTGTATGCTGGTAATCAGCATCCTCACCAAGCACAGAACCCCGAGGTTCTGACCTTCTAGGAGATAGAAATTTGGACAAGGGGCAATACTACGGAACTGGGAAACGCAAGACTTCAACAGCTCGTGTTTTTTTAATGCCGGGAACCGGACAAATAGTTGTCAATCAGGTTGATATTCAAGAATATTTCACGAGTAAAACACAGAGAATGGTTGTTACTCAGCCACTAGTATTGACTGAGACTCAAGATAAGTTCGATATCTACATCAATGTTCGGGGAGGTGGTTATTCGGGCCAGGCAGGTGCTGTCCGTCTGGGCATTTCTCGTGCTTTACTAATGTTTGATTCAGAACTACGTCCGAAGATTAAAAAGTCTGGATTTCTCACCCGCGATCCCAGAATTAAAGAACGGAAAAAATACGGTCAACCTGGCGCTAGAAAGCGCTTTCAATTTTCAAAGAGATAACTGGGAGAATTTTTTTGGCTGGCATTTCGGTAAAACAGTTACTTGAAGCTGGTGTCCACTTTGGCCATCAAACGCGCCGTTGGAATCCAAAGATGAAATCATACATCTTTGGGGAAAGAAACGGTGTTCATATCATTGATCTTCAGAAAACTCTTAAGCTCTTTAAAGAGGCTGTTGATTTTGTTGCAAAGGAATCAGTACAAGGCAAGACTATCCTTTTTGTAGGCACAAAAAGTCAGGCTCAGGAAGTTATAGAGGATGAGGCGCAGCGATGTGGTATGTATTTTATAACCAATCGCTGGTTGGGTGGCCTCTTAACAAATTTTGTGACTGTTCAAAATAGTATTCGTCGTTACAGAGAACTCGAAACAATGAGTGACGATGACTATGAAAAGTTGTCTTCCAAGAAAGAGGTCGCTCGGTTAGAACGTGAAAGGAAGAAGCTAGAGAAGAATCTCCGTGGAATAAAGGATATGGAGAGATGTCCTGATGCCCTGTTTGTAGTGGATTCTAGACAAGAAACTATTGCTATAAAAGAAGCTGCGAAGTTAAACATCCCAATCATTGCAATTGTAGACACTAATTGTGATCCAGACTTAATTGATCATGTTATTCCTGGAAACGATGATGCTCTTAGAGCCATCTAATTAGTTGCCGAGACGATTTCTGGAGCTGTTTTAGAGGGAAGGACTCGTTATGAGGCTAAAGTTGCAGCTGAGTTGAAAGAGGCCGAAGAAAAAGCAGCCAAAGAGGCTGCTAGACGTGAAGCAGCTAAGGAGGCGGCTAGAGCAGCTAAGGAGGCGGCCGAAGCCAAAGAGGCAGCTAGGAAATCAGCTAAGGAGCCAGCTGAAGAGACAGTCAAAGACGTTTCTGAGACTGAAAAAGAAGAGATGAAAGAGGTTGTTGATGCGGAGAGCCAGACGGTTTCTGGAGTATCCTCTGTTAGTGAGGAGACA
Source organism: uncultured Acidobacteriota bacterium (assembly GCA_964487835.1). Classification (GTDB taxonomy): domain Bacteria; phylum Acidobacteriota; class UBA6911; order RPQK01; family JADFOI01; genus JAUXKG01. The sequence goes on along the minus strand of CAZASS010000041.1, from coordinate 11,464 downwards.
TCCAGTCAGGTGGCAACAGAAGGATCTGGAGAGTCAGCAAAAAAAGAGGTGGTAAAAACAAAGCCCAAAAAATCAAAAGCTAAGAAGGTAAAAGCTAAGAAGGCTGGTACAAAGAAGGTAGCAGCTAAGGCCTCTAAGAAGACAGCCAAGAAGAAAATAGCTATAAAAGCAAAAAAGACGGCCGCTAAAAGTAGTTAGTGAGAAGGCCGATGTGGAACAATCAGTAGCTCGCGTCGATGATTTTTCGAAACTAGGAAAAATTGCCAATAAAGTCGGCTTGCAATAACCCACCACAGTAGCAATTTAGAGGAAACAAATAAAGGAGAGACCAATGACGATTACCGCGCAGCAGGTGAAGGAACTGCGAGAGCAGACAGGTGCTGGGATGATGGAATGCAAGAAAGCTCTTGCTGAGGCTGAGGGAGATCTGTCTAAGGCTGTAACAATTCTTCGAGAAAGAGGCTTATCGGCTGCCAATAAAAAAGCAGATCGTGAGACGGGAGAAGGTATTGTTGGAGAGTATATACACACCGGGGGTAAGCTCGGGGTTTTGGTTGAGGTGAACTGTGAGACTGATTTTGTTGCTCGCACTGACGATTTTCAGGAATTAGTTCGTGATATAGCAATGCACATTGCAGCCTCTAATCCCTCCTATGTGCGACGTGAAGACGTGAAGCAAGGAGAACTAGAGGGTGAGAAGGATATTTATCGTAATCAAGCTTTAGCGGCCGGAAAACCTGAAAAAGTAGTTGATCAAATAGTTGAAGGTAAGTTAAACAAATACTATGCTGAGGTCTGTCTTTATAGTCAGCCTTTTGTAAAAGATCCTGAGGTAACTGTCGAGGAAGTGATAAAGTCTAAGATAGCGACTATTAAAGAGAATATATCGGTAAAGCGATTCGTTCGTTACAAGGTCGGTGAATAGAAGAGCTTTTAACATTTTAACTAGTCGAATTGGAAAGCGTGGATATATCACGGTGAACAGTTCGAGATAAGGAAGCCGCAATCGTGGGTTCTGTCGAAGTTGGAAACCTCCATTACAAGAGAGTTCTTATTAAACTCAGTGGGGAAGCCCTTATTGGTTCCCAAAGTTTTGCGATGGATTCGGGTTTGATGTCAGATATTGCTGAGGAAATAAAAGAGGTTCATGAACTCGGTGTGGAAATTGCCATTGTGGTGGGTGGAGGTAATATAGTTCGTGGGGTTACAGCTAGCGAATTCGGTTTTGATCGAGCTACCGGAGATTACATGGGTATGTTGGCCACTGTGATCAATTCACTAGCTCTTCAGGGTGTGCTTGAGAATAAGGGTATTTACACTCGTGTACTCAGTGCTATTCGCATGGCTGAAGTGGCAGAACCATTTATTCGGCGTAGAGCGCGTCGTCACTTGGAAAAGAAAAGGGTTGTTATTTTGGCTGCTGGTACTGGCAATCCATATTTTTCTACCGATACAGCGGCGGCGTTGCGTGCTATGGAAATCGAGGCTGAAGTTATCTTGAAAGGAACTAAAGTAGACGGTGTCTATGATTCCGATCCTCAGAAAAACAAAGAGGCACAATTGCTTGAACATGTAACTCATCTTCAGGTTCTAGAAAGAGAGCTGAAGGTAATGGATACAACTGCAATTTCTTTGTGCATGGACAATAAACTTCCCATTGTTGTTTTTAACTTGAGCCATAAGGGAAGTATTAAAGCAGCAGTTTTAGGGGAAAAAGTAGGCTCTGTAATTGGCAACTAAGTTAAATTTTAGGGACCCCCATGTGGGCCAGCAATAAGGTGTTGGTATGATTGAAGAGATTCTATCGGATGCGGGTCAGCGAATGAATAAAACCCTTGAGGATTTAAGTAGGGAATTGTCCACTATTCGCACTGGAAAAGCTTCCATTCACCTTTTAGACAACATTGATGTGGATTATTACGGGAGTGCAACTCCTATCAATCAGTTGTCTAATGTTAATGTTCCAGATCCTAGCTTAATTACTGTCCAGCCTTGGGATACGTCCCAAATATCTACGATCGAAAAAGCTATATTGTCTTCGGATCTTGGTCTTAATCCTTCCAATGACGGAAAACTTATTCGAATTCCAATTCCTCCCTTAACCCAGGAGCGAAGAGAAATTTTAGCAAAGCAAGTAAGGAAGATTTCCGAGGAACACCGTACTGCCATTCGGAATATTCGTAGAGATGCTAATGATAGACTTAAAACCTTGCTAAAGAAGAAAGAGCTTTCTGAAGATATGGAACATCATGGGTTAG
>CAZASS010000041.1:3054-9196 GCA_964487835.1 uncultured Acidobacteriota bacterium | reverse complement strand
AAAAAATTACTAATAATCATATCGAGCAGATTGACCAGCTAGCGGCAGCTAAAGAGGAAGAAATTGCCGAGGTGTAAAATTAAGAAATAAAAATAGCTCCCGATATGACTGTAGTCCAAAGACCTTTCCTGTTTCCAACTGCAGTCTGAGTTATGTTTCTAGTTTTTACGATATCTCCAGAGATTTCCCACTGTTTTCTTTTTTCATCCCAGCTTTGCTCAGGATCGAAATTGACGCCGAGTGTAGTAGCTAACATCTCAGCTGCTAAATCTTCTGAGTAATCTCCAGCAATTCTTTCCGTTTGTCCATAACTATGATGTTCGCTGAGGTAGCCGAATCGGTTGGAATCTTTTGGCATTGCAATACCAATTGCAGCTGCAATTAACCTGTTAGGCTCATTAGTAGTTGCTTCGCTCATTACACAAAAGACAATTTGTCCTGGTGTAAGTTTTTTTAATCCCACACTTTTTGAAATTAATTTGCACTGTGGCGGGAAAATACTAGAGACTCGCACTAGATTGAAAGAGGCGATTCCTGCATTTCGTAGGGCCAACTCAAAGCTAGTTAGTTTTTCTTGGTGTTTTCCTACACCCTTAGTTAGAAAGATTTCTTTTGCTATTAGTTTTGACAATCTAAGACCTCCTTTGTTTGGATAACGGAAATCAGTTATCAAATATTTCCCTCTTGGGCAAGTTTGTTGTAAAGATAGATTTGTTTGTGTGCCAGAATGTGTTGTTTTTGATTTTTGTCAGTGTGTTAGCTACGATAATGGCGGATGGTCCAATGTGGAAGCAAAAATATTGGTAGTGAGATTCAATGGGATGAGTAAAATTAAGGTCTCCAAACAGAGAGATTTATTTGATTATCAAAAACGAATTTCCGATTTTGATATAGATAAGTACTCATTTCTGGTGGGGAAAGAAATACGGAGTTGGTTGAGAGAATTCTTTTTTGCTGGATTGACGGCTATCTTGATGGTGGTTTTTGTAGTACAGCCCGTGAAAGTTGAAGGAACCAGTATGGAGCCAAAACTAAATCCTCAGGATCGGATATTTGTGAACAAAATTGTTTATCGATTTTCCCAAATTAGTAGAGGAGATATTGTTGTTTTTTGGTATCCTAAAAATGTCTCTAAATCATTTATTAAGCGTGTAATTGGGCTTCCTGGAGAGACGGTAGAGATCCGTTCTGGTGTTGTGTTTGTAGATGGTAGGGAGCTAGTGGAATCATATATTTCTTCGGAATATTTTGATTTTAAATCCTTTGCTCCCAAGGTTGTATCCGATGGGAACTATTTTGTTTTAGGAGATCATCGGAACTCAAGTAACGATAGTCGGATTTGGGGGCTTGTTCCGAAGCAAAATATTTTTGGTGAGGCAGTATTCCGTTATTGGCCCTTATCTCATTTAGGCCTAATAAGTGAGGGGAAATAACAATTTGGTAGCAAATTTATAGAAATGAATAAAACACAAAAAGCAGTACTTTATCTTGAAGATGGAACCTTTTATGAAGGGGTTGGTTTTGGTGGGGAAGAAGAGTCTCTTGGGGAAGTAGTCTTTAATACTTCTATGACGGGTTACCAGGAAATTTTGACAGATCCCTCCTATGCTGGGCAGATAGTAATTATGACTCAGCCTGAAATTGGAAATTATGGCGTAAATGAGCATGATGAAGAGTCCAGAAAACCTTTTGTAGAAGGTTTTGTGGTCAGGGAATGCAGTTCAATTTTTAGTAATTGGAGAGGAGAAACAACCTTAGATCAATATTTAAAGGACAACTCAATTCCTGGTATTGCTGAGGTGGACACTAGGGCTTTAGTCCGTCATATCCGTCAACGTGGAGCTATGAGAGGTATTTTGTCCAAGGGAGATAATACCCTCGAATATTTAAAAGAAAAGGTCTTGGGTCATCCAACCATGGCGGGAAGTGATTATGTTCAAAAAGTGACTGTCAAGGAGGCATATTCTTGGACTGCTCAGAAATCTAAATTTAAAGTTGTGGCTTTTGATTTTGGAATTAAAAACAACATTTTGAAATGTTTGGCCTCTCGGGGCTGTGATATGACAGTAGTTCCGGCTGCAACGAGTGCGGAAGATGTACTAAATTTGAATCCTGATGGTATCTTTCTGTCGAATGGGCCAGGAGATCCTGAGACATTACAGTACATCGTTGATAATGTTAGTAAATTAATTGGGGAAAAACCCATTTTTGGAATTTGTCTTGGTCACCAAATTTTAGGTCTGGCTTTAGGAGGTAAGACTTTCAAGCTTAAGTTTGGACATCGAGGAGGGAATCATCCGGTCAAAAATTTGATTACAAATCGGATTGAAATTACAGCGCATAATCATGGGTTTTCTGTGGATCCCGAATCTCTTAAAGATAGTGAAATTCAACTAACCCATCTTAATCTTAATGACCAAACATTGGAGGGTTTTCGTCACCGGTATCTTCCTGTATCTTCAGTTCAGTATCATCCAGAGGCCTCACCAGGACCACATGACTCACTGTACCTGTTTGACGATTTTATTAGCACAATGATCGATAATAAATAATGGCTGACATACTAAGATGAAGAGAGATGATATTAGTAAGATTATTATTGTTGGGTCTGGCCCGATTGTTATCGGTCAAGCCTGCGAGTTTGATTATTCTGGAACCCAGGCTTGCAAAGCTTTAGTAAGTGATGGGTACGAGGTTGTGTTGGTTAATTCTAACCCAGCTACCATAATGACTGATCCAGAGCTTGCCACTCGAACCTATGTTGAGCCTTTAACTCGTGAGTATGTAGAAGAGATTATCAAGCGTGAGCGTCCTGATGCTCTTTTGTCAACGGTAGGAGGTCAGACAGGTCTTAATGTGTCAGTAGAGCTATCGGAAAGTGGGGTGTTAGACAAGTATGGCGTTGAGATGATTGGGGCCAAGATTAACGCGATTAGAGTAGCCGAAGATCGTCGCCTTTTTCGAGCTGCTATGGAAGAACTTGGATTAGAGGTTCCTCGATCCGGATTTGCTAATAATTTAAAAGAAGCGGCCTCCATTATTGATGACATTGGTCTTCCTGCTGTAATTCGACCCTCCTATACGTTAGGAGGTACGGGGGGAGGATTGGCGTTCAATAGCGAGGAATTTGAAGAAATTGCAACTCGGGGACTACAGCTCTCTCCTATCCATGAAATTTTGGTTGAAGAATCTATTATTGGATGGAAGGAATTTGAATTAGAAGTCATGCGAGACTTGAATGACAATGTGGTTGTCATTTGCTCTATTGAAAATTTTGATCCCATGGGTGTTCACACTGGAGATTCTATTACAGTGGCACCTGCACAGACACTCTCAGATTTGGAGTACCAAAAAATGAGAGATGCCGCTATTGCCATTATTCGCAAAGTGGGAGTTGAAACAGGTGGATCAAATATCCAGTTTGCCGTTAATCCAGAAACGGGTCGATTGGCAGTAATTGAAATGAATCCCCGAGTTAGCAGAAGTTCGGCACTTGCTTCTAAAGCAACGGGTTTTCCAATAGCTAAAATAGCGGCAAAATTAGCAGTAGGATACATGTTAGATGAAATTCCTAACGATATTACTCTTAAAACTCCTGCATGTTTTGAGCCCACTCTTGATTATGTAGTGGCTAAGATTCCCAAATGGAATTTCGAAAAATTTCCTCAGTCTTCTCCAGTTCTAGGAACTCAGATGAAATCAGTTGGTGAAGTGATGGCAATCGGCAGGACGTTCCGTGAAGCCCTTTTCAAAGGTATTCGTTCTTTAGAAACGGGGAAAACTCTAGCTTCTGAGAAAATCGATAGTGAAAAGATTAAGGAGAACTTGATTAAACCAAATCCTCAGCGATTGGCCTACATTCGTGCCGCATTTTTAGGGGGATTTAGTGTCGAAGAGGTTCATCAGTTAACTCGAGTAGATGTCTGGTTTTTGGAACAAATGTTTAGGGTTGTCCAGTTGGGTTCGGATTTGCAGGGGAAAGAATTAGCCAGCGTGGATCCTGAACTGGTTAGAAAAGCTAAGCGTGAGGGAATGTCAGATATGCGTTTAGCCCAGATTTTAGGATCTTCTGTGAGTGAAGTAGAAGTGTGGGATTATAGAAAAAAACATGCCCTTCTTCCGGTTTTTAAGAGAGTAGATACCTGTGCAGCAGAGTTTGAATCATTTACTCCATACCTTTATTCAACATTTGAACAGGAAGATGAATCAGAAACTTCTGACAGAAAAAAGATTGTTGTTTTAGGTAGTGGTCCCAATCGTATTGGTCAAGGAATTGAGTTTGATTACTGTTGTTGTCACGCAGCTTTTTCTTTGAAGGAAGCTGGATTTGAAACCATTATGGTTAATTGTAATCCAGAAACTGTTTCTACTGATTATGATACCTCCGACCGACTCTACTTCGAACCGTTAACATTCGAAGATGTGATGTCTGTTGTTGAGTACGAGAAGCCGGAAGGTGTAATTGTTCAGTTTGGGGGACAAACTCCGTTGAATTTGGCCTTAAAATTATTTAAGGCGGGGGTTCCTGTGATTGGTACTTCTCCTGAATCAATTGATTTGGCAGAAGATCGCCAAAGATTTGGTGATTTGATGGCAGAGTTGGGTATTCCTATGCCGAACCATGGTACGGCTATGTCTGTTGCTGAGGCAGAGGAAGTAGCTGAGAAGATTGGCTATCCAGTGTTGGTGCGTCCCTCATATGTTTTGGGTGGGCGGGCAATGGCAATCATATATGACAAAAAAGCCTTAGAGAAATATGTAAGCTCTGCGGAGGATTTGTCTCCAGAGCGCCCGGTGCTAATTGATCAGTTTTTAGAGGATGCACGTGAGTACGATGTTGATGCACTAGCGGATGGGGATCAAGTTATCATTGGTGGAATCATGGAGCACATCGAAGAAGCCGGTATTCATTCTGGTGATAGTACTTCAGTTTTGCCACCTATTGTGATTGAGGAAGAAACCTTAGAGATTATGCGTGATTATACTCGTCGTTTAGCGAAAGCCTTGAATGTTGTGGGTCTAATGAATGTTCAGTTTGGAGTGGTAGAAGATCAGGTATATGTTTTAGAGGTTAATCCACGAGCTAGTAGAACTGTTCCTTTTGTTAGTAAAGCGACTGGAATTCCTTTGGCTAAGACGGCTGCTTTGCTTATGGTGGGGAAAAAATTAGGCGAATTAGGTTTGACAAGTGATTTACAAGTTCGTGACTGTTTCATTAAGACACCTGTGTTTCCATTTAGCAAATTCCCCGGGGTAGATACAATTTTAGGACCTGAAATGAAGTCAACTGGCGAAGTTATGGGCGTATCCGAAAGTTTTGGTGAGGCTTATGCAAAAGCTCAGATTGGTGCGGGAACGCATCTGCCAAAAACAGGTGTGGTATTTATCAGTGTAAATGAGAGGGATAAGCGTTTTGTAGCCAATATTGCTAGGGATTTTCAACAGCTAGGTTTTGAAGTTGTAGCGACCCGAGGAACTGCTGAAATACTGCACGAAGCGGATTTGGGAACGGAAATAGTATACAAGGTCAATGAGGGTCGTCCCAACGTTGTAGATTTGATTAAAAGTCAAAGAATCAATTTAGTGGTTAATACTCCATTGGGAAAGGAATCTTTCTTTGATGAAAAAGCTATTCGTAGAGCCTGTATGCAGTATGGAACGCCATGTATCACCACTCTTTCAGCAGCAGCAGCAGCAGTTAGTGCTATTCGTGCTTTGCAAAGAGAAGAGATCAATGTTAAGAGCCTGCAGGAATATCACGAACCGGTTTTGAATCCAGAAGTATAATTTTTAGTCTGATCTTCTCTAATTTAAATTATTTTTTCTTTTTTTTTGTTTTGTCGTTTGTCCAGCCAGGCTTATTAACCTGTCTTTGTCGGGCTACTCCTAGAGATTGTTTGGGAACATCTTCTGTGATAGTTGATCCAGCTGCTATGTAGGCTTTTTTCTCTAAAGTTACTGGGGCTACTAGTTGGCTGCCACTGCCTACGAAAACTTCATCCTCGATAACTGTAGTGTGTTTTTGTTTTCCGTCGTAATTGCAAGTGATAGTCCCAGCTCCGATATTGCCTTGATTGCCTATTTCAGCATTTCCCAAATAGCTTAGGTGGGCAGCTTTAGTTTTATTACCAATTTTGGCTTG
>CAZASS010000041.1:0-3044 GCA_964487835.1 uncultured Acidobacteriota bacterium | reverse complement strand
TTGTCTGCCTATAGAACTATCTCGAATTATGGAACAGTGATCTACAATGACACCCTTCTCCAATATGGCGTTTTTAAGGTGAGAGTAGCCATGGATAATACAACCAGCTCCAATTTTACTGGATCCTTCAATAATTACTCCAGGGTAGATTACGGTATCGGATCCGATGGTAGCGGAGACATCAATGTAAACCGAAGAAGGATCCAAAAATGTTACCCCGTTGAGCATCCATTTTTGAACAATTTTGTTTCTTAGTTTCATTTCAACAATTGACAATTGTTCTCGATTGTTTACCCCTAGGGCTTCGTCGGGATAGTCGGTTGTTAATGTGGTAACTTTTTTACCTTGGGCTAACAGAATACGAAATAAATCTGTCAAATAATATTCTCCACTTTGTTCAGAGGGGGTCAAATGTGGAAGGCCTTCGAGTAGCGAGGAAATTTTGAGACAAATTACACCGGTGTTGATTTCATTAATAGTCGCTTGTTCATTGCCGATTTCTTTTTCCTCGATGATATCGATGGCTTTCCCCTTGGTGTCTCGTAAAATACGACCATAACCACTGGGATCATTTAAAGAAGTGGTTAATACTACTTGATCTGTATTCTGTGTTTCACACGTTTCTAATATTTCTTGTAACGTTTTGACTCGAATAAGTGGAGTGTCAGCACAAAGAACTAGAAGAGTGCCAGTGAGTGGTTTTAGCTGGGAAGCAGCAGTCAATAGGGCGTGGCCTGTGCCTAATTGTTTTGTTTGTTCAATAAAGTGGACTTCGTATGGGTTCACCACTTCCATTAATTCTTTGGTTACTTGATTGACGAGTAAAAATGTTTTTTCAATCTGTAGGTCTTGTAACTTGTCCAGGACATGCAACATCATGTGCTTTCCACAAAGACGGTGCATTATTTTGGGTGTATCGGATTTGAATCGTGTGCTTTTGCCTGCAGCTAGAATGATCGCGTAACGTTTGACCATGTCTATTCCGGATGAATTAATTCCTCAAATTCTGGATTGTCAGCAATTGGTTCAAAGTCTGGGTCATTGTTGGCAAAGAAGCGATTTTCTTCGTTCATTGTAATAGCTTTTCTAAGGTATGTCAGACCTTGAGTCGTGTTTCCAATGCAAACCTCAGCGGCTGCCATGGAGTAATAGATGTGATCTCTCCTTTTAGGGGTCAACTTTATTGCCTGGGATAGGGTTTCTAGTGCCTCCTCATAACGTTTAGCGTTATGGTGAATTGCAGCCTGGTTAAAGATAATTTCCGGGTTTAGGGCGGGTTGATTTTGTTTCAAATCTAAGTGGCGATCGCAGATTTGGACAAAAGTTTTTGCGCGTGAAGTAACTTCGATGTCGGTGGGAAATTTTTCTAGTAATTGAATGAACTTATTACGCGCTTTCTCGTAAGACTTACGGTGCAAAAATCTCAAACCTTGTTCATATAGTTTATACAATTCTTTGGCGAATTCTTTTTTGGGAGACGATTCTTGAACAATGGCAGCTGCTTTTTTCCTAGGAGCTATTTTTTTGACGGATTTTTTCTTTTTAGTTACTTTCTTTTTAGTTACTTTTTTCTTCATATTTGATTTTTTAGAACTTGTTTTTCGATTTTGTTTTTTTTTCTTGGTTGGCATGAATCTCCTTCCGGTCTTATCTGACTGGAATTTTCTAGGAAGCGCTTATTATAGAACCCAAGGGGACTGAGTCAAGTGAGTCTCCAATTTTGAAGGATCTCTTTATTAATACAAAGAGGTTTTTACGGTTGTTTGAAAAGGGGGTTTTTGTTGAATTTACAAATGGAATTAGGGTTTGATGGGGGGCGTTATTTAAATACAATTTTGAGTTCATACAAATCATATGGCAGAGAAGATAATTGACGTCAATGCTCTTTGTTAGTATATAGCAGTTTAGCAGAAGAGAATTAGTTTAGGTTTAATACTAAGAGAGGAACAGGAGAGTGAGTATTCAGGTTCAACCTCAAGAAGGTGTTTTGGGTAAAAAAAATCAAGCTGAAATTGTGAATGATATTAGTATCGAAGTAGCTACTGTAAATGGTTCGGGAAGCCAGTCTTCGAACAATGTGTTGATGAGGTCCATTTTCCAGATGGGAGTTCCCATAAGTGGGAAAAACCTCTTTCCTTCCAACATTGCTGGTTTGCCAACTTGGTTTACGATTCGTGCTTCCAAGGACGGCTATGTAGCGCGTAAGAGAGAGATTGACTTTTTGGTTGCTATGAATCCGGAAACGGCTAGGGAGGATGTTGAGAACTTAGAGCCAGGTCGAGTGGTTCTTTATGAGGAGAAGTTGAAGCTCTCCGATGTTCGAGATGATTTGATTTATTATCCGGTTCCTTTTTCTGCCTTAGCAGGTGAAGTTATACGGGATGTCAAACTTCGAAAATTGATTGCCAATATTGTTTATGTTGGCAGTGCAGCCGAGTTGATGAATATCGAAATGGCTGAGGTTGAAATTGCAATAGGGAAGTGGTTTCAATCTAAACAAAAAGCTATTGAACTCAATGTTAAAGCAGCTCATTTAGGAGCTCAATACGTACGTGACAATCTTCCTAAAAAAGATCCATATTGTTTTAAAAGAATGGATGAGACAAAGGGAAAGATTATTATTGATGGTAATGCGGCTTGTGCTCTGGGTAGCATGTTTGGAGGTGCCACTATCTTAACTTGGTATCCAATCACCCCAGCTACTAGTGTGGGAGATTCTTTTACCAAATATATGGTACGTTACCGGATCGATTCTAAAACCGGAAAGTCCACCTTTGCAATTGTTCAGGCAGAAGATGAATTAGCAGCAATAGGAATGGCTGTTGGCGCCGGATGGGCAGGTGCTCGTGCTATGACCTCAACTTCTGGTCCTGGTATTTCTTTGATGTCAGAGTTTGTTGGGCTGGCCTACTATGCGGAAATTCCAGTTGTAATTTTTGATGTCCAACGTGTTGGGCCAAGTACGGGTTTACCAACCAGAACCTGTCAGGGTGATATAACTTTTCTTCACAGTCTTTCCCACGGGGATACCCGACAGGTGGTAT
>CAZASS010000040.1:12291-16182 GCA_964487835.1 uncultured Acidobacteriota bacterium | reverse complement strand
AAAGAATCTAAAATAAATTCATTCCTTCTCAAAACCCACTTGAACTGCTTAGTTCAGTCATGAGAAGGTGGTTGTAGTAGTTTAGAGCGGCCCAGTAAACACTGTGGTAGAATTTAAAAAATAAGTTTGGGCTGGACAATAAACACTAAAAAAATTTAACTGGATACTAACCGTACTCGCCTGTCTCCTGCGGATTGGCAGGAGGATTCATACTAATCCCAGTTTGTAACATGAAGTTGGTTATGGTGAAAAAAAATACAAAAATTCAAGAACTAGTTGACCTAGGAAAAAGTAAGGGTTTCCTTCTTTCTGACGAGGTCCACACTGCACTGTCCTCCGATGTTAAATCATATGATTTTAAAAAAGTTCTTAAGCTCTTAAATAATTCTGGGATTGACGTAGTTGATTCTGTTAAATCTCAATCTGAAAAAACAAAGTTAACTAAAAAAACAACGCAAAAAATGAAGAGACCCTCAACTTCAACCTTTGAAAGTATTAATGATCCAGCTCATCTTTACCTAAGAGAGATGGGTACTGTACCCCTTTTGACAAAAAAGGGAGAGGTTAAATTAGCTAAACAAATTGAAAGAGGACAAAGAAAAGTTTTCAAGACTTTCTCTCGTTCCCCATTCGTAACAATCCATCTATTAGAAAAGTCTAATGATCTACAAGAGGGGAAAATTTCAGTAAAGGATTTTGTCACCCTGAAAGAAGATGAAAATAATGATAGCGATCTGGACAAACGGCAAAAAGAAGCCCTCAAAAAAATTGACGAAATTAAAACCCTCAGCGCAGAAGCTTCTAAATTTCTTCAAGGGCTGAAAAGAGCAACACGCAAAGATACTCGTAGGCGATTACAGTATCAACTAGCTCGTAATCGATTGAAAATTTCTCGCTGTATGAATGATTTAGATCTCGCCGAGCAGATGAAAAAAAATTTACTTTCGGTACTCCACAATACTGCATGCCAAGTCATTGATCTAGACAAAGAAAATAAGCGCCTGAAAACACTAAAACAGTCTGGACTAAAAACTGCAGAAATAAAAAATATCCGCGCTCAGATGCAAAAAAACAAAGAGAAGCTCCTCCAAATTGAAAAGGAAACATTACATAGCGCTGACGATTTGAAACACGCCTTGGCACGAATCAAGCAGGGGCAATTGGATGCAGAAATTGCCAAAACACAGTTAGTCGAAGCGAATCTTAGACTAGTAGTATCAATTGCCAAAAAATATTCATATCGAGGACTCGAATTCCTTGATCTGGTACAAGAGGGTAATACAGGCCTGATGACTGCCGTCGATAAGTTTGATTATCGGAGAGGTTATAAATTCTCCACTTACGCAACTTGGTGGATTCGGCAGGCAATTACTCGTGCAATCGCTAATCAGGGGAGAACAATCCGCATACCAGTCCATATGATTGAGAACATCAATCAGTTGACACGAACCACACGAACATTGGTCCAGTCACTCGGTCGCGAGCCATCTATACCGGAAATTGCTCTCGAATTAGACTGGTCATCCTCCAAGGTCCGTCAGATTTTGAGAAGTAATAAAAAAGCAATCTCCTTTGAAACTCCCATTGGAGAGAGTGCGGAAGCACGCCTAGTCGACTTTATCGAAGACAAAGGCACTGTTTCCCCAGTAGAAAAAACCATCAATTCTCGACTTTGGGATCAAGCCAATGAAGTTTTGTGTACGCTTACTCCCCGGGAAGAAAAAATTATTCGGATGCGCTTTGGAATGAATTCTGGTTCGGAGTGCACTCTAGAAGAAGTAGGACAGCAATTTTCTGTCACACGAGAACGCATCCGCCAAATAGAAACCCACGTGTTAAGAAAGTTACGCGGCGGACCACACAAAAAGGCTTGAGGAAAGCCTCAAACAACCCAAAAAATGGAGCGGGAAACGGGATTCGAACCCGCGACTTCGACCTTGGCAAGGTCGCACTCTACCACTGAGTTACTCCCGCTCAAAACCATCTTAAAATTGGCTAAATTCTTTGTCAAATTTTCAGATATAAACCCCAACTAGATTAATCTCTTCCATCTAGTTCCTCCCTGGGTATCCTCCAAAGTTATCCCTTGTTGAGCTAATGCATCACGAATTTCATCAGCACGTTGATAGTCATTCTGCAAACGAGCTTGTTCACGCTGCTCGATCATATTCGTAATTTCTTGGTCTTCAAGAGCCGGTATTTCAACTTGGAAAACGGCTAAAACTCGATTGACATCAGTGATAAGCGATAAAATTTGATCTCTGTTTATACCTCCCACTTCACTGCATTCCAATGAAACATTGACTTGCTTGATCAAATCAAATAACACGCCCAAAGCACCAGAGGTATTCAAATCTTCGTCTAACCAAGCTTCACAATCGACTCGAGCTTGGGCAATTTTTTCCGAAAGACCTTTATTCTCATCTATTTCATCTGAAACTTCTCGAATCCTAACTAAAAAATCGTTAATCCTCTGCAAAGCTGACTGGGCTTGTTCTACTCCCTCGAAAGTAAAGTTTAATTGCTTGCGATAATGTACCGACTGGAGAAGATAACGAACTGCCAAAGGATCATAGCCTTTCTCTAATATGTCTCTGAGTGTGTATTGATTGCCTTTTGATTTGGACATCTTTTCACCCTCCACCAACAAAAATTCACTATGTACCCAGTGGCGTACAAAAGGTTGTCCAGTAGAGGCTTCACTCTGTGCTATTTCGTTCTCATGGTGAGGAAAAATCAAATCAACTCCTCCTACATTCAAATCAACACTCTCCCCTAAATATTTTTTGCTCATAGCAGAGCATTCAATATGCCAACCGGGACGTCCCGAACCTAGAACGGTATCCCAATAGGCCTCACCTTCCTTGCGGGCTTTCCACAGAACAAAATCCCTCGGATTTTCCTTTGTGTATTCATCAGTATCAATCCGGCCCTCACCAGAAACTTGGGACAAATCCAAATGAGCTAACTTTCCATAGTCGGGAAAGCAATCGATCCTATAATAAATAGACCCCTTACTTTCATAGGTACATCCTTGCTCTCGCAGTTTGAGAATAAGTTCAACCATAGCATCAATATGGTCTGTTGCACGTGGAGTTACATCGGGTTTTTGCAAGCCGAGAGTTTCCATATCTTCGAAAAAGGCCTCCTCAAAACGAGAGGTATACTCTTGAATTGGAAGATTTGCTTTACGCGCGTTATCGATGATTTTGTCATCAACATCTGTGATATTCATCACATGCAATAAAGGAAAACCTTTATAACAGACATACCGTCGTAGCAGGTCTTGGAAAACAAAAGTACGAAAATTGCCAATATGAACAAAATCATAAACAGTTGGACCACAGGTATACATACGAATGGTCTCACCATCTAGAGGTTTCACTTCCTCTATCCGACGAGTCAAAGTGTTATAAAGCTTTAGAGACATAATAAATACAAAAAACTCATCTTAGCATGTTGATCATTGGGGAGAGCTCAGCAACCCCATCTGGCCACTATTAGAAAGCATTTCCACTAAATATAGGTTGCCATGTTGGCTAAGCAACCGGGCGTGGGACAACAGTCTAAGGTCTTGCCAACCTGACTCCTGAGTTAAAATATAATAACGATCCTGAGGGTTTTTGTGAAAGTAATCACGAAGAGATCCAGGATTGAGAAGGGACTCCCTGCTGGTTAAGTAGCCTGTGTAATAATCTGCAGTATGGTGAGAATATCTATAAAGCACCAGAGGACTGTGAGGAGATAAGAAGGGTTTCACTGATAGAACAATGTCTCGAGCTGAATGGTAACTCCCCAACACCGGAGCTGCCTTCCAAAAAGTTAGTGCAACAAACAGGGTCATTCCTGAAACTAAAGAAAAGAAAACGATTAATAAACGACGTCTGTGAT
>CAZASS010000040.1:10451-12280 GCA_964487835.1 uncultured Acidobacteriota bacterium | reverse complement strand
CAACCAACACTTATTACAATTGGTAAAACCAACAAAATGCCTGTGGTTGGGACTTGATATACAGTATAGAAACCATAAACTAGTACCACTGCAATCACACACGTGAAGCTCCCTAAAAACACAAATTGCCCTCTCACAATACGATCATTTAACGATTCCCCTTTCAGCCATCGATCCCACTCCAATCCAACGATTGCGGCAAGCGGAGGAATTGCAGGCAACAAATAACCAGCTAACTTGCTTTGACTCAACGAAAAGAAAATAAATGGGATTATGGCCCAAAGCCATAAAAACAACTCACCACGACAATGATCAGAAAAAAAATCTGAGCGACGCTGCCAAATACGATGTAAAGCTGTTCCTAGAAAAACGACCCAAGGGAAAAATCCAACTCCCAAAACTGGCAAATAAAACCACAGAGGCTGCCAATGATGATGAATGTCAGTCAAAAAGCGAGCCAGATGGTGATTCACTAAAAAGACAGCTAAGAAAACAAACCCGTTTTCCTTCCATACCGCCCAAAACCAAGGGGATACAGTCAACATAAAAGCACTCATCAAAACGAAGATTTGCATTAAACTCCATTCGAGCCGTCGACGTAGTAAAAAATAAATTGCAAAGGTTCCACCCCACAAAATAACCGCCACAGGCCCTTTGGATAAAACAGATAAAGACAATGCCACACCAGATAAAGCCGCCCACCAACGGGAGTTAGATCGGGTAGCTTGGAGTCCGCTCACCATAGCTATGGTGAGCATTGCGGCCAAAGGCATATCAGTGTTGGCAGTCCTGGCATAAATGAAAAAGAGTCCAGAGGTACATAAAACTAGCAGGCTTAGAACAGCAGATCTGCGGCTCCCCCAAACATTAACAAAAGCTCCTACCGACAATAGAGTTCCCACAGCAAGAAGTGCTATGGGAAAACGAGCTGACCATTCCTGAACCCCAAAGAATTGAAAACTAACAGCTTCAAGCCAAAAAAGAAGAGGAGGTTTCTCTAGCCAAGGATGATGGTCTAGAGTTGGAGTCACATAATTGCCCCCTAGATTCATTTCCTCGCCAATACGAGCATACCTAGGTTCATCGGCACCAATAAACGTCCAATTCCCTAACTGGTAAAAACAAGTAATATAAACAACAATCCCGCAAAACAAGATGATGCGCCATTTTGGAA
Organism: uncultured Acidobacteriota bacterium; assembly: GCA_964487835.1. Taxonomy (GTDB): domain Bacteria; phylum Acidobacteriota; class UBA6911; order RPQK01; family JADFOI01; genus JAUXKG01. The sequence goes on along the minus strand of CAZASS010000040.1, from coordinate 11,106 downwards.
ACACAGAAAGATTTTACGAAAGAAAGATCAAAAGAGGAAATTACTAAGGAAGATAAAAAAAAGAGAGCGTAGAGAAAAAACTAAGTTTCCCTTTACGCTCTCTCTTATTTTTCGGCAAAACAGCCGCCAAAATGGGGCTTGTCTTACATCATACCAGGCATGCCACCCATGCCACCCATGCCACCCATATCGGGAGCAGGAGGACCACCAGCAGCCGACGCTTCTTCTGGCATGTCAGTAATAAGCGCTTCTGTTGTCAGAAGCAGACTGGCAATGGAAGAAGCATTCTGGAGAGCAGTCCGAGTGACCATAGTTGGATCAATGACACCGGCCTCAACCAGATCTTCGAATACCTCTGTATTGGCATTAAAACCAACATTAGGATCATCACTATCGGAAACTTGGCCCAACACGATAGCACCTTCTTGACCTGCATTCTGGGCAATTTGTCTTAGAGGCTCCTCAAGTGATCGTCTGAGAATATTGATACCAACCTGCTCGTCTGAATCCTCCAATGTAAAATCTGCAAGCGCTAGAGCACCTCTTAAATAGGCTACCCCACCGCCAGGAACGATCCCCTCTTCAGCAGCTGCCTTAGTAGCATGCATAGCATCTTCTACACGAGCCTTCTTTTCCTTCAACTCGGTCTCAGTAG
>CAZASS010000040.1:4783-10441 GCA_964487835.1 uncultured Acidobacteriota bacterium | reverse complement strand
TACTCCGCCAACCAACTTAGCCAATCGCTCTTGTAGTTTCTCACGATCATAATCAGAAGTTGTTTCTTCAACTTGAGCACGGATTTGGTTGACCCGGCCACGAATATCCTCCTGATCACCAGCACCCTCTACAACAGTGGAATTGTCTTTATCAATCGTGATTTTCTTGGCCGTACCTAAATCCTCAAGAGTGACATTCTCAAGCTTGATACCAAGATCCTCAGAAATTACTTTTCCACCAGTTAATATGGCAATATCTTCCAACATGGCTTTCCGGCGATCACCAAAACCGGGAGCTTTCACTGCACAGCCATTCAGCGTACCTCGAAGCTTATTGACCACCAAAGTCGCCAATGCCTCTCCTTCAACATCCTCAGCAATTATCAAGAAAGGCTTACCTGTTTTAGCCACTTGCTCAAGTAAAGGAAGTAAATCTTTCATTGAGCTAATTTTCTTTTCGTGCAAGAGTATGTGGGCGTCTTCAAGAGAAACCTCCATTCGCTCTGGATCGGTAACAAAGTAAGGTGACAAATAGCCACGATCAAACTGCATACCCTCCACTACTTCTAAAGAAGTTTCAATCGATTTGGCTTCTTCAACTGTGATAACTCCATCCTTGCCAACTTTATTCATAGCTTCGGCAATAATCTCACCAACAGCGCTATCGTTGTTGGCCGAAATTGATCCAACCTGGGCAATCATGTTGCCCTTGACGGGTTTGGAAAGCCCACGAATTGCTTCAATCGCATGAGCCACACCTTTTTCAATTCCACGTTTCAAAGCCATGGGGTTCGCTCCAGCTGTGACATTCTTAATGCCTTCTCGAACAATCGCCTGAGCTAAAACCGTAGCAGACGTCGTGCCATCACCGGCAACATCACTGGTTTTACTTGCTACTTCGCGGAGCATTGCGGCCCCTACTTTTTGTAGACCATCCAGTTCAATTTCCTTAGCCACAGTCACGCCGTCCTTGGTCACGACTGGAGAGCCAAATTTCTTCTCTAAAACAACATTACGGCCCTTAGGGCCAAGTGTAATCTTCACCGCATTAGCTAATCTGTTCACACCTTCAATCAATGCTCGGCGTGCATCTTCACCATGCGTTACTTCTTTTGCCATACTATCCTCCTAAATATTACAAAAATTCTTCTGTGGAAATAGTTATCCAAACCCTCGAGTTTAGAGCTTGTTCCCTTTTCAAACCAGAATTCCCAACACCTCGTCTTCACGCATAATTAGAAATTCTCCATCATCAATCTTCACTTCGGTTCCTGAGTACTTACCAAAAAGAATCTTGTCGCCTGCCTTGACTGACATTGCAACCTTCTGCCCACTGTCGAGAACCTTCCCATCACCCACAGCCACTACTTCGCCCTCCTGGGGCTTCTCTTTAGCTGTGTCAGGGATAACAATCCCGCCACGAACTTCTTCCTCATCACCTTCAAGACGATTGACCAAAATACGGTCATGTAACGGTTTAATATTCATAGAACTACACACTCCTTTTCTGCTCAATTATCAATAAAATTGTAATTATTCTTGACGAAAGCCCTATTACACCAGCCACTTACAACGAGCAGTTGGCACTCCCCGCTGTTGAGTGCCAATTATAGCAACCGCCTCTTGACCCCGTCAATAGTTAGAAATAAGATCAGATTTTTCAATATGCAAGTTTCATTGAAGAAAATCTTTTATTACAATCATCAGATATCGAACTAAAATAGGTACTGTAAAATAAATACTTTCACAACATTAGGTAGGAATATTCAATGAAAAATTCGCAATCACCCAACATCACCACACTTGATCTTTCAGGAATTTCCAAAGTTCTTAGTGGAAAAGTCCGTGAAATGTTTGACCTCAAAGAACATCTTCTTATGGTAGCAACCGATCGTCTATCGGCTTTTGACGTCATTCTTCCCGATCCAATCCCAAAGAAGGGAGAGGTTCTTACTCAACTATCAGCCTTCTGGTTCAATCAACTTCAGGATGTTGTTGAAAATCATTTAATCTCATCCCATATCGAAGACTTCCCAAGTTCTCTAGACCCTTTTAAAGAACAACTTGCCGGTCGTTCGATGTTAGTACACAAATGCGAACCTCTACCCATAGAATGCGTTGTAAGAGGTTACCTGGCTGGTTCTGGATGGAAAGAATATCAGGCTAACAGCACAATTTGTGGTATTCAACTAGCCAGTGGAATGAAGGAAGCGGAGGAACTTGCCGAACCTATTTTCACCCCATCCACCAAGGCTACAGAGGGCCATGACGAAAACATTAATTTCCAGCAAGCTGTAGAACTGGTTGGTGAGGAAGTGGCTGAACAAGTACGCACCCTTAGCTTGGCACTCTATAAACGCGCCAGGGACCATGCAAAAGAAAGGGGCATCATTATCTGCGATACCAAGTTCGAATTTGGCCTAATAGGATCAAAAATCATTCTGATCGACGAAGCCCTCACACCACATTCCTCTAGATTTTGGCCAGCTGACCAGTATCAACCCGGCAAATCTCAACCTTCGTTTGACAAGCAATTCGTCCGAGACTATCTAGCAACACTCGACTGGGACAAAACCCCTCCTGGACCCCAGTTGCCAGAATCTATTATTACAGCCACTTCACAGCTTTACTTAGAAGCCTACTATCGTTTAACAGGAGAAAGTCTGGGGACAGATTGACAGGCATGCACCAGTTTTCAAGGACTAGCTAGCCTCCTATGACCCAGCAGCAGAAAAAAATCAAAGATAAATTGGAGGAAATTATTGGAGAAATTGTCTCCAAGGGAATCTATTGGTCGGAAGCCACTTCACAATTTGAAAAACTCTTCATTATCCGAGCACTGCAAAACAGTGATGGCAATCTCGGTCGAGCTGCAGAAATCATGGGTATTCACAGGAACACAATTGCTAAAAAAGTACGAGAATACAAAATAAAAAAGAAGGCACTAGACTAAAAATTAACGCCTAAGAAAAATAGGATCCTGAAACAATCAATGAACACATGACCAACCATGAGGACAATATGCCTCCTGTTCCTTCGTCGCTAGTATTTGACTGAAACGATCTTAGATACCCCAGGCTCTTCCATGGTGACTCCATAAAGGACTTCAGCAGCTTCCATAGTCTGATTATTGTGGGTCACAACAACGAATTGTGTTTTCTCGCTCATCTGCTGAATCAGACCTTTAAAACGAGCTATATTGGCACTGTCCAAGGGGGCGTCTACTTCATCAAGCACACAAAAACGACTGGGACGATAAGCAAAAAGGGCCATTAAAAAAGCAAATACAGTCATTGCCTTTTCACCGCCCGAGAGGAGCATAACGTTCTGAAGCTTCTTTCCAGGTGGCTGTGCAAAGATATCAATACCACTCTCCAACGGATCATCCTCATCTACCAAACGCAATCCACATTCTCCACCACCAAAAAGTTTCTGAAAAATCTCATCAAAATGTCCATTAATAGATTCAAAAGCTTCTTTGAATTTTTCACGACTATGGCGGTTAATTTCCTGGATGGCCTTGCTGGTATCTGCGATAGACACCTCGATATCGGAACGTTGAGAACACAAAAAATTATGACGTTCTTCGTTTTCTTGATATTCCTCGAGAGCAGCCATATTGATAGGCCCGAACTTTTCAAGACGTTCCTGCAACTGCTCATATTGCTGCAAGGCCTCTGCAATCTGAGCATCTTGCAAGTCCACCTTAGCACTAGCTTCTTCCAAAGATGTTTGTAATCGCTCCAAACACTGCTCACCAATACTTTCAAGTTGCGTTTCCAAACGGGCCCGATCAACATCCAATTGGGCTTTCTTTTCCTGCAAGTTGCTCTTGTCATTCCGCAAATCAATCAAGCTTTTTTCTGTTTCTGGAAGAGTCTGTTTCCAGTCGGTATATTCATGCTCTAATTCCTGTAAATTAGCTTGCATCTCAGCTTCTCGAGCTTGGTTCTTATCTAGGTCCGCACCTAAAGTCTTCAATGCCGTGCTCATTTGGGACAGACTCTCTTCCCCCTGATTCTGTGCAGATTGGCTGGCTTGTTGGCGAGATTTGAGGCTAGTCTTTTCCACTTCAATCCTCTCTAAAGTCCGTTGTACAGCCGCCCGTCTCTCTTCCAGCACCTTACGTTCCGATGCAATCAAATGGAGATGTTCTTGCCTTCTCCCAAGTTCGCTTCGCAATTGTCGCAACGTATCCTGCATCTGAGAAAGAACCTGTTCAGTTTCCACTCGAGAACTATTCCCTTTATTTAATTGCTCCTCAACTTCACGAACTTTTTTGTGGTTTTCTTCTCGCTCACACTCTAATTGCTTTAATTCTTCGCCTACAACCCTCAGCGCTTGCTCCTGTCTGTCCCATTCTCCCTTCCACTGTTCTTGCTGATGGGTCAACGTAACAACTTCCTTCTCCGCCTGATGCAGAGAAATATCACTCTTATCAAACGATTTCAGCGTTACATGCAATGCTTGCTGCTGCTCCTCTTCTCTCGCCTGGACTTTTAAAAAATCTTTTTGCAACCCTGAAATTCTTTTTTCTAATTCGCCTTTCTTTCGTCTCAAGCTTAGTAACCCCATCTTCTGACCTTGAGCTGAACTGGCGGATAGTAACCCTCTCGGAGTGAAAGCTTCACCTGCTAGCGTAACGAATGTATTCTCCGGATATTTGTGAGCTAGATTCATGGCCTGCCCTAAATCAGAAACTACTACAGCTTCCGCTCTCTGAGGTAAAGCACGTCGGAAAGCTTCGTAAACACCCGGCTCCATCTCTAACAGATCAGCCAATGGACCATGAACCCCTTGAAGCCCCGAACCGTTTCCATTGCCTTTTTTGAACCCGTTTCCGTTGCTTTTTTTGAAACCATTGGAAGAATTTAGTGTCAGAAAGGTGCACTTTCCGCTCTCGATCATCTTCAATTCAGAAACTCCCCGCACTGCCTCATCTAAGGAGTCTACAAGTATGTATTCCAATTCCTCTCCGAGAAACTCTTCTACTAATTTCTCATATTCTGGACTGGTCTCTATACACTCAGCCAGAGTACCTCCGTTCCTAATCGATTGACTGGTCGATGGGTGATTTAAAAATTTTTGCACTCCTTCACTGTACTGAGAATGGCTTAATTCAATTTCTTGAAGAGACTGAAGTCTCTCTCGTTGGGCAATTAACTGATTATGCAATTCAACTGATTCCGATCGAAGTTCCTCCAAACGACGTTCCAGAACAGTTTTTTCCTCCCGTTGCTGCTGCAAAGTGTTTCCTAATTCAACAACTTCAGTTTTCTTACGCTCCAAAGCTTGCTGGGTCTTTTCCAAACGCAACCCGCTTTCTTCCAATTTTAATTCGTGACCTGAGCGTTCCTCTTCTAATCTCTGCAAGACTGGCTGAGCAGATTCAAGAGTTTGTGAAAGTTGTTTTTTGAGATTGTTTAACGTAGCTGTATCAGCCGCCAGACGAACCAAACGACTGCGCAGTTCCTCGATTTTATCCTCTGACTCACGAACTTCAATTTGGTGACGATCGACAACCCCGACTTGCTCTTCAACAGCGCTTTCGACCTGTTTTTCCTGGTCTAGCAAAGTAGATGTTTCTAATTCGAAACCAGACGATTCTTCCTTAACCCTTTGTAGTGATTGCTGAATTATTTCCTGCTCTTCCGCATT
>CAZASS010000040.1:0-4773 GCA_964487835.1 uncultured Acidobacteriota bacterium | reverse complement strand
CAAGGAACTTTTCCGAAGTACTAATTTGCTCCTTATGATATTGAATAGAATTCTGAGCACGATCGACCTCGAGCTGTATTTTCGAGCGCGCTTGTCTAAACTCAGAAAGCTTTACTTCTAATTTTTCTCTCTTCTCTAATGCTATCCGATGAGCTTTTTCCTTGCCGGTCAGTTCTAAACCAACACTCCGTTCCTTTTCTTCATACTCCTTTAATTCTTTGTCCAAATGTTCAATTTGCTTGGAAAACTGCTCTGCCTCAAAAACAAACTTCAACAATTGGGATTGGCGAAACTGTTCTCGCGCCTCTTTGTAACGTTTGGCCTTTGCCGCTTGTCGCTTTAAGGAGCGAAGCTGGCGTTCAATTTCGGCGACAATATCGTTAATTCGGACTAGATTTTGCTGGGCCAGTTCTAGCTTTAGTTCAGCACTTCTTCGGCGACTCTTGTATCCAGTAATACGAGCCGCTTCCTCAATAACAGTTCGCCTCTCCAATGGCTTGGCGCTCAAAAACGAACCGATTTTACCTTGAGCAATGAGGGCATAAGGAGCAAATCCTATTCCCGCCTCTTCCATCACAGAACGAATATCTTTTAAGCGACAGCGCCGCTGGTTAATAGAGTAAACGCTCTCACCGGAACGATATAACTTGCGGGAAACCTCTAACACCTCTCCAGAAATACCCGACTTAACCAGTTCAATCGGTTTCCCATCATGATGGGAGAAAACTAATGTGGCTTCTACCACTCCCGATGGTTTGCGCGTGCGAGTACCGTTAAAGATGACATCGTCCATCTTTTCTCCCCGCAAGTTTTGAGCGCTGTGCGCTCCCAACACCCACCCGATAGCATCTGCTAAATTTGATTTACCACAACCGTTAGGACCAACGACTGACGTAATACCTTGAGGAAACTGCAAGCGGGTCTTGTGCGCAAAAGATTTAAATCCAACTAACTCCAACGCATCAAGTTTCAGCATAAAAAACCACCCGCAATACTTCCAAAACCCCCACTTAGGTTGTTCATGATGACAGGCGCCACTGACAAATGATTAGGGCAAAATTAGGATTAGCCAACACTCTTACCGTTTTGCTATAAACTCAAATAAAATCAATGACTAAGACTGCGCGCAAGCTGTTAACTCCAGGTTAAATTGACCGCTTAAATAAGCAGCCGGTATACTACCGGATGCAAACTCTGCTGCTTCGTCTACACTACAGAGATAAAGAATGAAATCTAGAACCTTTACAGTTATTTCATTGCTCTTTTTTTTGATCACACTGGACAGTTTGGCTCAATCCTCGGAATTTTATCCTTTGGGAGATATTAAGCCGGGCCAAAAAGGCTATGGAAAAACTGTTTTTGAAGGCAACAAAACAGAAGAATTTGAGGTGGAGGTACTAGGAGTTCTCAAAAACATCCGACCAAAACAAAACCTTATTTTGACTCGTCTGTCAGGAAATAGAGTTGATCGAACAGGTGTTTTTGCCGGGATGAGTGGTAGCCCAGTTTACATTGACAACAAATTAGTCGGAGCCATTGCCTACTCCTTCCCCTTTTCTCGAGAACCCATTGCAGGAATTACTCCCATCCGAGAGACAGTTGACATATTCAAAGAAAAACCTGGAATCCGCTCCATCAGAGCAAGTCAGGTTAATTTAAATGAACTCCATGGGATAACAAACTCCAATTGGCTCCAATCTGATTTTGAGCGTCCCGAAAAACCCCTGACCCTCACATGGCCGGATTACCCAACACAAACCAAACTTCAGCCCATTGCTACACCTTTAAATTTTTCCGGTTTTTCAGGGAATACTATCAACACATTCTCCTCTCAATTGAAAGCTTTAGGACTTACTCCAGTACAGGGTACTGGAAATGCTAAAGCAGACAATTATGGAAAATCTGTTCTTGAAGCAGGCTCCACTATCTCGGTCCAGTTGGCAAGGGGAGATATGGAACTTAGTGCCTCCGGTACGGTCACCTATATTCAAGGCAGAAAAGTCTATGCCTTTGGTCACCCCTTTCTAAGCATTGGATATACTGATCTTCCCTTAAATAACGCGACTGTGCTAACAGTCATTCCAAGCGTCAGGACTAGTGAAAAAATATCGGCAACTACCGATTTTGTAGGAAGTATCAAGCAAGATCGAGCCACTGGCATTATGGGTCTAGTGGGAGAACATCCCACTCTCATACCAGTTACGATACAACTTCGAAAGAGTCGTGGCGGGATTAGAGAACTTAACTACGAAGTAGTCACCGATCGCTTTTTGACGCCTCTGCTTATGGCCCTCACTGTTCATAACGGCATTATGTCGTCTGAAAGGTCTATTGGAGAACAAACTCTGAAAGTAAAAACCACCATTTCCCTGAAAAACCAACCCAAGGTGCACTTCGAAAACAGCGTTTCTGAACTTACTAACACCTCCCTCTTTGCGGCTTTAGCAGCTTCGGCTCCCGTAAAATTTCTTTTTAGCAACACCTTCGAAGATCTAGTAATGGAAAAGATTAATATTGAAATTTCCTCAGTCGAACAAAGTCGGGTTGCTATACTAGAAAAAATTTGGCAAGACAAACTTGAAGTAAAAACAGGTCAAGAAGTCAACTTAACCGTATTCGTAAGACAATCCAACGGAACCCTCCAAGTTGATAAATACCCTTTGAAAATCCCAGAGGAGATCGGGCCAGGATCCGCTAAATTATTGGTTAGTGACGGCTTGTCACTCGGGAAATTAGATGAAGAAGCAGGTCTGGGGAAATTTACCCCTCGGAACTTGGGGCAATTGGTTAAAGCTATCAATAACATAAAAAAAAATGACCGTCTTTACGTTCGCCTTTATCGTAATCAACCAGGGGTAATTATAGCGGGAGAAGGGCTGCCTAATCTCCCTCCCTCTATGCTGGCCCTATACAACTCAAACAAAACTTCAGGAGGCGTACACCCGATTGATAGAGCAATCTACTTAGAACATGAATTAGGTGCTACAGAAATTGTCATCACAGGCCAGAACGAGATTACTATCAATATCAAATAAGCTACTATCCCCCTTTCCTCGGATAACAAAATTATGAATAGAAACTATTTTTTTCTCTTGGGAGTCTTTTTACTTTTTAGTGGAGGACTTTTACAGGCAACTCGCCCAGCTCGCTGGACCATATCAACACAAGCACAATTTCTAGAGGGAGAACTTAACGGTGTTTCGGTGACTAGTGACGGGAAACTTGTTTTAGCCCCTGCTCTCAAATCAATAACAGATACTGGAGAAGCCTACATCTATGCAACCGTCACAGATAGAGCTGGGAATCTTTATCTGGGTAGTGGAAATAATGGGAAAATTTTTCGCGTTAACCCAGATGGAGAACAAGCTTTGTGGACGACAATGGATCGACCTGGCGTATATGCATTAGCTGTGGATTCTCAGAATCAAATTTACGCAGCTAATGGACCTAATGCTAAAGTCTATCGCTTAGATGGGCAAGGAAATCCCAAACTGTTTTTTGATCCTCAACAACACTACATCTGGTCTCTCTTGATTGACAAAGCCAACAATCTTTTGGTGGGCACTGGACCAAATGGAATAATTTATAAGGTTACTCCCGAAGGGCGCTCTGAAGTTTTCTACGATAGCAAAGAAAGTCATATTGTCACTTTGGAGTGGGATCTAGAGGATAATTTACTGGCAGGCACAGCACCCGGTGGACTGCTTCTCCGCATCACTCAAGACGGATCCCCGTTTGTTCTGTATGACTCTCCCCTACGTGAAATTAAAACCATTACTTTGGACCGTTACGGCAATATCTACTTTGCCGCACTAGCTACACCTGACAACGTGCAAACGTCCTCTATCCCCATAAACTCTGCTGCAGAAACTGCAATCGATCTAGAAACAATCGGTAAAGAAAATTTTGTAAACACAATGAAGGTCTACAAATTAGACAAAGAAAATCTGGTTGAGACACTTTACTCTTCCAATCACCAAATTGGCTTTGATCTCTTAGTGAGAAATAATGGAAATTTATTGTTGGCCACGGGAAACAAGGGTCAGATCATTTCCATTGATCCCTTAAAAAGGTTGACCCACCTCTCTCAAACTTCACACGAGCAAATAACCCAATTGTTAGAAAGCAATAATACTATCTACGCTACTACCAGCAATTTGGGAACACTTCTTCAACTACAGTCACAACCCTCAGAAACCGGAGTTTATCTATCAAAGGTCTTTGATGCAGGCATGCTAACCCGATGGGGAATGATTAAGTGGCAGATCAGTGACCCTGGCGATTCTCCTTTGAGGGTTTACACGCGATCTGGCAATACTGAGGTTCCTGACGAAACTTGGCAAGGCTGGAGTAATCCTTATACGAACGCTAATGGAAATCACGTAACCAGCCGGTCGGCCCGCTTCCTGCAGTGGAAAATTGACTTCTCCAAAGAACAAATAGGCACTGCTCTGTCTACATTACAAAATGCTGTAGACCTAGTAACGGTTAGTTATCTGCAATACAACATGGCACCCCAACTTACATCTCTCACCATTAATCCACCCGGTGTGGCCTTTTCCCCAAATCCATCTGCTAGCACATCAGGGGGACTTATCCCAGGTGGCCCAGACCAAGCACATATTCGTTCTCTTCCTCCTTCTGTTCGAGGCTTAGACACACCAACAACTACTTCCCCCCGCAAACTTTACATTCCGGGTGCCCGCACAATTTCCTGGAGTGCCAACGATCCTAACAACGACGACCTCTCCTACTCTGTTTACTATAGATCCC
>CAZASS010000039.1:10363-16221 GCA_964487835.1 uncultured Acidobacteriota bacterium | reverse complement strand
TCTTCCTTGTACTTCATAGCAGCGTCAAAAATGGATATAACTTCTGGAGAAGAAGGATGGCGAGTAAATCCCCCTTCAACACCGGGAACCAAAAGATTGCGCAACCGAATATTTGCAAAAGTACCGCGCATCATAACCTCGTGATTTCCCCTTCGAGATCCAAATGAATTGAAATCTTTGGGATCAACTCCCTGAGATATAAGGTAGCGGCCAGCAGGACCATCTTTAGGAATGGAACCAGCAGGAGAAATATGATCTGTTGTAACAGAATCACCTAATAGTGCTAGTACCTGCATACCCAATATATTTCTAATTGGTTCGGGATCTTTGGGCATTCCTTGGAAAAATGGAGGTTGCCTAATGTAGGTAGAATTATCCTCCCAATCATATTGATTTCCATCAGGAATAGGGAGTTCCTGCCATTCTTTATCACCGGTAAAAGCATCTCCATATTTACGAGAAAACATTTCGCTTTTGACCGAACTTCGGATAGTAGCCCGAATTTCTTCCTGAGAAGGCCAGAGGTCCTTAAGATAAACATTCTCCCCGGCACTGTCCTGTCCTAATGGCTCATTGTAAAGATCTATATCCATACGTCCAGCTAAACTGTACGCCACCACTAGTGGAGGTGAAGCTATATAGTTGGCACGAACATCAGGATTGATACGCCCTTCAAAGTTACGGTTGCCAGACAACACGGCACAAACAACTAAATCATTATCGGCAACTGCCTGTGAAATTGATTCTGGTAGTGGCCCACTGTTTCCGATACAAGTTGTACAACCATATCCGACCAAATTGAATCCTAGTTGATCCAAATAATAAATAAGGCCTGCCTCCTCTAAATATTCAGTAACTACTTTTGATCCAGGAGCCAAACTGGTTTTAACCCAAGGACGGCTTTGAAGTCCTCGTTCAACCGCCTTTTTAGCCAATAAACCGGCACCAATCATTACCATAGGATTGGATGTGTTTGTACAACTAGTAATAGCTGCAATAACTACTGCTCCGTGTTTTAATTCAAACTCGGATCCCGCTCCAACAGATCCATCGGTTCCTAACTGAACCCGGACACTTGTCGAAGCTGGACTAGCAACTGCCACAGCCGTCCCTCCTCCGTCCGATTCAATTTCGGTACTGGTGCCCACATGATCCATATTCCTATCCAACACCTTCAGGGTTTCTCCAAATGCTTCTTTCGATTGGCGTAAAGGAATACGATCTTGGGGCCTTTTAGGTCCAGCAATACTGGGCTCGACTGTCCCTAGCTCCAATTCTAAGGTATCACTATAAATAGCCTCTGGACTTTGATCAGTATGAAAAATCCCCTGTGCTTTGGCGTAGCCTTCTACCAGTTCTATTTGCTCGGAATCACGTCCTGTAAAATCTAAATAAGCAAGAGTTTCACTATCAATCGGGAAAATAGCAACAGTGGCTCCATACTCGGGACACATGTTCCCTATTGTGGCCCGATCAGCCAATGATAAAGTGCCCATTCCTGGACCATAGAATTCTACAAACTTACTAACTACACCTTTTTCTCGTAGCATCTCGGTAATTGTAAGTACTAGATCAGTTGCCGTTGATCCTTCTGGTAAAGAACCTTTTAACTTGAACCCAACTACCTGAGGAATCAAAAGACTAATTGGCTGACCCAACATGGCCGCTTCTGCTTCAATTCCACCCACGCCCCAACCTAGAACACCTAGACCATTAATCATGGTAGTATGGCTGTCAGTCCCCACCAGAGTATCGGGATATACCACCTCCCGATCACCTACTAAAGATCGAAATACTACTCGACCTAAATACTCAAGATTAACTTGGTGAATAATACCGGTTGCCGGAGGAACAACCCTAAACCCATCAAAAGCAGACTGGCCCCATCGTAAAAGACCATACCTTTCAAAATTTCTTTCAAATTCTCTTCCAACATTTACTCTAAAAGAATCTTGAGCCCCAAAGGAATCTACTTGAACAGAATGGTCGATAATAAGCTCCGAAGGCACAAGAGGATTGATCTTAGACGGATCTCCTCCAATATCTGCCATGGCATCTCGCATGACAGCCAAATCCACCACTGCAGGAACCCCTGTAAAATCCTGTAAAATTACTCGAGCTGGAGAAAACGCAATCTCTTGCTCCGGTTGTTGTTTGGGATTCCAATGCAACAAAGCTTCAATATCATCACGAGTAACGGCTTTGCCATCTTCACATCGAAGTAAATTCTCAAGCAAAATTTTCAATGAAAAGGGTAAGTGGCTGACATCACCCACTCCCTTCCGCTCTAACGCCGTTAAATCAAAATAATCTACCTCACTCCCACCCATATCCAAGGTTGATCGCACGGCAAAACTGTCTAGGCTTTCTTTCAACATTACTGGGACCTCTCCAGGCTAATCAGTATAAATTTTGAAGTTATGAAGCTTAAAGAATACTGTTACTATGCAGGAAAGGCAACTACACATCAGCTGCTAACTTAGCTATAATCTCGATAATAATAAGTGAAACTTCTCGAATGCAAAAAACAATCGGTTACAGTGCAGCAGTAATAATTTCAATGAACTGTTTTGTAGATTCTCCGATCTGTACTTAGAAATGACGTATCTTGCCGGAAAATTTTAAGGAGACACCAGACATGAATCAAGCATCTAAATTCAACCGACTGTTTACCATACTAACACTGGCAATCATGCTTCTTGTTATAGTTCCCACCCTCTTTGCAAAAGGACCTCATAAACGTCATCCTCACTGCTCCAAAATGGGTAAACCGTATTTTGAATATGGCAACAAAACACCATCTGAAATGATAATTAAAAAACTAGAACCAACTGAGGAACAAATAGAAAAAATTTATGCTCTCGAAGATGAAATGAGAGCAACTGCCAGATCTCAGAAAAAACAAATGAGAGAAATCAAGAAAAGATTAAAAACCGAACTAGCACGAGATAAACCTACAGCTGTTGAAGTAGGACAATTAGTAATCTCAAGAAATAATTTATCTCAAGAAATAAGAAAAACTCATCGCTCTTTCAGAGAATCTGTTGCAACAATTCTGACCCCTGAACAATTAAAAAAGTTACGTACTTATCGTAGAAAATCCCAAAGATTTAATACTGGAAACCACCGCCAAAGACCTCATGGCAAAAACTACCGACCAGAATGGGGTCCTCCGAACAATTAAAAGGCATATCGGATAGTATTTTTCTGATAATCCACGAACTTATTTGCGGTAAATATGCACAGCCTGCCCTAAAAAAACCTCAGCAGTTTCCCCAAGTGTTTCGGAAAGCGTTGGGTGGGCATGTACAATAGAAGCCAAATCCTCAGCAACTGCACCCATCTCTACCGCTAAAACACCTTCTGCAATAAGTTCTCCAGCATGAGGACCAACAATGCCAACACCCAGCACGCGATGATTTTCGGGATCAAAAACTATTTTGGTCATTCCCTCAGGATGTCCTAAAGTTAAAGCTCTACTAGAAGCCATCCATGGAAAGCGGCTGACCTTAATTTTTCGTTCTTCACTTTTAGCCTGGACTTCCGTTAATCCACACCATGCTATTTCAGGATTGGTAAAAACTACGGCAGGAACAGCTAAGCTATCAAAAGATGATAGTTGACCAGAAATGATCTCAGCTGCCACTTTTCCTTCTCGAGTTGCCTTGTGAGCCAGCATCGGTCCTCCAGCAACATCTCCAATAGCAAATATATTTTGATCTTTGGTGCGGCACTGAGAGTCTGTTTGAACAAAACCTTCTCCATCAAGCTCAACATTTGTATGCTCTAGGCCCAAGTCAACTGAATTTGGTTTTCTCCCCACACACACCAGCACTTTATCAAAGTTTTGTTGGGTCTCTTCGATTTCGCCCTCAAACTCTACTGCAAGACTCTCTTCAACTTCCTTAATTTCTACTACCTTTGTCTTCAGGTGGACTCCTGCCATTAGCTCTCTAACTTTTTTCTCCAAGGGACGAACTAAATCTTTATCTACCCCAGGTAAAAGCTGATCGGTCAATTCAACAACTGTCACTTTGCTGCCCAAAGATGCATATACTGTTCCCAGTTCTAATCCTATATATCCTCCACCTACTACCAAAAGACTGCTTGGAACTTCTTTTACTTCAAGAGCTTCTGAGGAATACATCAATCGTTCACTTTTAATTTCAATATGAGGAAGTGAAACTGGACGAGAACCGGTTGCTATAATCGCTTGCTTAAATTTGATCTGAGAAATTTCACTATTTTTCAATAAAATTGATTCCGAGCTTTCAAAACTAGCTCTACCACTAACAAACTTTACTTTCCTTCGATCTCCAAGATCCCGAAGACCTTTGGTGAAATTGCCAATGATATTCTCTTTCCATTTCCTTAGATCCTCCAGATCGATTCTTGGATTCGGGAAATGAATACCAAATTTTTTGGCCCGTCGAGCTTCACCTAAAACTTCAGCAGCAAATAAAAGTGCTTTGGAGGGAATACAACCCGAATAAAGGCAAACTCCACCCGGATGTTCCCTAATATCAACCATTGTTACTTCCAACCCGAGATCCGCTGCACGAAAGGCAGCAGCATATCCTCCTGGACCTGCACCAATTACTACTATGTCTGTCTCTTCGATAAACCTTTCTGTCATAAATTCTTCCTCTTATTGAAATAAAATTCCAATTTCGAAATTATCTTCGATATCAATTCGTTTACTGACAGTCACTTCTATCATAACTGTTCTCCACTAGTTCGAGCCAGACACCAATAGATTCAACCTTAATCTACTAAAAAATATTCATTCACCTAAATTTAATTCCACAAGAAAACATTGTTAGTCCCTGTCGTGCCAATATGCTTTAATCGGCATATGCTTCAGTACCTAGATCTACTGCAACATATTCTTCAAAATGGAACAGAAAAAAAAGATCGCACTGGTACAGGAACACTTAGTGTATTTGGATATCAAACACGATTTAGTCTATCTGAAAATTTCCCTTTACTCACTACCAAAAAGGTCCATTTGCGTTCAATTATTCATGAACTTATTTGGTTTCTCTCTGGGGATACAAATATCCGTTATCTAAAAAATAATTCTGTGAAAATTTGGGATGATTGGGCTGATGAAAACGGAGATCTTGGTCCGGTATATGGTTACCAATGGCGTTCTTGGCCCACTGCTGGTGGGGAAAATGTCGATCAAATCTCAAGGGTGGTTCAACAAATTCAAACTAATCCAGATTCTCGACGTCTTATAGTCAGCGCTTGGAATGTCGCCGACATAGAAAAAATGAAACTCCCCCCCTGTCACGTACTATTCCAATTTTATGTACATGAAGGACACCTATCCTGCCAACTCTATCAGCGCAGTGCTGATGTATTTTTAGGAGTTCCCTTTAACATAGCCTCTTATTCTCTACTCACCATGATGATCGCACAGATTTGCGGATTAAAACCTGCTGAATTAATACACACTTTTGGTGATGTCCACTTGTATTTAAACCATCTTGAACAAGCCCAACTCCAATTAGAACGCAAACCAAAAACACTTCCCCTAATGAAACTTAATCCCGAAATTAGTTCAATTTTTGAGTTTCAATATGAGGATTTCTTAATTGAGAATTACGATCCTTATCCTCATATCCCAGCTCCCATTGCAGTATAAAATGAACCTTTCTATTATCGCTGCCATCGCTAACAATCAAGTAATTGGTCTAAACAACCGTCTTCCTTGGAACCTCCCATCTGATTTAAAACGATTTAAATCCCTAACAATGGGACATCACCTTCTAATGGGACGTAAGACATTTGAGTCAATTGGCCGTCCCCTTCCAGGGCGTACTACTGTAGTTATCACCCGTCAAAAAAATTAC
>CAZASS010000039.1:2885-10353 GCA_964487835.1 uncultured Acidobacteriota bacterium | reverse complement strand
AATATACATAGCACATTCTCTTCAGGAAGCACTACAGACAGCAACCAACGATAATGAAATATTTATCGCCGGAGGAGCAGAAATTTATAGTCAAGCTTTATGCCTTGCTAATCGTCTCTATCTCACTCGAATCGACTTTGAATTTCACGGAGACACACACTTCCCTCAATTTGAGAAATCTGAATGGAAGCTTGTAAAATGCACCAGCATAAAAGCTGATAAAGATAATCCCTATCCCTACAGATTTCTTCTCTATGAAAGAAATCAGCAGGTACTGGATTGAATTTTTCTAAGCCTGAGATAGAAGTGGCAGCAGCAATATTAATTGTTGATGATAAAATTTGGATCCAAAAACGAGAAAACGTTGACCATCTTATGGGTTACTGGGAATTCACCGGAGGAAAGCTCCAGTCAAACGAACTTCCCACTCAGGCGTTGGTAAGAGAATTACAAGAAGAACTGGGAATTGCAGTCGAAGAACACCCAAAACATTTTTTTCTCACTCAGGATTATGTCTATTCAAAAAGAAAAGTGAAAATCCACTTTTTCATTGTTCCTTTTAACCACCAATTTTCAGGAAACGGAAAGTGGGTTTCACCAGAAGAGCTTACTGAATATAATTTCCCCCCAGCTAATAAATTAGTACTCGCAAAAATCCGTCATCTATCCTAAATATTTTCCACCAAACTAAAAATTAGCAACACTAGTAAAATTAGAGAAATTGAAAGATATGCAAACTTTCGCAACTTCTGTTCCTCATTTAGTTTCTCCTCCTGATTCCAGCCATTATCTTTCAAACTCAGTCTCAATTGGTTGGTATCTACAGGTCCTTCTGGTGTCGTTAATTCTCCAGAAATTCTCTCCAAATCGATGAAACGCGGTAAAAACCAAAGAAGTCCTATTAGTCCAATAAGAAAGATTACTATCCAAAAATATGTTTCAGATAAAAAAATAATCATCAATAAGACAAAACTTACTGCTAATAATAAAAATACTCGAAGATATACCCAAGACACCGTTGTTCTAAAATCTGTCCCACAACGAGGGCACTTTAGCTTTGAAGGAGTAAAAAGAGGATCAGTCCAAAGAGGAGATTTGCAGACCGGACAGTGCTGCGACATTCAATGCCTCACAACTAAAAAATCATTCAACACAATGGATCAAAATTTTAATACACCTTTCCAGATGAAAAAGTATCTATAAGGGACGCTGCAACTACCGAAGCAATTCTTTTCCGTAAGGGTGTTACATTCCCCTGTCCATCTGGATGCAATCGACTAGTAAAAACAAGCACCGCTACTTCACTGTAGGGATCAATCCAAAATGATGTTCCGGTAAAACCCGTATGGCCAAAAGATCCAATTGGGAAAAGATCTCCGCGATTAGTACTTAAAGAAGTCCGAATATCGAACCCTATACCACGCCAATTTTCACTTCCAACAGGAGACTGTGAAGTAGTCATTTTAAGAACAGAAAGGGGAGATAAAATGCGTACCCCCCCATAACTTCCCTGATTTAGAATCATTTGGGCATAGATTGCAGTATCACCTGGAGTCGAAAACAACCCTGCATGTCCAGCTTCTCCTCCCATCCTAAAGGCCGTTGGATCATGAACTTCCCCTCGCAACATTTTCCCCTCTTTAAATTCGGTAGGCGCAATTCTAAAATACAGCTTACGAGGTGGCATAAAACCAGTTTCTGACATCCCTAATGGCTTAAAAATGCGCTCAGAACTAAACTCATGCAACGATTTTCCACTTATCTGTCGAATAATTTCTGCAAGAACTAAATAGTTGATATCACTATAGACAAACTTCTTTCCTGGAAGCACTAACAGTTGTTCTCGATAAACTCTTTCTAGAGCTGAAGCATACCCTTTCCAAGAATCATCTAAATCAATATCGGGACGCAAACCAGAGTGATGTGTTAACAATTGTAAAAGGGTAATACCCCCCTTGCCGTACCTTGCAAAACGAGGTAAGTATTTGGAGGCTGAATCGGTAAGAGCAATTTTCCCCTCCTCAACCAAAATCATAATAGAGGTTGCGGTTACCATAACTTTTGTTAAAGAGGCCATATCGAAAATAGTATCCACTGTCATCGCCTCCACAGCAGGAACCAAAGAGCGATCACCAAAAGCTTTCCGATACACTATCTTCCCCCGTCGTGTTACCAAGACCACAGCTCCCGGTACTTCATTTTTTTTAATTGCAGAATAAACAACCGCATCTATACGAGAAAGACGCTCACTCGAAATACCGACCTCTTCAGCTCTACTGAAAGTCAACATCTGAGCCTGTACTGAGGTAAGACATACAAGCAGGGAAATCAATTTCCAAAACATTACTAATCTCCGACAGTTATTTAATTTACACGAAACTAACTGTTCTTGCTCCAATTTAGAGTAGATTTACATGGTAGTATAACTTGAATTTGAACAAAAATAATCTGTCAATATGAACCGTAACTACCAGTCCTTTAAACAGCAAGCCCTGGAACTAACAGAACTACGTAGCATTCTCAGCACATTAACATGGGATCAAGAAACTATGATCCCTACTCTTGGATCTTCCATTCGAGCAGGCCAGCTATCAACTCTCGCAGCAATCTGCCACAAACGACTGACCAGCCCTGAGATGAAAGAAGCACTAGAACAGTTATCAGAAGAACCAGCTCTTAGTCTTTGGCAACAGACCAGTGTAAAAGAAATGCAACGTCAATACGACAAAGCGGTTAAAATTCCCGAAACACTGATTAGTGAATTAGCAAAAACTACTTCTCTAGCCTATCAAGCCTGGGTAACAGCACGAAATGACTCTAATTTCTCCACATTCTTCCCTTGGTTAAAAAAGGTTGTTGAATTGAAACGAGAAGAAGCACGCTGCTTACAATCCTCAGGATCTCTTTATGAAGCACTGTTAGATGAATATGAACCTAAGGTGACTGAATTTGAATTAGACAACCTATTCGAATCCATTAAGCCTAAACTAAGTACTCTACTCGACAGAATTCAGTCTTCAAAACACATTTTCAAAAACTCTTTAGCAGGAGATTTCCCAATTCATCAACAAAAAATTTTTGGGGAAAAAATTCTAACATCAATGGGATTCAAGTGGGATGCTGGTCGATTGGACTCTTCGCCTCATCCTTTTTGTACAGGACTATCTCCTCTCGACGTCCGAATTACCACTCGTTACGATGAACAGGATTTTTCCTCTTCTCTATTTGGTATCATCCATGAAGGAGGACATGCTCTTTATGAACAAGGGTTGGATCTAGAACATTATGGCCTGCCCGCCTGCGAAGCAATCTCTCTTGGAATTCACGAATCTCAATCTCGTCTATGGGAAAATCAAATAGCCCGAAGCCGTCCTTTTTGGGAATATTGGCTACCTCATCTTCAAAAAAATTTCCCTCAACAACTACAAAGCATCTCACTTGAAAACTTCATGCGTTCAATAAACAAAGTGAAAGCGTCTTTTATCCGTGTCGAAGCTGATGAAATAACCTATGGTCTACACATAATTTTACGTTATGAAATAGAAAAAATGCTTATTGGGGGAGATTTAGAAGTTAAAGATATAGAAAATGTCTGGAATCAAAAGACACATGAATATCTAGGAATTACACCTTCCTGTCCATCCGAAGGCGTACTTCAAGACACTCATTGGTCTCAAGGACTGATTGGTTATTTTCCAACCTATTTACTAGGAACAGTTTATGCATCTCAAATATTCCATTCAGCACAAGAATCAATACCAGAATTGTCTGAACACATCCGTGCCGGTCGCCTGTACCCGTTGAGAGAATGGTTGCAGAAAAAAATCCATCAACACGGAAAAACTTTATCAGCTTCGGAACTAATTCAAGAAATCAGTGGTGAAACTCTCACCAATCAATATTTTCTAAATTATCTTGAAAACAAATTCAGTGAACTCTACGATTTGAAATTGTGATATGTACAATTTTAAAACTGGGCAAATGAAGATATATCTAATTATTTTTGCTCTGTCGTTGTGTGCCCAAAATATCGTCTTAGCAGATCCAATTAAGTTAGGCGCAGATAAGCTTTTTGAAACCCCTTACTTTGAGTGGATTCATGGCAAAAGGGTTGGACTTATTACCAACCACACCAGCATCAATTCAAAATCCAAATCAACAGCTGATCTTTTAAAAAACCATCCTGAAGTAGAGTTGGTTGCTCTATTTGCTCCAGAACACGGTCTGAGAGGGAAAACCCCAGCAGGAGAAAAATTCTCCGGATTTAACAATATTCACTCTTTATATGGAACTAATCTCTCCCCCACAAAAGAAATGCTTAAACAAGTTGAGATCCTCATCTACGACCTTCAGGATGTAGGCGCTCGCTTCTATACGTATATCTCTACAATGTATTTAAGCATGGAAGCCGCCGCCCAAAATGATATCCCTTTTATCGTTCTGGACAGGCCCAACCCTATTAATGGAATACGCGTTGAAGGGCCTGTTCTATCTATAGATAAAAAATCTTTTGTAGGTATTCACCCGTTACCCATTCGCTATGGGATGACTCCCGGTGAATTAGCCCAACTGTTCAACCAGGAAGGCAAACTCGGTTGCAACCTCAAAGTTGTTCCCCTCAGCGGATGGAATCGTAGCCAATGGTATGATCAAACAGGGCTACAGTGGATCCCTCCCTCTCCCAATATACTTACTTTAACTACTGCCAACTTGTATCCTGGATTTTGCTTGATCGAGGGAACCAACTTATCAGAAGGGCGTGGAACAACAACTCCTTTTAAATTTATAGGCGCAACCTGGATAAAATCTAAACAACTAGCAAAAACACTTAACCAACTCCATCTTCATGGGGTCAAATATAATCCTCAAACTCACGTACCTTCCTCGTCCAAATACCAAGATAAACTGTGCCAGGGTCTTGAAATTGAAATTCAGAATCGAGACCAGTTTCACCCCTTAATAGCCCTACTACATGTACTCTCTGCAGTTGGTAAACTCCATCCTGAAAAACTAACCTTTAACAATCTCTTATTTGATCGTTTGGCAGGTAATAGCTGGATTCGCAAAGCATTGGAACAGGGACATTCTGTTAGCAAAATCTCGAATCGCTGGAAGAAGCAACTACAAACATTCGAAGCTACCCGTAAAAAATATTTACTCTATTAGCCCCAAAAAATGTTTTCACCTAATGAAATCAGTCTGGATCGTCGGTCCGCTTCAAGGTCGGCTGTTTCTTTTTTAGATTGATTAAATCAGAATTACCCAATTGTATTTGGTATTTTGATAAAAGAAGACTAAATTCATCTGTATATCTAATACTGTCTAAATCAGAACGTACCTTTTTAAGTTCATTAACCACCACTGGAACATATTCTTTAGACCTTTTCTCAAAAGCAATACCTAAATGATTAAGTGCCCCTGCACTATCTCCCTTTCGAGAAAGTAGAAAAGCCAATCTGAAATGAGCAAATGGTTGTTGAATTCCACACTCAATTGCTCTCTGATAATGAATTTCAGCATTAACAGGATCTTTCATTTGATCAAACACCAAGGCTATCAAATAATATAAATAATCCCGACAAGGCTCTCCATTTAAGTGGGGCTTCAACAAATCAAGAGCTTCCTGGAGTTTCTTCAATTCGACATAAAGAGTTGCCAGATTGTAGACAGTCTTCAAGTCACTGGAATCATATTTAAGTGCGTTTTCATAGGCTTCGACTGCTTTTTGCTTTCGAGCCATTTCTGCCAAAACATCTCCTTGATGACCCCAAACTAATGAATTATTTGGCTCTATTGAAAGCGCCTTATCAAAATATTCCAGAGCTATACTATTTTGATCTCTTCTCTTAGCTATAACTCCCAAATTAGTAATATTGGCAACTGATCGCTGATCAGCTCGTAGTAACCTAATACGCGCTTCTTCTAAATTATTTTGGTCTAGGTAAAGATTCCCCAGTTCTTCTAATAAATCATTTTGATTGGGATCCTTTTTTTCTGCCTTTAGAAAATATTCTAATGCCAAATCACTCCGACCCATTTCACGATAAATCAGCCCTAAATAGTAGTTAGCCTGAAAATCATCTGGAAGATGATTTAAAAATTTTTCATAGTGAACAATTGCTTCTTCCTTCTGCGACAAAGCGTGCTGTACAAGTGCCATATCTAAATGGGTTTCAACTAGATTTGGGTTCAATTCCAAAACCCGATAAAAAGCTCGAACAGCTTCCTGATATTGTCCCTGTCGATAATAAATTTGGCCCAACCACTGCCAAATTTCGTAATTTTGAGAGTCAATAGTTGTTGCCTGCTGAAGATCTTGAATAGCCTTATCTAGTTGATTCTCTTCCAT
The DNA here is from genome assembly GCA_964487835.1 of uncultured Acidobacteriota bacterium. Classification (GTDB taxonomy): domain Bacteria; phylum Acidobacteriota; class UBA6911; order RPQK01; family JADFOI01; genus JAUXKG01. Next base: position 4,004 of record CAZASS010000039.1, on the reverse strand, counting down.
TCTAAGACGGGACCGCAAAAGATAGCCCCTAGAATCTTCAGGTTTCAGATTAATCCATGCGTTTAATTGCTGCAGAGCTGCCTGTGCTTTTTTCTGTTTAATATAAACAACAGCTAAGTTGTAGCGAGCCTCTGCAAAATCAGGATCTACCTTGACAGCTTTTTCAAAAAATTCCGCCTGTTGCAAGGAATAGTCAAGATCCGTTCCCGACAATTCCTGGCCTTTATAAAACCATTCCAATGCTTCTGGATTGATCTGATTAGAATCTTGAAAAGAGGCTCCTGCCAAAAGAAACCATAATGCTAATACCTTCACACTAATTATTGTAACAGCGAATCTAGATTTCTAACTACATAGTAGAAATAAATGAATTCAAAAGACCTTTGAGAGATAATATAAATAATGACTAAACTTTCTATAATTGTTCCCATCTATAATGAGGAGTCTCATTTGGAAGCCTCCGTAAAAAAACTACTCTCAACAACCTATCCTATTGAACGGGAATTTATCTTTGTTAATGACGGATCTACAGATAAAAGCGGTGAACTTCTATCCCAACTAGCTGAGCTGTTTGATTTTGACTTAATTACAATGCCCAACAATCAAGGCAAAGGAGCGGCAATCCGACAGGGTCTGAAAAAAATTTCAGGTGATCTAGTAATGATTCAAGACGCCGATTTTGAATATGGCCCAAATGATGTTCCGGCCCCTATTACAACCAATACTCGACCATCGAGCCGACGTTGTTTACGGCAGTCGCTTCAAACACAATACCCTTCAAGTCCACCGAACTTACCACTACTTTGTTAATCGTTTCCTTACTCTATTAAGCAATCTGCTATCGGGCATTTATCTAAGCGACATGGAAACCTGTTACAAAATTTTTCGATCTGATCTAATGAAAAGTATGAATCTAACCTCAAATCGTTTTGGGATTGAAGTTGAATTAACAGCCTGTGTTTCTAAAACTTCTGCCAGAATATACGAACTGCCTATTTCATATCATCCACGCACACGAATGCAGGGTAAAAAGATTGGGTGGAAAGATGGAATAGCCGCCCTATATCACCTACTCTACTTCAACATCTTCAGATCTGAAGCTAAGGGGTTTAGTCAACT
>CAZASS010000039.1:2430-2875 GCA_964487835.1 uncultured Acidobacteriota bacterium | reverse complement strand
AGTACCGTCCTAATAGATAGTACCTGATCAAACCATTGCTAAATAGGACCTATCTGTCACTCATTTGTTTGCTCTTTGATCCGATCGATCTCTGAATCCAAAGTTCCATCTAATTCCTCAAAATATGTCATCTCTTTGAATTCTTTATATCGCAGTTTAATTTCGGTGTAAGTTAATTGTTTAAGCCGATCAAGAGAAAATTTTTCCACATTAAAACTAGCCATAACAGATCCAAATATTATGGCTTGTCTAATAGTTTGAATATCAGACCGATTGACCCCAGCTAAATAACCTAGAAAACCTCCAGCGAAAGTATCTCCAGCACCTGTGGGATCAGAAACATCTTCTAAAGGATATGCTGGAGCTCCAAAAACTGATACGCCATCATTGTTTAGAGAAAATTGGTGTTTTTCCTTGCTCTATTATTGTAATTGTATTTTTTGGG
>CAZASS010000039.1:0-2420 GCA_964487835.1 uncultured Acidobacteriota bacterium | reverse complement strand
CATTAACACCCCATACTCACCTTGTTTAATCACCAGAATACTTGGGCCCCAAGCATGAATTTTTTGAGCTGCCTTTACCAAATTAGACTCTTGCGCCAATTGTCGTGCTTCAGCATCATTCACTACCAGAATATCAACACCCTTTAGAGTTTCTAACAAAGAATCAAAATGTCCTTCTATCCAGTAATTCATGGTGTCACAAACCACCAGTTGTGGATGAACAACCTGTCCCAAGACTCCACGTTGAAGCGCTGGATCTATATTGCCTAAAAAAACATAGTCAGATTTCTGATATGTTTCAGGAATCTTAGGTTGAAAATTAGCAAGGACATTCAAATGGGTTTCCAAAGTATGTGCCTCATTTAGATCATCTCCATATTCTCCTTTCCAGCGAAAAGTTTCTCCTTCAACATATTCCAGGCCTTCAAGATCAATCTCCCGAGATTTGAGAAATTCCAAATCCCGTTGTTGAAAATCCTTTCCAACACAGGCCACCAAATAAACCTTGGTAAAAAAACTAGCAGCTACACTAAAGTAAGTGCCTGATCCTCCCAAAGCCTCTTCCACTTCTCCAAAAGGAGTTTTGACGGAATCATATGCAACCGAGCCAACCGCAAGTAAAGACATTGTTTTTTTCTCCTACGACTGGTAACCCTTTAGGAAGAACCACCCTTTAAATATTTACCAATAATTAAATCAAGTTTTTCTTTGGTTTCATCGGGAATCATTGTGAAATTGGTAAGAATTGCATTTTCTAATGCATGTTGACAGTTGCAATCAAACTCCTGAGGAAGGATGTTTATTACTTCTTTAATAAGTCGTTGGGCATTTTGACTGTTCTTATCTAAGTACGCAATTAGTGTCTCTATTGTTACCGCCTCCTCTTCCTCATGCCAACAATCGTAATCTGTCACCATAGCAATAGTTACATAACAAATCTCCGCCTCCCGGGCTAACTTAGCTTCCTGAAGATTAGTCATTCCTATTAAATCCATTCCCCAGCTACGGTAAAGATTTGATTCCCCTCGTGTCGAAAAGGCCGGACCTTCCATACAAACGTAAGTGCCCCCTCGCTTGATTGGAAATCCAATATTAGAAGCTCCTGATTCAACTTGTTCTGCCAATTGAGAACAAATAGGATCGGCAAAACTAATATGAGCAACTACTCCTTCTCCAAAAAAAGTTGAAACACGTTGACGGGTACGATCTACAAATTGATCAGGAAGTATAAAGTCCAGTGGCTTGTGCTCCAATTTCAATGAACCAACCGCACTAGCCGACAAAATACGACGTACTCCTAGCTTTTTAAATCCACAAATATTAGCTCGAAAATTCAATTCAGTTGGAAGAATACAATGACCTCTACCATGACGAGCTAAAAAAGCTACTTTCTTCCCTTCTAATTGCCCTAAAATATAGGCATCACTGGGTTTTCCAAAAGGAGTGTCCACCCAAATTTCCTCCATTTTTTCTAAACCCGGAATCTCATAAAGTCCACTTCCACCTATTATTCCAATATCAGCCTGATGACCCATAATCCTCCTTTTAAATTCCTTTTCTATTCATCCCAAGATACTGGATCCAGAACATACTTATTATCTTCACGACTTAGGTACCCAAAAGGTATATCTGGATCATGCTCGAACATTATCAACCATTTCTCCTCAATAGCTTGACGGTAAATTTTCTCTTTAACTTCAAGCGTAGTTAATGGAAATAAATCAAATCCCATAATCCATGGCAGCGAAATATGCGCTGTCGTTGGACATAAATCAGCAATAAAAAAAAGAGTTTTCCCCTGAGACTCTAATTTAACCGACTGATGTCCCAACGTATGTCCAGGAGTATGGACAAGGGTAACACCAGAAACTACCTGATCCTCTTGATCAACAATTTGAAGCAAGCCCCTTTTTTCAACTGGTTCCCAATTATGCGAGCGGTAAGTGGCTGCCGTTCTCGGATTTGGATTATTTGCTTCATCATATTCTTCACGGCGAACTAAATGGGTAGCATTATGAAAGGTAGGAACAATCTCACCTTCTTTCACACGAGTATTCCCCCCACAATGATCGAAATGGTAATGAGTATTGATAACGATATCGATATCCCCAGGGGCTATTTCTAATTTTCCCAATTCCTGTACTAGGTCAGTGGAATGATCAAGTTGATAAATTTCAAGCTCTTTGTCCGTATATTTGAAGCCACAACCAGTATCGACCAAAATATTTTTTTCAGGAGTTTGAATCAGTAAGCAATTAAGAGCAAGACGAATTCTATTCTTTTCGTCTGGAATACTTTTACGCTGCCACAAAGTCTTGGGAACCACTCCAAACATAGCCCCCCCATCCAACCAAAGGTAACCATCTGAAACTAAGTGTACGTTGAACTGTCCCCACTTCATTCAGCTATCTCAAGTGCAG
>CAZASS010000038.1:436-16333 GCA_964487835.1 uncultured Acidobacteriota bacterium | reverse complement strand
GGATCTCTATTTGATTAATCAGAGACTTGGACAATTTGAGATGAAGGTTCCTGATCAGGTAGGAATTACACGTCAACTTTATTTTTCTGCTGATTCTCCAGATACCGTGAAGTTTTCAGAAGAAGAGAGAAAATTGTATGAAATGTTGGGAGAAGATCTGAAGATAAATGCTGAATGGGGGTCGACTTCTAGTGATTTGAAAATTAATCTCGCAGAAAATGAATCTTTGCAAAGTGTCAAACCTAGAGAAAAAATTATGTGGACATGGTCATTTCAGGGCACAGTTAGCCAGCCAGAGCCAATTTCTTTGTTCATCAATCTGGTTAACAAGGATGGAGAGAAAATATTTTTAGGTGTTCAGGACTTTACTATTAGTTCGGATCAATTATGGTCACGTTTGCGTGAAAATTTTTCACCAATGTCAGCCTTAGCAGGAGTGATATTAACAGTTGTGTTAGGGGTGGTGGTGTTGGGATCTAGAAGAAAGAAAAGATCTTCTCCTGAAGTGGATCAGCAAGAGATTTCTGATGAAAACGTAATTTTTCACAAGAAGTTTTGAGAATTTTGGCAATTTCTCACTTCCAGATTTGTATGCCTGCTTGTTAAAGAAATATCAGTTATTGAAAGTCTTATAGGTGCTTTCTAACCTGAACTTTTCGAATGGTATGATGAAAGGGTGATGTCTCTCAAGGAGGGGAAAAAAGAAAAACATCGAGTTTTAGAAATACTAGCTCGTTTGGATCAAGTTTATCCAGATGTTACGTGCGCTTTAAGTCACAAAAATCCATATCAATTATTAGTAGCGACGATTTTGTCGGCTCAATGTACTGATGTGCGGGTCAATAAGGTTACTCCGGCTTTATTTGCACGTTATCCTTCACCAGAGTTACTAGCCCAAGCGGAATCAGATGAATTGCAGGAAATTATTCACAGTACGGGGTTTTTTCGTAATAAAGCTAAAAATCTGATAGCAGCAGCTAAAAAAATATCAAACGAATTTGATGGGGAAGTTCCCCAGAAAATGGAGAAGCTTCTGGAGCTTCCTGGGGTGGCTCGTAAGACGGCAAATGTTGTTCAAGGTACTGCTTTTGGATTATCCAACGGTGTGGTTGTTGATACTCATGTTAAACGTTTGAGCGGAAGGCTGGGTTTAAGTATTCACGATAATCCCGTTAAAATTGAACGGGATCTAATGCGCAGAATTCCTCAGGAACATTGGATTAGATTGTCTCATCAGCTCATTCATCATGGGAGACAAATTTGTAAGGCGCGAAAGCCCAGGTGTAAGAGATGTACCTTTGCTGATCTTTGTCCTTACTTTCAAGAGTTTTCAGAATGAGGTCGATACCTAAGGCTTTGACAATTGCTGGTTCCGATAGTGCTGGATGTGCAGGAATCCAAGCAGATTTAAAAACTTTTGCAGCACTTGGAGTGCATGGAATGAGTGTGGTTACTTCGGTTACCGCACAGGACACTCGCCATGTTGATATGTTTTCTAATTTACCTTTGGAAAACATTAGGCGCCAGCTAGAAGTTGTTGTTGAGGATATAGGTATTGATGTTGTTAAGACCGGAATGCTTCCCTCTGCGGATATTGTTGATTTGATTGCAGATAAGATTGAAGATGTCGGATGTGAATATTTGATCGTAGATCCCGTTTTGGCAAGTGGAGGAGGTGATCCGCTTGTTCAATCTGCAGCAATTGAAGTCTTGAAAAATAAACTTTTCCCTCAGGCATTAGTTGTGACTCCTAATTTGCATGAGGCCGAGTTGCTCACAGGGAAAAAAATTAAAAATCAAGATCAACTAGAAGAGGTAGTTAAAGAAATTTTGAAATTCGGATCTCAATCAGTAGTTGTTAAAGGGGGACATTCCGAAGATCCCCTATATTGTATAGATTATTTTTCGGATGGGCATCAGTTACTTAAATTCCAAGCTGATCGCGTAGACACTCAAAACACTCATGGTAGTGGGTGTACGTTTGCTTCTGCTATAGCAGCTTTTTTGGCACAAGGATTGGATCTAACAGAATCGATTGCTGAAGCCAAAAATTATGTTACGGGTGCTATCCGTCATTCTCTTTCGATTGGTCATGGTGGTGGGCCATTAGGTCATTTTTGGAGGCAGCGTCAGGAGGATGCTGACTAATCTTGACAATTGATCGTAGGTTGTTGTCGATATTAGAGTTGTGTTAATCTGGCTAGGTCGATTTTTGACGTCCAGATTGGTTTATAGAACTGGAGGAAAGGCCGTATGGCTTCTGGTGGTGACAAGTTTGTTTACTTTCTAATGGGAGGTTTTATAGGAGCGGCAGTCGCTTTACTTTTAGCTCCCAAATCGGGAGAAGAAACCCGTCGTCTTTTGGATGATATGTATCAAGAAGGGGCGGACCACCTTGGAGAAAAGATTCGAGATGGAAAAGATTTTATTGCCGAAAAATCCAGAGAAGTAGTTGAGGATGTGGAGGAAAAAATTGAACAGGGCAAGGAAACAGTCGAACAAACAAAGCAGCATCTAGCTGCCGCTGTTGAGGCCGGAGTTAAGGCGTCTAAGAAAAAGAAAAAAGCTGTTTCCTGAAAAAATTAAGTCAGTCGACCTATCAGGCGATAAAGGGGTTTAGGTGAATATCGAAACTTTGTTGGCAATTTTTGTAGCTGTTACAGCAATTGCTGTAGGGCGTCAGAGTGTATTTATGACCATAGCCGCTCGGTCCATTTTGAAATTAATCCAAAAACTTGAACAGCGGGTTGATCGTTTTGAATTGGATACTCAGGAGTTGATTGATCGAGCTCGTACAGTTGTAGGATGTGCTGAACCTATTGGACGTATTGCCAAGGATGTTAGTACTACTGTTAATGTGGTTTCTGAAATGATTACGACACGTGCTAGTGATATTGACCAATTTGTAGAGGAAACGATTCAATTTGGTCGTGAACAGGCTTCTAAGTTAGATCATGTGGTTACCGATACCGTTGGGAAATTTGAACAGGCAACTGAGGTCATTCAAAAAGATGTTGCACAACCAGTTACTGAAATTTCTTCTATCGTTCAAGGAATCAGAGCAGGTATCGCATATTTGTTCAACAGGAAGGCTAATACTACTTCACGTGGTGAAAACCCTTCGGATGAGGAAGAGCTGTTTATCTAACAGTTAGTTATTGATAGTTGTAGTCTGCGTGTTGATTTCCCAGTGTTCTCTAGGTCCATCGTAGTAGAACGCTACCCCATGTAAATCCTGCGCCGAAGCTAGCTAGAAGCAACAGATCCCCTTTTTTAATTCGGTCCTGTTTGTAAGCCTCATGAAGAGCCATAGGGATAGTTGCAGCCGTAGTATTAGCATATCGATCAATGTTGATTGCGACCTGTTCAGGACGCAAATGGAGACGTTTTACAGCTGACTGAATAATTCGCAGGTTTGCCTGATGTGGAATAAAAAGGGAAATGTCTTCGGTAGTGTACCCATTTTTTTGAAGGATATCATTAGAGACTTGAGTCATTAATTTGACGGCAAATTTGAAGACATTGCGGCCATCTTGGTGGACGTAATGCATTTTTTCATCAACAGTTTTATGACTGGTTGGATGGAGACTGCCTCCAGAAGGCATATACAGAAATTTACCACCGGAACCATCGCTATGTAGAAGGGAATCAATAATACCCTCTTCATCATTTTGGGCTGGTTCTAGCAAAACTGCTCCAGCTCCGTCACCAAAGAGAACACAAGTCCTTCGATCTTCAAAATTGAGAATAGAACTCATTACATCTGTGCCTACTACGAGGACTTTTTTGTGAACACCTGTTTGAATAAATTGCGCTCCTGTAGATAGAGCATATAAAAAACCAGAACAGGCTCCAGAAAGGTCAAATCCCCAAGCGTTTTTAGCTCCAATTTTTTCCTGAACCAAACAAGCAGTTGATGGAAACATCATATCTGGAGTAACTGTGGCCACAATAATCAAATCTATTTCTTCTGGGATAAAATCTTTTCCTTCAAAAGCATTTTCGATGGCTTTAGCTGACAGGTCACTATTGGCTTGCCCATCACTAACCATTCGTCTTTCCAAAATTCCAGTTCGTTCCTGAATCCACTCGTCGGAAGTATTTACTAATGTTTCCAAGTCTTCGTTAGTTACTCGACGTTCTGGTACAAACATACCAGTGGCAGTAATTTGAGCCCTTATTTTGCTCAATTAGGCCTCCTTCCTGTTAGGAATACCAGTAAGGTGATTGGATATTTTCTTAAATTTTTTACTGGTTCTTTCCTTTAACATTCCCATTATTGGTAAATCACCTCGGTTTTATCTGGTATCTTAAACACGAACAGTCGGTCTGAGAATAATCCGTTTTGGAGCATATTCCGCAGAATATACTCGTTACGACTTCCAATAGATTCGGTTACTATCAACCGATGTATAAGATAAGTTGATTTATTAATCTCCAATGTCACATGAGAAACAACTGTTTGTGGCCCTTTAGGTGTTAAGCGTAACAAGGTGTTGTTAACTCCAACCGTCTCCTCTTCTTTTTCAAAATCAGCATGAAAGTCTTTGTTTAAATCGCCTTTGCCAATTAGGAAAAGTAGGGGTATTGAAGCATCACTTAAATCCAAATTAGTTACAATAACTTGGTTGTCATCGGGCACATAAAAGTAACTCTTTTTTCCATCAGCAATAAACAATTTTTTATTAGGCTGTTGATATTGCCAATACATCTTGCCTGGTTTTTTCATTTTCACTATGCCGGATTCTCTAATTAATATTCCTTTTCCCTGAAAATTTTGTTCAAAATCAGCAGAAAAACTTTGAATCTGTTCGTAATGTTTTTGTAGGTTACTGATTAATTCGCTAGGGCTTTCAGCACTGGCTAATGTAGTCATCATTATCCAAACAGGAATAAATTTATGCATAACTTGTCTAATCTTCCTTGGCTTCTGGATTGCTATCGGGGAAAAATGTAGTGTAGAAGATCAAGAAAACTCCACAAGTGATAGCCATATCGGCAAGGTTGAAGGTGGGCCAACTAAAATAATTTTTCCAGTGGATCGTCAGGAAATCGATTACGTAATGGTTTAGAAAGCGATCAACAAGGTTGCCCAATATTCCGCCTAAGAGTAATCCTAGGGATATGATGGGAAGAGGTTGGTTTGTGGGGAAGGTCCAAATGTAATAAAGGGTTACGATGACGGCTGCAATACCTATAAATAGAAGGAAGGTTACTTTCCATTCCGATTCCAAAGAATGGAATAGTCCAAATGCTACACCCTCGTTGCGAACATAGTTGATAGTGAAGAACCCCTCAATCACCGGGTAGTACTGAAGCCAGGCAGTGCTGTGTACTAACCACTTGGTTAACAGGTCCAGTATGAAGATAGTCAGGCCCAGACAAACTGCTAGCGTACGAAGAGGGAAAAGTGGGTTTTTTAAATTGGCTAATTTCAATGTTTAATTCAACCTTGAGGTTAAGACACTATAAATTGCCCGTTTTTTGGAGAATAGTGTAACACCGTGAGCAAACCTGCACGCAATCTGCGTGGGTTCCTACAGAAGTGCAATGATTCCAGCATCTTTCACATTTTTCTCCAAGAGCTAATGTAACAGCGCATTTAATATCCATTCCGGTCAGTTGATCAGATTGGATAAGATCAACATCGGACACAATAAAAAGAAAGTTTAGTTTCGCAGCAAAATTTTGAAGATATGTATAGGCCTCTGGTCCACAATGAATTATAATTTTTGCTTCTAAAGAGCTCCCAATTTCCTGTTTTTCTCGGCTTTCCTCAAGCGCTCGGCTGACAAGAGTTCTCATATTAAGCAGTGGTTCCCAGTGTTCTAGTAGTTGTTTGTCAATATGCTGATCTATCGTCTTAGAAAATTTTGCCATGTGGACCGATTCGTTTGGAGCATGTTGGGTGTAGAGATGTGTCCAAATTTCCTCACTCGTGAAAGGTAGGATAGGTGCTAGAAGGCGTACTAAGGTGTCAGCAATTTGGAAGAGACTGCTTTGAGCTGCCTTTCGTTCTGTGGAATTGGGAGCTGACACGTAGAGGCGGTCTTTTAAAACGTCAAAATAAAAACTAGAAAGATCGACAACGCAGAAGTTGTAGAGGGTATGGTAGGCAACATGGAATTCAAAATTTCTATAGGCGTCCTCAACCTGGTTGGCTACCATAGCCGTCCGGGCTAATGCCCATCGATCTAGTTCGGTTAGAGATTTTTGTTCAACCAACTTATTGTGATCGAATTCATGTAAATTCCCCAACAGGAAACGGTTGGTGTTGCGAATTTTACGGTAGGCTTCCCTCATTTGAGATAACACTTCATCTCCGAGCCGAACATCTTCCGTGTAGTTAATCGAGGCTACCCATAGACGGAGTATTTCCGCTCCATTGGTCTTCATGATATCAAGAGGAGAAATGACATTGCCGCGTGATTTAGACATGGCACGTCCTTCGGTGTCTAAAGTCCAGCCGTTGCAGATGACTGTTTTGTAAGGTGATGCATTTTTTAGTCCAACAGCGATTAATAAGGAACTATGAAACCATCCTCGGTATTGGTCTCCTCCTTCCAAATAGACGTTGGCTGGCCAGTGAAGATCTGAATTGTCCTTGAGAACAACAGCATGGCTGGATCCGGAGTCAAACCAAACGTCTAGAATGTCATATTCTTTTTCAAATTCGGTATGACCACATTGGCAGTGTGTTGTTTCGGGAAGTAATTCGGAGACTTTTCGAGAATACCAAGCGTCAGAGCTTTCTTGTTCAAAGATTTGAGCTTCATGTTCAATAACTTCTTGGTTTAATAAGGGTTGGCGGCATTTTTTGCAATAAAAGGCAATAATAGGTACTCCCCAGATTCTTTGTCGACTGATGCACCAATCAGGGCGATTGGTGATCATATTGCCCATGCGTTCTTGGCCCCATTCAGGAATCCACTGGACTTCCTTTACCTGTTCTAAGGTTCGTTGTCTCAGGTTTTCTTTTTCCATGCTAATAAACCATTGTGGAGTTGCTCGAAAGATAACTGGGTTATGGCAGCGCCAACAATGAGGATAGCTATGTTGAACGGTTTTCTCGGCTACTAGAGCACCTTTTTCTGCCATGAATTGGTTGATCTTAGAATTAGATTTGAACACGGAGAGACCTGAAAATTGTTCTACGTCAGAAGTGAATTTTCCCGTGCCGTCTACAGGACAATATATGTCCAAATCATAGTCGATACCGACTTGATAGTCTTCATGTCCATGACCAGGAGCAGTATGGACAGCACCAGTTCCCTGTTCCAAGGTTACGTGGTTGCCTAGAACGATTTTGGCTTCACGTTCTAGCCATGGGTGTTGTGAGCGAAGGCACATTAACTCTTTTCCCGTGATAGTAGTAAGCACTTTATGGTGTCCAAATTCACAATCTTTGGCTACTTGTTCGATTAGTTTTTGAGCAATGATGAAAATTTCTTCATTTGTTTCCACAAAAGAATATTCAAGATTTGGGTGAAAACAAATAGCGAGGTTGGCAGGAAGAGTCCATGGAGTAGTAGTCCAAATCAAAACTGAAACTTTTTGTTTGGATGATTCTGGAAGAATTTTTTCGAGTCCGTCAATTACCGGAAATTTGACGTAAGTTGAGGGGCTAGTATGTTCGTCGTATTCTACTTCAGCTTCTGCTAACGCTGTTTCGCAAGAAATACACCAATGAACTGGCTTGAGTCCTTTATAAACGCTATTTTGTTTTACAAAATGGCCAAAGATACGGGCAATTTCAGCTTCGTATTGGTGATCCATTGTTAGATAGGAATTTTCCCACTGTCCAAAAATTCCTAATTTTTTAAACTCTTCTCTTTGGATATCGACAAATTTCTGCGCATACTGGCGACATTTTTGGCGAAGTTCTATTGGGTCTTCGTTACCTTTTTTTGTGCCTGTTACCTGGATTTCAATAGGAAGGCCGTGACAATCCCAGCCTGGAACATAGGGGCTATAGTAGCCTTCCATAGTTTTGGTTTTGACAATCAAGTCCTTCAGTATCTTATTTAGTGCATGCCCCAGATGAATATGTCCATTGGCATAAGGTGGTCCATCGTGCAAAATAAATTTCGGAGCTTCTTTACGTGCCAAACCAATTTTTTTGTATAGGTCGATGCGTTCCCATTGTGCAAGCATTTGTGGTTCCAGATTTGGCAAATTTGCCTTCATGGAAAATTTGGTGCGGGGCAGATTAATGGTTTTTTTTAAATCAGGCTGTTTGGGCAATGCTTGTTATCCTTTCAGAAATGGATTACGTCCGAATGAGTTCTACTTTTTTAGTAGGCACCAGAACTTTAACAAAAACAGGGTGATGTTGTGAATGCAGACGGATAAATCTACAACTTTAAAGATAAAAGAGAGATGTGAATTGTGAAATTGATTGGTCTTTAGATTGAATTTTTAAATTTGGTTTTTTGCTTTAGAATCGTCCAGTTAACGAAGATTAAATTGGACTTCAATAGTAGCTAGTACATCTACTGGTTTGCCATGCAGAGTGCCGGGTCGAAATCTCCAGTTTTGAGCTATTTCTTGAATAGCCTGTTCCTCTAAACCGTGTCCAAGAGCCCTTATAACCTTGAAGCTGTCTACACGACCAGTGCGGCGAATAACTGCTTGAAGAATAACAATGCCTTGTACTTTGGATTTGATGGCTGAGTCTGTATAGCTAGGTGTCGTTTGAACTAGAATTTGAGGGTTGCTAACTCCACTTCCGATAGTGTAAACCCCATCACCACCTGCTCCAGATCCAGCACCTCGATTTGGCCCGCTACCGCCACCAGACAAACGGCCCTGCCCTTGATCCCCTCTGGAAGGTGGTCCGGGGGGAGCTGTGATTTCGCCAATGTTGAGCTCTGGTCTTATTTCTTCTAGTAGTCGAGGGAACTCTTCTATTTCCTTTTTGCGAATTGGCTCTGGTGCGTTAGGGGTGGGATCCGGAATTGGAACTAGTATGGGTTTAGGTTTAGGTATGCTGGGAGTTGGCTTGGGGGGTGCGGTTTTGGGTTGTCTTCCACCTCCTGCCAAGGCAGCCGGTTGAGCCAATTTTCGAAGAAGGAGTACTTCTTGAGTAGGAATTAGAACCTGTCTTCCTAGGGAGGGAAAGACAATTAGGAAAAGCAGAATGTGAAAGAGAATAGCTAGGATTAAGGATACTCGCATACGTTTACTGTCTGAAAGATCATGGTGGAAGAGGTTATTAGGATCGGCATACTGCATTTTTTCAGCCTCAGTTACCTTGAGGGCCAGAAGGGACTCAAGGTAGTCTTTAAATTTGGACCAAAAACTGGGTTTATACTGATTCATTGTCTACCGTGTACTCGCTTGTCCTAAATATGAAGACACACCTCTCTCAATTATCCTATAAAAGTAGTTTTCTTGACAGGTGTAGCAAAATTTGTGGTCTAGTTCTAAGATTTTTACCTGCATAAGCTCTTTTTAGTCTCAATGAGTAGATATTAGCCTCATGTTATCTCCCTAAGTGTTTATAACAGAGAGCAAAATTTCGTTCGATGGGTTCAGTTGGAAAAGTATCATGGATAGATTAGATGTTTTTATTTCTCTTGATATTTGTATCAAATTAGCATGCCATTTCCACAAGGCTTATAGCTGTATTTTTTTAAGAAAATTGTGGGTTCGGCGAGGAAAGCCTTCACAATCTCTTTTTAGATCATTTTTTAGTCTTTCGAGGTCTTGCATATTATCAATATCGTACCAAGGCGGAAGTAGTGAGTATTCATGCGAGGAGAGTTTCGAACATGTTTGGGTAAGGACGGTACTAGTTCCCCAATTAATATCTTGAAAGAGTTCTCTTCTATCTTCAGATAGGGCCATAAGGTAATAACCCCCGTCTTCAGCTGGACCAATGATTACTTGATTTTTATCAAATATTTTTAAAACTTTTCTGATGTATTTCAGGGGAAGGTTTGGGGTGTCAGTTCCGAAGAATACAGCTGCAGATGAGACATTTGAGATTTTCTGGTAAGCATTCCACATTCTCTCTCCCAAATTAATTCCTTTTTGGCGGTGCAGTTGAATAGTTTTCGGGAAATGGAATTTTTGAGCAAGGTGGAGCAATTCATTTTCCGAACTATCAGACATAAAAAGATGGCAAGCTGTGTTCAGGGAAGACAGCCGATCTAGAGTGTCTAAGAGAAGAGCTGTATGAAGCTCTAGGCAATACTCAGCAGTTAAATTGGATTCCAAACGAGTCTTAACTTTCCCTAAGCGGGGATAACGGGAAAAAATGAGGAAATTTTTTTGGAATGTAGAATTTTCCATAGGACCGTAAGAGATTAAAATAATCTTAATTTTGCTTTCAAAAGATGTAATCTATAAAGAAAATTAAGATCTTAGGGAGGCCAGTTTGGTTGAGAGTGATATCATCTGTCAAACAACATATTTTTCAGGTGTATTAAAGTGGAAGGTATAAGCTCATTTCTTCCAGGACTCTTAAGGGAGATTGTTTCCAACGATGAGACAACTCTGATTTTTTTGGATGAGTTGTGGCCACGTATTGTAGGCAATGATTTATCTTTGAAATGTCGTCCTGTAAGACTGAAGAAAAAGAGGTTAGTAATTGCTGTTTCCAATGAAGTTTGGAAGGATGAACTGGTAGGGATGAGACAGATTTTGATTCGGACTATTAACCAGTTTTGGGATGTTCAATTAATCGAAGAACTGAAATTTGAGGATCATTTTCTAGAGAGAGATTCAGCGATTGAATAGTCTGCTTGAGGTTAGTAGATGCACCATAATATTTTGAATATGAAGAACTTAACTTTATTGTTTTTCCTAGCCTTTACAAGTCTTGGTTACGTTGTTGCGCAGGAAGTTGATTTAGCGGGCTCCTATTACCATTTTTCTCAGGCCAAGATCTATGAATCCAAAGCGGATTATACAAAAGCAGTAGATGAATTTGAGAAAGCTATTTCTATCGATTCTCAGAGTTCCCAGTTGAGAATAGAATTTGCACGAGTCCTTCTTAAAATTGGCAATGTGAATCATGCGATTCAACAGTGTGAGAAAGCTACTGAGTTGAATCCTTCCGATAGCGCATCACATTTTCTTTTGGCCCAAATCTACTCCAATCTTAGTAATATGGATGGGGTTCCCACACCGTTATCGGAAAAGCAAGATAATATCAATAGAGCAATTCTGGAGTTTGAACAAACTGTTGAGTTAGATCCAGAACACTTTGAGGCATTTTTCTATCTCGGTCAGTTGCACTTGGAAATGAAAAACTATCAATCCTCTTTGGATAGTTTTTCTCAGTGTTTGCAGTTACGTCCCTCAGTAGTTCCAGCCTATCTTTTGAAATCCAAGGCTTACCGTGGGCTCAATAACCTTGAAGCAGCTTCAAGGGTCTTAGAACAAGCCCGGAAATATGATGAGACAAATATTGAGATGGTTAGAGAATTAGGTCAGCTTTATGAGAGTTCAAAGGAATACGAAAAAGCCAGTAATCTCTACGAGAATTTTTTGAAAGTAGTGGAGAATCCTGAAATTGAATTTCGATACGCATTGGTTCTTTCTCAGCAGGAACGTCTTTTTGAGGCAGGTTTTATTCTGCAACGTTTGTCAAACAATGATCCAGATAATCTGCGTTTGAAAATTCTTTTAGGAGAGGTACTCAAGAGAAGGAAATCATATGTTGATGCCTCTAAGGTTTTTCGACAAGTGTTGGAAGTAGAGCCCAACAATTTTACTGCCAACTTCAGGTTGGCTGAAAGCCTAGCTCGGGTGGGTGAGCGCAAGGAAGCGATTGAAATATTGCTCCATATGTTAGAAATTAATGGTTCCGATCAGGATGCAGTTCTTATTAGAACAAGCTTGGCTTTTGTGTACCAAGATGCCCGACAGTTTGAAAAATCTATTGCACTCTTCCAAGCTATTATTCAGAAAAATTCTGAAAATGATTTGGCCAAGCTTCGCCTATCCTATGTTTTTAAAGAAAGCGGACAACTTGAAAAAGCTCTGACTCTAAGCAAGGAACTCTTAGGCAAGTACGAGGGTAGTAGCTACAAAGATAATCCCCAAAAAGAATATTATTTAATTGCTCACGCTCAGATACTTTCGGCCGCAAACAGATTGCAAGAAGCGATTCAATTACTCAGAGATCAAAGATTGCAGCATCCTAAGCCTGACGAATTGTATGTAGTAGAGAGCCAGCTGTACTTGGAGCACAAAGATTATTTTCAGGCTCAGCAACTGATAGAAGAGGCAATCTCTCAGTATTCGGATAAAGAAAAACTACAGTTTCAATTGGCTGCTATTTACGAGAGGCAGGGCGAATTTGAAAAATCTACGACTCTTTTTAAAAAGATACTGAGGAAAAATCCAGAGCATGCTGGTGTACTTAATTATTTGGGATATATGTTGGCCGACAAGGGAATCCAGTTGAAGGAAGCCTTGGGTTATATCGAGAGAGCCCTTAGGCTTGATCCTCATAATGGGGCCTATTTAGATAGTTTGGGATGGGTTTACTTTAGATTGAACGAATTAGAGAAAGCAGAATTAAATCTTACAAAGGCAGTTCGAACTAACGATTCTGATGCCACAATATTTGACCACTTGGGCGATCTTTACTTTCGATTGGGGAAGTATCATGAGGCTCACAAGTATTACGAAAGATCGATTCTTTTTTCTACTGAGGAAGAGGAACAACGGAAAGTTAAGAAAAAACTGAGTGATGTAAATGGGTTACTTTCTCGAGAATCAAACTGATTTTTAAAATGCCAAATTTACATGCACTATGACCTTTTGAAAGTTTTTGGGTTTTTCTGTTGTTCAGGTACAAACGCATGGAACAGATTATTGAATTAGTGGTTCCATCTTTCGCCAAAATTAATTGGGTTCTCAGAGTGTTTGACAAGCGCGATGATGGATACCATCGATTAGAGACCATCTATCAGACCATTGACCTTCGAGATGAGATTACTTTCAAAATTACTAGTGATTCGATGATTAGCCTACGTGTTTGCGGGAAAGAAGTTGCGAGGGGTAGAGATAACATTGTGTACAAAGCTGCTGAACTTTTAAAAAGGGCTACTGCGGTAAATAAAGGAGTGGAAATATGTTTGAAAAAACAAATTCCAATCGGAGCTGGTCTTGGAGGAGGATCGGGTAATGCTGCTGTGGTTTTGCTGGTTCTTAACAAACTGTGGGAGTGTGGTTTGTCCAAGAAAGAATTGTCTTGTCTAGCCAGCCAGCTGGGTTCCGACGTGCCCTTTTTTTTGTTCGGAGGTACGGCTTTGGGCCTTGAAAGGGGGGAAAAAATTATTCCCTTTGTTGACCAGTTACAGGAACAAAAGTTGTTGTTATTTTATCCAGGTTTTCAGTTGTCGACTCGAAAAGCGTATAGTCTTTTGCAGCAGAAGAATCACAAGAAAGAGCGAACATTGACAGAGGAAGATGTGAATAATACAATGCAGCGTCTTCACGAAACCATTAGCCAGAAAACAGGAAATTGGTCTTTCTTGCAGAATGACTTTGAAGATGTTCTCTTCGAGCGGTATCCTGTTCTGGACGATGTTCGGCGACGATTGACCAAGGCTGGGTGCAGAAAGGTAATGCTTTGCGGGAGTGGTTCGACACTATTAGCATTAGGTGTTACTCAGGAAATGAGTGAAATGGTAGAGCCTATTCTACGGGAGACTGGAAGCGAGGGGTTTTTCTGTCAGACTCTTTCTCGGGAGAGGTATACTAAGTTTATTAACCAATCGATTCATCTAATTTGATTATGTCTAATCTTAAAATTTTTTCCGGTGGAGCTAATCCTTCTTTGGCTCAGGAAATTTGTGATCATCTGGGAATTGCTTTAGGAAAGGTTAAACTGCAGCGGTTTAGTGATGGTGAGGTGAATTTTCAGATTTTAGAAAATGTTCGTGGGACAGATGCTTTTATTATCCAGCCAACTTCTCCACCGGTGAATGAGAATCTTGTCGAATTGCTTATCATGATTGATGCGCTCAAGAGGGCTTCAGCACAGAGAATTACTGCTGTTGTCCCTTACTATGGGTATGCTCGGCAGGATCGAAAAGACAAACCGAGAGTTCCTATTACTTCTAAACTAGTTGGAGATCTTTTATCTGCTGCTGGAGCCCACAGATTGTTAACAATTGACCTTCACGCAGGACAGATCCAGGGATTTTTTAATATGCCTGTGGATCAGTTGTTTCCAACGCCGATTTTTCTTCCGCGTTTTGCTGAGTTAGATGTTGAAAATCTTACAGTTGTTGCTCCCGATGCGGGTGGAGTGGAGAAGGCACGTGTTTATGCCAAACGCTTAGGCACTAGTCTGTCTGTTGTTGATAAGCGCCGAACAGGTGACAATGAAGCAGAAATTATGAATATTGTGGGGGATGTGAAGGGGAAAGATGCTGTTATTGTTGACGATATCATAGATACTGCAGGTACTTTGGTTAAGGGAGCAGAAGCTTTGATTCGTGAGGGTGCTCAGCGAGTTTATGCGGCAGCCACACACCCGGTCCTTTCTGGTCCTGCTATTGATCGTATTACAGAATCCAAGTTTGAAAGTATTTTGGTGACTAATACCATCTATCTAAGCGAGGAAAAGAGAGTGCCTAAGATCGAGATTTTGAGTGTATCTAATCTTCTCGGTGAGGCTATCCGTTCTATTCACGAAGAAACTTCAGTCAGTAAGCTTTTCATTTGAAATAGTTTGTAATCAGGCAAAAAGGGTATTGTAAAGGTCTTCCTCATGGGTGTTGCAGAGTTGTTTTCAGCTTTTCTAGGATGGTCTTGTTCCATCTCCTCTTCACGCCGTGCCTATATTTGCAGTAGAATACCGTTTTTTGATTCGAGTACTAAGGAGTAGAGAGATATGGGAAAGTTTGTTGTTCTGGCAGATAGGCGAGAGCAATTTGGAAAAAACTCTAACAGGCGATTGCGTGTTCAGGGCCAGATTCCAGCAGTGATGTATGGTCATGCAATGGAGAGTGTTGAGGTGAGTGTTAATCCTAAGGATTTGGATCGCATTCTTCATTCTGAAACTGGAAGAAACACGATTTTTGCTTTGGAAGTGGGTGGCGAAGCTCAAGATGTTTTGATCAAGGATTATCAGTTAGATCCAATTAAAGGATATCTTTTGCATGCTGATTTTCAGGTTGTTGCAATGGACGAACAAATGGTATTTGAGGTGCCGGTACAAGTTGTTGGAAATTCTAAAGGGGTTATTGAAGGGGGAATTTTAGACACCGTAATGAGGGAAATCCAATTAGAGTGTCTTCCAGGGAATGTTCCGGACAATATTCTTGTGGAAGTGAGTGAACTGGAAATTGGAGATTCGATACGAGTCGGTGATCTAAACATTGATACGTCTCAATTGAGTGTTCTCTCTGAGCCAGATTTGGTTGTAGTTACTGTGGGTGCTCCTAAGGTTGAAGAGGAGCCGGAAATTGAAGAGGAACTAGAAGAGGGAGAAGAGCCCGAACTGGTCGGGGAGGAATCTGAGGAAGGAGCAGCAGAAGGGGAAGAAACTAAGAAAGAAGCGGAGCAAGAGAAGGAATAGGAGTGAATCCGCGTGCACCTTATTGTGGGCTTAGGCAATCCGGGTCGTGTCTATCGGAAGAATAGACACAATGTTGGGTTTATGTTGGTTGACAAATTGGCGGAAGGGGCAAATAAAAGGTTTGAGCAATCTGTTGAGCTTTCATTGACCTGTCGTCTTGATCTTTGTGGACAGGAAGTGATTTTGGCAAAGCCACAAACCTTTATGAATCTAAGCGGTCGAGCTGTAAAAGAATTACTTGGGAGTTATTCACTGAAGCCGTCACAACTTTTGATTGTCTATGATGATTTTGTATTTAAGTTGGGCATGATTCGAATTCGGCCAATGGGCAGTGCATCGGCGCACAATGG
>CAZASS010000038.1:0-399 GCA_964487835.1 uncultured Acidobacteriota bacterium | reverse complement strand
AGTCATAGAAAGAGTGTCATCGAAAGAAATCTCACGTTTGCGGATTTGGATTTCCCAAGGGCAACCGCCGTTGGATTATTCTACATATGTTTTAGAAGATTTTGAGGAGAGAGAAGGTGAAATTTTAGAGGAAGTTCTAGAGCGTTCCTCCCGAGCTGTTAACACAATCCTTTCGGATGGTTTAGAGCGGGCTATGGCTCTCTACAATTAGCCAGCTAGAGAAATTGGCTTAAATTGGAATGGTCAAGTCGGCGGTGGAACAAATATCGACGACGCAAACACTGATTTGGGTGTCTACTATAAATTTAATGAGGGTATTACGCAAACTTCTAGTGTCGACCAGAACGTTTTGGACTACTCAGGGCGTCTGACAAACGGATATTGGGAAGGGTATTCAAC
>CAZASS010000037.1:11892-16574 GCA_964487835.1 uncultured Acidobacteriota bacterium | reverse complement strand
CCGAACGCAATCGAATTTGGGGTCTGGGAGCACAACAATCTAAAGTAGGAAAAGATATGACTTGCTTTATTGGAGACCCAGACATCCAGTACACCAAACTAGCTGAAGCTTTTGGAATAAAAGGAGAAAGAGTTACCGATCCCAACGATCTGTCACAGGCCCTTAAAAGAGGCTCCAACGCTAACCGCGACGGTGAGCCTTATCTGCTCGATGTCGTCGTTGGCCGCACTGGTCGTGGAGCAGAGTCAACATGGTATCCTCAATACTCCTTAGCAAAAGAAAGAAAACGAAAAATCTAACCATCTGTTTTAAGTTGCCAGAAAGGTTAAAGATGAACGAGCGTCAATTTTGTGATGAATCTAAAACTACTAAACCCGCTGTCTTGAACTGCCCCTCATGCGGGCACCGGGACACATACGACTTAAGATGGCTCGTCCGAAAAAAGAAGAAAAGTTTACCAACAAAGGCGAATGAAGAAGCCAACGCCCAATTTGCCAAGTTTCAAAGCTATATGGTTCTTCTAGACGATATGGTCCAATGCGCCAATCCTCACTGCAGACGCAGGGTCGAAGCATCAGGGATAAAAACAGTCGCCTATTTAATGGACTAACAACAAAATCCGACGTTGCTATAAGGAAAATACTCAATATGTCTAATCAAAAAATAGAGGGGTCTTTCGTAGCCCTAATCACACCAATGAATGAAGATCAGTCCATTGATTTTGAGGCTTTTCAAACTCTCCTTGATTTTCAGCTCGAAAATGGAACATCAGCTGTCTTGATTATGGGTTCAACAGGCGAAGTATCAATGCTAACTCCAGATGAACGCCATAAAGTAATATCTCACACAATCAAGAAAAAGCATGGGAATATGGAGTTTTGGTACGGCTGCAGTGGTCCCAGTACTCAACAAACAATTGACTATTGTAAATATGCTGCAGCCGAAGGTGCTGATGGAGCAATTGTTGCAGCTCCACCCTACATTTGTGCCCCTCAAAAGGATATTACTCAATATTTCTTGGAAGTCGCAGATGCCAGCCCCATCCCAGTAGGTATCTATAATAATCCTCCACGGGTTAAAACTGACCTAGCACACACCGCAATCCTGCGTCTGTCTGAACATCCCAATATTGTCGTCAACAAAGAATCAACCTCTCGACTAGGACAAATCGCCCAAACCGTGGCAGGAAATCCGGATATGTCCTTAATGTGCTGTGACAGTCCTAACTTAGGATTAGTCATCCCTCTAATGTCGCTTGGAGGTCATGGTACGGCCAATATGTCTGGCAATCTAATTCCTCAGGAAATGGCAGTTATTTCCACACCATGGAGAAAATGGGAGGATGCCTTAGCCTGCCGGAAAGCTTGGCTTCACAATCTGCCAATTCTGCATTTCAACTACTCGGCAGTTAATCCTGTAGCAGTGAAATCTCTAATGCGGGCTGTAGGATTACCAGCGGGGCCTCTGCGCAAACCCCTCCACTCTCTGGCCCCAGAACGCCTGGCAGAAGGAATAGATATCTGTCGGGAATTAGGTCTGGACAAAAAATACGGATACAGCGTTTAGAGATAGTAAAACTGGCACAAGAATAAAATTACTAATGATAGTTAGCATAAACTTGATCTAAAGGTACTGGCATTCTCATTTTGAATAAACTATTTTTCCACCAATAATTGTCATATCAATAGAAACATCCTTAATGCGATCGGGATTAATCGTTAATATATCCTCTCCCAAAACCACCATGTCGGCAAATTTACCCACTTCAATTGAACCTTTCTTTTTTTCGTCAAAGTTCATATAAGCAGTTCCCATAGTAATAGCGTAGATTGCTTCTTCAACGCTCACCCGCTCACCAGAACCATATATTTTCCCATCCCAGCCCTTGCGCATTACCGCTGACCACAATTCGACCCTAGGATCGGTAGGAGCCCCATCCGTCCCATAACTCATGCGAATTCCATTGTTCAACAACGACTTCTGGGGATTGTTAGTCTGTTCTCTATTTCCCTGAAGAGCCTCTACTGCAAAAGGGCCAAGCCAATACATGAAAGCAGGTTGAGAAGACACAATGATTCCCAATTCAGACATCTTTTTTAATGTTTTCTTAGGAGGCATAACCGAAACATGGTGCAAATAATGGCGAGGATCTTCTCTGGGAAATTCCTGCATCACCTGTTCTATTACATCAACTGTCATCTCCACAGCTGCATCACCAATAGTATGAATTCCCAGCTGCCAGCCCAGTTCGTGAGCTCGTTTAGCCACTTGATACAGCGTTTGTCTTGGAATGCGCACTACTCCGTAGAATTCAGGCTTCCCTTTACGCCAACCAGTGGTCGAATCATAGGGAACTTTAGTCCAAAAAGTGGGGGCACTCAAACCCCCATCAACACTCATCTTAATTGCACCAATTTTAATTCGATCATCTCCAAAACCGGTGTGAAATCCCAGTCCCTCCAAATGGGCAATTGCTTCTCGAGCTCCCTCTACTAGATCATCATGCTCGTCATGTCCCGGATAGAGTCTTAATTGAATAGTCACCCTGGGAAATTCTTCGCCCCATTGACGGTAGACTTCTTGCATGTATCGAAGCTCCCAAGGACGTAGACCGGGAACATTAAAACTCGTATAGCCTAAATGGGTCAGTTCACGGAGATTTTTGCGCAAATTTTTGAGTATTTGCTCATCACTCAAAAGAAATTGGGGAGGGAAATGTCGTCTTACGAGTCTCTTGGCTGGATCTTCAAAAAGCTTTCCGGTTGGCTCACCAGTCTCATCACGTATGATCCAGCCACCCTTGGGATCAGGCGTGGAACGGGTAATTTGGGCTCGCCTCAACCCTTCCGAATTTAGCATCATTAGGTGGCCACGAGTAAGAGCTACTGGACGATCCGGGACCCTCTGATCCAACCAATGCCGATCGGGGGTAATATCGTTGGGGAAGTAAGGACGGGTTAGGGTTGCACGAATCCATTGATCGGTTGAAAGCTCTGAAGTTCTCTTGATCAAAGCTTCAGACAGAGCGTCTAGAGAACTGATTGCTTTCCAGTTCTCGCCACGACTAGTACCTGTTCTAATATGAATATGGTTGTCATTGAAACCCGGAAGAACTGTCTTCCCCCTCAAATCTACTACTCTAGTAGTAGAAGATCTAAGTCTTTTGATTTGTTGATTTGTACCGATGGCAATAATGCGACCTGATTCCACTGCTATTGCTTCAACTACTTCGAAATTATGATTAACTGTCAGAATCTTTCCTTGGACAAAAATTGTATCTGGGGCCAGGGATTCTCCTTCTTGAGCTCGGACAGCATCCAAAAATGCGATCATTACTAGAATGACACCCAAAATAGCCATATTTTTTTTCATCTTAGACTCCCTTAAAACCTTAACTGATATGCCCTCGAATCAATGCTTAACCCATAAATGACTTCAAATAACCCAATTGAATAAACCGCAAGCCTTTAGCTGAAGTAAGAAATATCATCGAGAAAATAAAGCTCCACACTAACTAACAGTAGCCAAGAATGGAACTTCCAAGAAAAAGAAAAAGTGCAATGAAAAGAGGGATTGACCCAAAAACGAAAAATCTCAACAAAAGCCCATCTCCAAAAACCTAAAAAGGTCGCTCTCGCTATAGATATCCAAATTATCTCTCACAGCCCAATTGCCAAGAATATTCTTAACTAGTCCTCGCCAATGCCTTCTTGACATTAATCGGAGTGAAAGGAAGATCGTAAACACGAACTCCAATAGCATCATAAATCGCGTTAGAAATAGCAGCAGCAGCAGGACCTTGGGCAACCTCACCTACTCCAACTGCAGGCTGATCCGGTCGATTTACCAAAATTACCTCAACCTCTGGAACCTCTTCAAAGTCTAGAATGGGATAATCTTCCCAATCTTGGGTTTTAACTCCTTCAGGACCGAACTTCACCTCTTCCTTGAGAGTCCAACTAGCGGATTGAATAATACCTCCCTCCATTTGATTGCGCACACCATCTGGATTGATAATTAAGCCAGCATCTACAGCAGAAATTATTCGCAACACTTTTACTCTTCCCGTTTGCTTCTCTACTTGCACCTGAGCTGCCATAGCCGTGTACGCACCTGTATCGTTATAGCAAGCAAAGGCCAGCCCCCATCCCAGACCAACTCTTTTTTTCTTCCCCCATTGACTGGCTGTGGCCACTCTCCGAATAACCTCACGTGCACGAGGATCTTCTAGTTGATTTAAACGAAATTGGACTGGATCCATTTCAGCTACTTGAGCTAACTCGTCCATAAAGGACTCGATAGCAAAAACATTGGCATAAGCCCCTAAAGAGCGAAGAGAAGAAACTCTCAAAGGCCCCTTTACCGAATGCACTTTAACATCCAGACTAGGGAAGTCGTACAGGGGTACTCCATTTCGGGCCGGTCCTAAAGTACTTCCAATCCTCGCAACGAAGGGTATAGGTGAAGCTAAATGCCATGCACAAATAACTTCTCCTCCTGCTCCAGGCCTTTCGTTGCGAGTATCGGAAATAATACGTCCCTGCCAAGCTCGTACTTTGCCATCCGATCCGATACCTGCCTTAAGTCGAATTACAGCAGCTTTCCCAAAAGGAGCCCATTGAAATTCTTCCTGCCTAGACCATTGAATACGAATAGGAAAGCCAGGCAAGCGACTAGCAATC
>CAZASS010000037.1:8545-11861 GCA_964487835.1 uncultured Acidobacteriota bacterium | reverse complement strand
GCTACATCATCCGCTCCATTGTGCCCATACCAACCTGGACCATCCTTATGTATAACCCTTATTTTCTCCTTGGGCATTCCTAAAAGATGAGTTAACTCCAAACGCAGATCATAGGCATTCTGACTGTGGGTCCAAACTGTTAAAAAATCATCCTTCATCTGGGCAATACCACAAGAAGGTCCTGGAGAGCCATGAGATTGATAGGGACGACGGAAAGTAGATTCTATAACGCGCGAGGAACCCTCAAAACTGGATGCTACATTCCCCCAGTGCTTTACTGGCATTTCCCTAAAGGGCAAGTTTTCATAATAGGGAAAGAACCCATTACTTAAATCGAATTGCGCTTCGCCATTCCATTGGGCATTTTGCCGGAGAACTGCTGAGGCATCTACTGCCTGTTCTTCTCTCTTCGCCACCACAGCCAAAAAACTCCCATCTCGAACAATTTGAACTACACCCGGCATCGCTAGTACCGATTTCTCCCTCAAACTCTCTAACCTAGACCAGTAGTTCGGAGGACGCACCACCCGAGCATGAAGCATCTTCGGAAGTCTCATATCCTGAATATAGGCACTGCGACCTGCTACTTTATCGGGTAAATCAATCCGCGGCACAGACTTACCAACCAATCGGTAATCACGAAAATCCTTAACACTTGCTTTACCAGTGGCTACCCTCTGAAAACGACGTCCACCAAAAAGGCGACCATAGCTCAAACTGGGCGTTTTCTTTCCCCGAGGTCTAATCGTGCCATCATCCACCTCTAACTGACTTAATGGCAAACCCAACTGCTCAGCAGCTAATCGAAGTAAAAATTGGCGAGCTTCGGCAGCGGCAGATCGCAAGGCTGATCCACTATTTTTCACCGAACGGCTTCCGCCCGTTCCACCCTCATCAGGGGTTCTGGAAGTATCTCCTGCCATCACTCTCACTCTTTCAACACGCATATCCAATTCTTCAGCAACAATTTGAATCAGAGCAGTACCAATCCCTTGTCCCATCTCAATCTTTCCAGAAAAGATTGTCACACTGCCATCAGCATTTACCTCTAACCAAGAATCTAGCAATGGATGATCGGAAAGACTTCCCGGAAGATCCCCACCGGCAGCTAACAATTCTTCAGGCAAATGAGAGCAAATGGAAAAACCTATAAGAAGAGATCCGCTCTGTTTGATAAACTCTCTCCTAGTTTGCTCAAACATCACTGGATACCTCTCGCGCAGCTCGTTTGATCGCCTTAATAATTCTTAGATGAGTAGCACAACGGCATAAATTGCCTGCCAAGGCTAGCCGAATTTCTTCTTCACTAGGATTAGGATTGCGATCCAATAGAGCTTTACCCATCATAATCATTCCATTTGTACAATAACCGCACTGAGCAGCCTGCTCTTCAAGGAAGGCCTGCAGAACTGGATGCAACTCTTACCCCTCTGATAGTCCTTCTAGAGTGGTGATTTCCCTACCTTGAACTTCAGAAAGGGAGGTGACGCAGGAACGAACTGGGACTCCGTCCAAAAAAACCGTACAAAAACCACATTGCCCCAATCCACAACCAAACTTGGGGCCATTCAACTTTAAATCATTACGTAAAACAAGAAGAAGGGAAACATCTGAGTTATTCTCCACCTTCCGCTTTTGGCCGTTAATGTTTAGAACAATATTCTCAGACACTTCAAGTTCATCTTAGTCTAAGAGTTGACTAAATTTCTACAGAATAAGACCAGTGCAGATCTGTATTAGATAATTTGGCGCTCTCGTTAATAATTTTTCCGGGTTGTTTCAGTTTAAAAAAGTCTACAATGGATGGCTGATGAACTAGATCTTGAGAATCCCTATAATTTTGGCAAGCTTGTTACTTGGCGGTATCACTACCACTCTTTCGGCTCAGCAATATCTTGAGGTAACCGGTCGAAAATCTAATATCCGCTCTTCTCCCACTACTAGATCTTCAATCGTAACCAGAGCCCAGCGCGGAGATATTTTTGAACTAAAGGGTGAGAGCGGGGACTGGTATCACATCAGACTATTTTCGGGGGAATTACGCTATCTTCATAAACGATTGGCTCAGGAGATCTCGTATAATCTGGAAGTTCCTGGAGATTCTTCCCAACGCCGGGAAATTTTCACAACTTTACAAGAAGTAGATAGACGGGTGGAAAGAGAGGCTGAAAAAAAACACCCAACAAACAAAGCTCTCAAGAAAAATATTGAATATGCCCACATTCTTGAAGATCGTTACAAGTTGAAAGTGGTTCGCCAGTTTGGAATTCAAGCACCCCTCTATCGGCGGCTTGCCATCGAGGGAAATCAGAAAGGCTGGTAACAATTCCTTGGAATCATCTATCCCTATATGCATACTTGGGCTTTCCCCATCGAGCATATAGCCCTAAATTGATGGGTTGTTTCTATTGAAAAACAGTCAACAAGATGAATAAAAGAGGAGAATGACCATGCAAAAACCAATCAAATTCTTGTCTTATAGGCGTGCAAAATCAACAAGATTACTACTCATTCTAATCCCTCTGATTCTCCTTGCTACCAGCAATAGTAAGGGAGAAGACAAATCCTTTAAACTTCTAGAAACTACTATTCAAAATATTCACGACGCTTACAAGTCGGGGAAAATAACCTCTAGCCAATTGGTCCAACTCTATCTGGATCGGATTGAGGCCTACGACCAAAAAGGCCCTACCATCAACTCAATAATTACCGTAAATCCGAGAGCACTTCAGGAAGCTAAGGAACTTGATACAGCATTCGAATCTTCCGGCTTTGTGGGACCACTCCACGGCATCCCCGTAATTCTTAAAGATCAGATGGATTCCAAGGGTATGCCAACAACTCTAGGCTCGACTCTCCTAAGGGAATACTATCCAGGCAAAGATGCCTTTGTTGTGGAACGGCTCAAAAAGGCAGGAGCTATTATTCTAGCCAAATCCACACTGGGAGAATTTGGAGGTGGTGGGACTTATGGCTCACTCTTCGGAGTGACCCGCAACCCCTATGACCTTGATAGAACAGTGGGGGGATCTTCGGGAGGTCCCGGAGGAAGCATTGCGGCCAACTTTGCAACTATTGCTGTGGGACAGGAAGGCCGAGCATCAATTCGTAGACCGTCGGCTTGGAACTCTCTAGTGGGAATGAGACCCACCGGGGGATTGGTAAGCCGAACAGGAGTCTATGCTGGTTGGCCATCCAAGGCAGGGTCACTGGGGCCCATGACACGCACCGTAGAAGATCTAGCCAAGCTATTAGATGTACTGGCAGGCTATGATCCAGAAGATCCTCTAACCGCTCGAGGAGTGGGCCATGTTCC
>CAZASS010000037.1:904-8535 GCA_964487835.1 uncultured Acidobacteriota bacterium | reverse complement strand
GATAGCTATACGGAATTCCTCGACAAAAAAGGTTTGCGAGGGGCCCGTCTTGGCATTCTCCGAGAATCCATCGGCTACAAATCCGAACCTGGCTCTGAAGATTTCATGAAAATTAGCCAAGTATTTGACAGGGCAGTTGGAGAATTAAGAACAGCAGGTGCTGAAATAATTGACCCAATAGTCATTCCTGATCTCAAGCAACTTCTCGCCAAAAGAGCTTCTGGCCCTGACGGAATCGAATCCTTTCAGCGATACTTCAACAATCCCAATGCCCCTTTTAAATCCCCCCAAGAAATACTTCAATCATCTAACTTTTCAAAGATATTCCCTCCCAGACAAACGAACTTGCAGCGTCTTGCTGCCAGTCAAGTGGATACATCCAAGCATTATCAGTTTCTATTGGCCAGACAGGAATTAATGACTAATCTTTTGAAGGTTATGGCAGACTACGACCTGGATGCCATCGTACACAAATCCGTTGAACATCAACCCACACTAATAAGTGAAGGAGTCAATCCCCCCTATGTAGCCCATAAAGGAGTTCCCGATTTAAATACTTTCTTGGTATTTGTGCCTACTATTACAGTACCTGCTGGATTTACTACCGAAAATCTACCTGTGGGAATTAGTTTTCTGGGAAGACCTTACAGCGACGCAACTATGATCAAACTCGCTTACTCATACGAACAGACTACTTCGCATCGCAAACCTCCTGAAACAACTCCTGAGTTAAGCAACCAAGATTGAGTGCGGCAAATTGCAAAAAGCACTAAAGAAAGCTGAGGCACGTATCCATTAACAACAAAAAACTGGGAACCTCTGAAAGAGAGGCATGTCTTATCCGACTGTTCCCCACACTTGGTCCGCAGTCTCTAGCATAACATCCAGCTTGCGCCACTGGTCATCTTGACTTAAAAGATTGCCTGGGATGTTTGAAGCAAATCCACATTGAGGACTTAGGGCAAGCTGTTCCACAGGAATATACTGAGTAGCCTCTTCTATTCGGCGCTTAAGCTCATCAACTGTCTCAACCTTGCCCACCTTAGTAGTGATAAGCCCCAGAACCACCATTTTGTTTTTAGGAACAAAGCGAAGAGGCTCAAAGCCTCCCGCACGTTCCGTATCGTACTCTAGAAGAAAACGATGATGGTTGAGATTATTGAAGAGAATCTCTGCAATTTTGTCGTATGCACCTTCTCTATGCCACATACTTTGCCGATTGCCACGACAAAGATGCAAGCCGAAAATAGCTCCTGGAAATTCTTCAATTACCTTATTGTCAGCTTGTATTGAGCGATTCAAATTTTCACTAGGATCCTCTCCCCAAGACCGCATTGCCTCTAGGGAGTGCTTATCCACATACCTAGTGTAAGCAGGCTCATCAATTTGAATATATCGACAACCTGCTTCAACTAATTGACCCACAATTTGACGTTCAATAGAAACTACATCAACCAAAAATTCGTCAATATTAGAATAGATAGACCGAGAATTTTGGTAATCATATCCTTGAACAATTCGATCAGCCCCAATCAATGTTATCTTCACTGGACGATCGGTCAAATCACTACTAAACAAATATTCTCCCAGTGGACGATTTTTCACCAGCTGAAGTTTTTGATTTACCGGCTTACGGATACTCAATACGGGGTCTGCTCCTCTTTCCGGTGGATCTAGCGTTGGCTCTACTTCCTCTATTTGCTGCTCCTCTAAAGCTTGCAAAATGTCAGCCCATCTAGCTTTCCACTGATCCATCCCAGCTACTTCTCCGAAACTTTCCATAAAGTTCAGGCGTCTAAATTCTCCGTCAGTGAGAACAGGTAGTTGGTGGGCCTCCTGAGTAGCTATGAGATCTCTAATACAGCGATCCTGCACCTGATACAGTTCCTGTTTATTGCTAATTTTTTTGAGAAAGCTAACAAAAGCAGATTTAAGTATGGGAGGTCGTAGCAAACTGCCCACTTGGTCTACTCGTAGGCATCTCAAATCTTCTAATACTTTAGATTCCATTACTTCGACTCTGAGCTGTAAATTGGTTTCCGCAGCTGAAAAAATACCGGGGGAATATTTTCCTTAATTATTTTGCTCAATAAATTCATTTGTGTAGTATGCATCCAAATCTTGGACCGCATTCGATTCTCCGTACTGACTTATCAACTTCACTGTCTTAGCCCAATCAGCTTCTGCCATCCATCCTAGAGGCTTCCCTTGACTACTATCAGTGTATATCAAAGGAATTGTTGCCTTTATCCCCTCTTCCAGCACATTTCTATCTGACATGGGAAAGTACTTAATTCCCATGTCACTAGACTCTTGAGGATGTTCAATCATGTAACGCCAACCTTCTGCAGTCGCTGCGAGAAAATCTCTCACAAGTTGTGGATCCTTCTCTATAGTATCGGGATGAGCAATTAATCCCATATTCAAAGCACTGACATTCCAAGTATGGTAGGGAACAGCCTGAATTGTGGAATCTTCTAACCGGACTGCTAAATAGTCGCCATTTACAAATCCATTAATGTAGTCTACCTTCCTGCTCAATAACGCCGCCTTCTTGGAATGAGGAGCCATGGCAATTAATTGCACTTCATTTTCACTAATCCCATACTGACCCAGAACTGCCTTGAGCAAAACCGTAGAGGCTCCCGCTGGACTAATCCCCCCTCTCTTCCCCTTTAAATCTTCTGGGTTTCTAATTTTCTGACCTGGAGCAAAAATAATACTGGAAGGATTTTTTTGAACAAACATAGCGACAAACTTAATGTGAGCACCTTGAGAAATAGCAACCGCTCCAGTGAAAGCATCCGTCATAGCAAAGGTTTCTTGTCCATTGCTTACCAGCTCGCAGGTCAGACTATCCCCTTTGCCCTCATTTATCTCTACTTGAATTCCACGTCTCTCGTAAAAACCGTTTTCCTGAGCCACCACCAAAGGAAGATTCCATGCTCTCAGAAGCCAACTGAATCGTGCAGTAACTGACTGGATTGAACCTTCACTTACAGAAACGGGAGGGGACTGCTCGCATGCCAATAACACTAGGGACATCCACAGAACACTCAATAACCGGATAGCACATACAGCCCTGCACAACATCTAGAAACAACCCCTTCTTCAGATTGGTACTTCAAAAATTGCTATTCGTGAAAACCAAGACGCATATAGCGACGCTTCATGCGATTACGATCATACCAACGCACAAAAGCAACTAGCATGGCCTGGTGCTCTGTCGGCCCATAGTGTCCTTCGCGGACCAACCCCTGCAAAACAGTCTGTTCCTCGGAGGAAATCTCCATCGAAAGAGTGTGTTCTTCAGGCATAGGCAAAAATTCAGGTTGATAATCCGGATCAACCACCAATTCTCGCTGAGCACGAACCTCCTGAATTTTAAAATCTTTAGGACCGCGTTGCATCTTTAATTGTCCCCACTCCTTTTCTACTTGTTCAACCAACTCCTGGGTCTCAGTAGTTGCCTCCATCACTTCAATTTTCAAAGGTTGAGGGTTAAAGCTGTTGCAAGCATTCAATTCACTCGGACAACAGACTGGCACACATAAAGTGTCAAAAATGGCTAACAAATCAACAAATTCGCCTTTCTGACTGTAATTCCAAGGCCAAATTCTTCTGCCTTGGTCATCTACATGATTGCCTACAAACAAGTTGTAAGAATCGTGAACATCATCTTCAGTAAGACCGTATTCCCTAATTGCTTCAGCAAAAGAATCCTGGCAACTAGGATGAAAGGCAAAGCCATATTCCCTTTCCAAAATCAAACCGTTGCAACGATGTCCTCCGTAAAATTGCTGCATAGTTTCAGGGCAATTCATAATCACGTACATCGGCCTTCCACGAGGTGATCCACTCCACACCACAGTTCCTTCTCCTGTTACCTCACCACGTTGCCGGTTGAATCCGCAGTCCAGCCACTCCTTGTAGTCGTGCAGATTGTAGCCATTAAAATCAATCGATTGGCCCCCAACCACCTGTGTCATATGGAGCACCTCACCCTTGAGAACTGGCACTGCCTTACCTTCACCAGGTTGTAAAATCTGTTCAAATTTTGCTTTTCCATAACGAGGTCTTTTCGCCTCCACAGTAGTCCAAGGAGCCTGGTCATGGGGACTGCCACCAGCCAAAAGCTCTTTAGCATGTTCAAGAATTACATGTCGCAAAACATCTTCTCGACTATTACCACAAACTCCTTCTCCAACTACTTCATCAATAAGTTTTAGATGAGTGTCATACACTCGAACATCAAGTTTCACCGACATTTCATTATCTCCCCAGGACATCTCATGCAGAGCCTGTTTTTATAACAACATTTATAAATTAGATCTCCATTTTTACCGTTTGGCGCAAACGGAAAGCAAGGGAAAAGAAAAAACATGCTCAAATTACAACTTCTTCTCCTCATATTCCAGACTCAACCATTATAATAGAAGGTCTTGAAATCAACGATTTTCTCAGGAGAGGTTAGAAACGGCCAAAGTAAAGGTATTCACTTTACACAGCTAGATTGGGTCCGAAACCAATGCCAGGAGAAACTTGGCATTGCACCCTATCCGGGCACCTTTAACCTTGTCCTCAAAGATTCAGAGGAAATAATCCGCTGGAAAACGCTTCGCAAAAAAACAGATATCGTAATTAACCCTCCCGACTCTCAGTACTGTGCCGCCCATTCTTATCCTGTCCGCATTAATTCCTTTCTGCCTGGAGCTATTATTTACCCCAATGTTTCCGATTACCCTGAAAATCAGCTGGAAATTATATCTCCACTACATCTACGACAGACCTTTGGTCTCACAGATGGCGATATAGTACAAATAGAAATCAACCGCCCTCTTGAAATTCAAGCAGTAATATTCGACATTGATGGCACTCTAATCGACACGTTGGAAGCCTATCGTGTTTGTACTGAAAATGCATTCGCTCCCCTACAAATACCTATCACTACAAATATCATTCGACACTACTTTGCTACTCATCAACCTTTTTGGGAATCCTTACTACCTGCCGATACAAACAACCACAAATTTACCGTGGCTGATCTCGAAACCAAAGCTCTCCAGTATTTCCCCGATGCTTTGCATAAATACGGTAAAATTATTCCCAGTCTCTCCCAAACTATAGAGCAGCTCTGCAGCAAAGGGCTAAAATTGGGAATCTTTACAGGCTCCACCTCAGAAGTCTTGGAACCATTGAAAAAACAGAATTTACTCTCTTACTTTCACGCCATTACTACTGCAGAAGACATCAACCACCACAAGCCCCATCCAGAAGGATTACAACATTGCTTACAACAACTAAAGGTAGAACCAGCAGAAGCGGTCTATGTTGGTGACACCACAATGGACATTCAGGCCTGTCGAACTGCTGGCACCAAATCTATTGCGGTTCTGAGTGGGGCGGGAGACTGTTCAAAGTTAGCTGCTGAAGGACCCGATCGAATAATCCACTCCCATCACAATCTTCCCGCTATTGTTAATCGAAAATCTGAGAAATAGCTTTTCTCAATAAATATTTTTTCACAAGGCTAAGATTGAACAAACCTATTACTGATCGTGCAGAGGAGGTGTGCTTCCCGGAGAAAGACGATGATGAGAAAACTGCTCGTACGCATATGCTAACTCAATTAAGAGACCTTCACTCCAAGCACGACCTAGTAATTCCAACCCCACAGGCAAACCTTCTTCAACAAATCCAGCTGGCACAGTAATGGATGGCAATCCAGAATTTGCACTCAAATGACAATTGCTCCCTTCTTGATCCTCTCCTAAAGGAGCTGCGATCTGGCGAATCGTTGGATAGGCAAGGGCATCTAGATTATTATCGGCCATCAGTTGCAAAACTACTCTTTTGAGCACAACTCTTTTCAATAAAATTTCTGAATATTCTAGGGTCTCTGTCGGTAGACTATTTTGGCGCTCATGCAGACGACTCGCCATTTTAGGATGATACTTCCCCGACTGCACAATTTCCTTCAAAGATCGCACTGGCGCGCTAGGGTGCTGCTCCAAATACTTATTTAAATCTTCTCGAAACTCATAGGTTAAAACTAAAAATCCCCCATCTCGATCGAGCATCAATTCGTCTAACCCGGGGATAGCCACTTCAATTACCGTAGCACCTTGGTGCTCCATCTCACTCATAGCCCTTCGTATTACCTGAGCTACTTGCTCGTCTTCTGGCGCTTTGGATAGCAGATTCGTCAACAAACCGATCCGAGCACCACGCAATCCCTCTTCCCTTAAAAAAGCAGTGTAACTTTCTGGAATATTGCCTACACTCTCAGCCGTCTCAGGATCGGCCGGATCATACCCTGCGATAGCATCCAAGACGATGGCAACATCGACAACACTTCGTCCTAGCGGGCCCCCTATATCTTGAGTATGAGAAAGGGGAATAATTCCCGTGCGACTGGCAAGACCCTGAGTGCCTCTTATGCCAACTAGGCTATTATGTGAAGCCGGAATACGAACCGAGCCACAAGTATCACTGCCCATTCCAATTGTCGCAAAATTGGCTGCTACCGCAGCACCGGTACCTCCACTGGAACCTCCTGGATTGCGATCAAGATGGTATGGATTTCGGGTCTGTCCAAAAAGGGAACCAAGATTAGTAACTCCCATAGCAAACTCATGCATATTTGTTTTGGCTAAGATAATGGCCCCTGCTTCACGCAGTCGTTTTACTAGAAATGCATCATGCGGAGGAATCCAACCAGCCAAACTGGTTGAACCTCCCGCCGTCTGCATACCAACAGTTTCATAATTGTCTTTAACTACAACTGGGATACCATGCAAAGGACCTCTGGCGCCACTAGTTTTCCGTTCAGTATCAAGTGCTTGAGCATTATTCATAGCATCAGAGTTAGTAACACTAATAGCATTCAGTGAGGGTCCCTGCTGATCATAAGCAGTGATACGATCCAAATAAATTTCAACCAGATCCTCTGAAGTAACCACCCCTTCGTCCAGAGCCGCTTGTAACTCTGGAATACTCGCCTCTAAAAACTGCATCTTTTCTCCCGAATTTTCTTGCTGCTGGCAAGCAAACCATGTCATCAATATTGACCCGAGAAACATGAATCCCAACGCCTTGATTACTCCGAAACTATACATTGTTACGTCACCTCCCAAATCAGTATAAAACACTTAGCACCTGATCTTATTAAAATCACTATATAACTTAATAACTGGCCTGATCGTATCAATATATTTTCCCCGTACGGTTAGGAACCTTCTGTGCTAGAGTACCGACCAACTATCCATCCGGCTAACAACGGAGGTCAGCATGTCAAAACTCACAAAATATTTAACTATCCATATTATTGGCATCCAATTCTGCTCCTCTTTTCTTTTGGCACAGTGGGAGCCCCCAACTCAAGTCACTCGAGAAGAAATAGTCGAGACTTCCCAAAAAATCCTGTCCTTGCCTAATATTCCAATCGTAACCAGAGAAGACTTATTTCAAATCCGGGCTCTGGAAATGGATTGGGATATGGGAGCGATGGTATATGAGCCCCGCGATCCATCCAAAATCCCTTCTGACCCCATAGGAAATAAAATAGGGGTATTCCTTATCCACGGTGGTTCAGGAGACTTTCGTTCTATGGATAAAGTAGCACGACTGCT
>CAZASS010000037.1:0-857 GCA_964487835.1 uncultured Acidobacteriota bacterium | reverse complement strand
ACCTGCGCGATCCTAGTATAAATTGGCCAGCAGATACCATTAAGCCAGACGGTTCGGTTCGAACTCCTATATGGCACAAGGATAAACTCATCACCCGAGATCAATATGACGTTGTCAAAGATAGCTCCCTAAAGAAAAAATATGGGACGCTAACCTTGGCATGTGCAAAAAAAGAAACTGAGTTTTACAATCGCATGGCGGCATGGCCCGTAGCTTTCGAACAAATGGGCAAGGATTTACTGGCACGCCATTTCCCAGAAAATGAATATTCCATCTACGTCCATGGACATTCCACGGGAGGACCCTTTGCCTTTATTTTTACACAACGCATACCCAATATAACTGGTGTTCTAGGCATGGAGACATCTTCTTTTGGCTATATTGTTCGAGCACAGGCCCGTGCTTCGGGAAATCCTACCGGGAAACAATATGGTGACCTGCCTTTCAACTGCCTACATATTCGTACTTGGGGCGACATTGCACGTTATGTTGGACCCGAAACACTAGCCTTGCAGGGGCCTGATAGCTTGATCCAACTTCCCTCTCTAATGGAAGAGGTCTTCGAAAAATGGGATCGCGTCAAACACCTTGCTCAAATTAAGGCAGAAGGTCCGGTTCACTATGGAAGTGTCCACCAACTAACCAACCAGGCCAAAGCAACTGCACGGCGGCTACATTTAAATACAAAAGAGACTCAAAATCTGATTGCACGTTACGTCGGTTATTCACGAGAACTCTGGGGACTTAATGTAAAACCGGTTCCCCCAGTTTTATTTGGAGTAGCAAAAGCCGGACACAGTGCCGAACGCTATTAGGATGTTACTTTGACTATGTATGCCGGCATGGATCCCCCGCCC
>CAZASS010000036.1:1684-16648 GCA_964487835.1 uncultured Acidobacteriota bacterium | reverse complement strand
CTCCCATGAGGCTTTTGCGATTGGTGATTATCAGAAGAGAAGTAGCAAGTAGTGGAATCATTATGACCTGAATCGCCATTACAGTCAGGACCAGCCAAACGGGCCGTACATTTGTAAAAAAGATGTAGAGGGGAGAAAAACACCAGAAGGTGATTGCAATCCGGAACAGTGGATCTAGCTTGATTTCCTTACTATCCACTTGTTGGGCTTTGTCTTGTTTGAAATAGGGGATCATCATTCGACAGATATCAGTAAGAATGAGCCCAAAGACCTAATGCGAAAACGATCAAGCCCAAACGACCCTGTTGGGTATAGAACACTTGGGCCATGTGTTCTGTTTCTTCCACGTCAATCCCGAGAGGATGAATGGTCCCGGCTGCTGCAATCTGAAGTAGTGCAGCCATGACGAACATGCAGGCGATTCCAAAGATCAGATCCACTCTTTGCTGTTTGAGGTAGGATAGGTTAGTCCACCCTCTTTCCCGAATGAAATAGGTGTAGCTAACGTTATGGAGAGCTCCCGCTTCGGTGCCTATTAGGGCCATTAAAATAAGAATAGAACTATAAAGACCCTGAGCCTGAGGTAGACTGGGAATTAAAGTTCCTTTTAAAATGGCCTCTGGGTTTGGATCGGAAAGTATAGCCGCCAAGATCAGGGAGGCTCCCATAAACCCCACTAGTACTTTGCAAAAAGATTCAATAACGGGATAACCACCCCAGAACATCATGGCAAATCCCACTATAGTGAAGATTGTTGCCCAAATAGCGCTACTCCAAACGGTGGGAAGAGGAAAAAGAAGATCTGCGGCGGTTCCTGTCATGACAATGACTACCATGTTGCTGAAGTGTCGGGTTACTACGACGAAAATTAAAACTACCCAAACAACTCCTTTTCCTAGACGTTTGTAGCCGGTGAGCAAACTTTCTCCAGTGACTAGAACATATTTAGCTGCCGTGTTCACCCAAACGAAACGGAAGATAAAAACTAGGATTAGTGTCCAAATAAGACTGTAGCCGTAGCCAGCTCCAGCGGTTATGTTTGCTACTATATCGCCGGTACCCAGTCCTGCCAGTGTGAAGACTAGGCCAGGACCGATAGCGCCTAATGAAATTGAATTCCACCATCTTTTTCCAGGCTGGGGGCCTTTGATAGATTTTGAAAATGACTGGCTCATGGGAGATCTTTTGGAAAGGTTGTCAAATTATTCTATGGATGGAGATGGTTCAGAGCAATTTGGCCATTACTCATCACGAAAAGTATGTCATGGAGAGCCCAAATATTTTCGAGGGGATTTTCTCCCACAACTATTAAATCTGCTTCTAGGCCTTCCTGAATAGCTCCTGTCTTGTTTGATAATCCTAGAACCTGTGCCGAAAGAGTTGTAGCTGACTGAAGGGCTTCAAGTGGAGACAAACCCAAGCGGACGAATTCATTTAGTTCAATGCCGATGCGAGCTATTTCATGAGCCTCATAGCCGGTATCTCCTCCAGCTACTAGGTGAACTCCCATTTTATGAGCTCGCTGAATATTACGAGCTGCTCGAGGGGCCATATGCAATCCACGGATCTGCAAAACGGGATGGTTATATTCTCCAAAAGGTTGTGTCAGGTCAAACATTTCCGAATAAGTTGGCACTAAAAAAACACCCTTTTCTTTCATAAGAGCTAGTGTGTTTTCCGATACAAAAGTGCCATGTTCGATACTTTGGACTCCTGCCTCAACAGCCGCTCGGACGCCCTCTTCACTGTGGGCATGACACATAACCGGAACACCTCTTTTTGCAGCCTCTTCTACAATGATTTGTAGTTGTTCTTGGGTATAGACTAGGCGGCGAGGATCTTGGTCTAAGATCCCAGCACGTTCATTGGCTCGTGTTTTGATCCAATCGACACCGTGATCGAGAATGATACGGACCAGGTGACGTAGTTCTTCTGGAGAATTAACGCCCTTATGAAGGGAGATTAATTCACCATCTGATAGGATAGCTTCTCCCAAGTCGGGTTGAATGAATATGCTGGAAGCTAGGATGTCAGGTCCGGCTAAAACCCCTTTTTGAACCATCTCCCTCAAGACAATATCTTTAAAAGAGTTAACGCTGGCGCTTCGGACTGTAGTAATTCCTGATTTTAGGGCTCGATGGGCGTCAGAACGGCTTCCCAAATGTGCGTGGGCATCAATCAGTCCTGGTAATAGATAGCGACCTCGAACATTAATGATTATGGAATTCTTTGGAGGATCAGATATTTTAGTTTCAATGCGTTCAATCTTTCTCCCAGAGACCACAACCATGGCATTTTCAATGGGTTCTTCCTGGTGTCCGTTAACGATATTTGCGTTGATAAATGCAATTTTTGCAGAGTGTTGTTGGGGCAACACAATAGCGGGAAAAAAGAGGGAAAACAGCAACAAACGAAAGACGAAGAACTTCAAAACATGCCTCCTGCGTTTGCTTGGAGGGACAGAATAAGAATGAAAGTATACTGAGGGTCGATGAGGTGAGTCAACAAGGCAGATGAGCGTTTTGCAAATTCTATTTTAGTTTGGTTGTAAGATAAAGAAAAGATAGATTGAACAGGAAGTATTTGCTTTTTTGTGTTTTCATTAGTTAATTCGGCAAAGTATGCTGACAAGTTTCCAAGAGGACTATCGCGGGTAAGTTTTATGTCAAATTTGCGTATATATTTTCGAGCAATAAGGGTTGTTACATTAGTTTTACTGGTTGTCCTTGTATTTCCTGTTTTTGCGCAGGATGACAATCAATCTATTTCTGAAGTGACTACTCAGTACAATATTGGACTTATGTATGCTGGAGGATTCGGCGTGAATCAGGACTATAAGGAAGCTATGCGATGGTATCAAATGGCGGCTGAAAAGGGATACGCGCCGGCTCAGATCGAACTCGGGGTGATGTATGCTGAAGGATGGGGTGTATCCTCAAATTATGTAAGTGCATATATGTGGTTTGATTTGGCTGCTGCGCAGTCAACTAATGAAAAGCAGAGCAAAGCGATTGAACTGAGACATCGCATATCTGAAAAAATGACGTCGGAGCAGATAGTAAAGGCTAAAAAAATGTTCCACGAATGGCAGGCCAAGAATTTGTTAAATTGATGCTTAAAAGTGTGGTGCCGGAGGGGGGAGTCGAACCCCCACGAGTGTTACCACCCGCCAGATTTTGAATCTGGTGCGTCTGCCAATTCCGCCACTCCGGCCTTAAACAAGATCGACCCGTCATAATAGGTCAACTTAGAAAGTTGGCCAGTATATCCTATCTCCGATTGAGGACAAAGATGAACTATTTTCAAGGGAAAGACTACTTTTCTAATCCTGTACGTTCAAGTAGAGAAAGGGAGGGATTGTCAGAGCGACTACGTCATCGTCTCCTGTTACTTCCTTGGCTCGTCCCAGTGCCCACTCGAGATTTGGGGCAAAGGAAACTCCCAGCCGTTTGGCAACTTTGTCGCTCTGGGGACCTACCAGAATCACCTCAGAAAGGTATTTGAGTGGATAAGTCGCCCAATACCAAACAGTAAAGGGATGGAAACCGTGATGAGCGTATCGGTGGCGGTAGCATTCGATTAACTGAGGATCATGAGCGAAGCTGTCCTGAAATCGATCTCTCATCTCGAAGGGGTCAGTAGTTTCAGGTAGGACTTCTTCCCAAAACTTGCGATAGGCTACGTGGTATTCCTTGTGGAAGACTTCATAGGTTGGATTGAGGATAATCGCAACACCGTCTTTTTTGATGAAGGGCTTGTTGTAGAACCAGTTGAAGATGTACCCCAAAGCATCGCTTAGCACCAGAACTGGATTGATTCTTGCGTCTATGGAATATGGACTTAAGTCGGCGAGGCCAAAGACTAAGGTGTTGTATTGTTTAGGAGCGACCACCTCTAGTTGAGGCCTGATCTGTTCCAGAGTTTTTCCATGAACAGCATCAATAGTGCCGGCGTTGATTTCAAGTGGTTGATAGCAACTACGAATGCTACTAAAGAGATGACGACGCATCGGTTCAGGAAGTAGTTTCATGGAAGCTGGTGTTGCCGCTCGCAATCCCCGTTCAATTAGATTGCATTGCTTGGGTGACTTGGCAATGAAACGAAGAGGAGCAGGATAGGTGGCTCCATTCATCGGAGCTTCTAGGACCATGATTTTATTATGTTTTTCAATGACTTGGCTGATCCGGGCAATTGAAGCGTGCATCTCTGAGCCATCAGGTTGCATTACATGAGGAGTTTCGGACGTCATATGTGGAGAATGGTGGTGTGCCAGGCTGCGGTAAGTTCCAAAGCCAACTGCAACAGATTTATGTCCTCCGTTGAGTGGAATCTGGATGCAGTCTATGTAAATGATTAGATCACTTTCAATAACTGCTCGGGTTGTATCTACAGGTTCTCCCTTTTCTGTCTCCCCCAAGTCTACGATGTCGTCTTGGTCTTCGGCATCAAAATTTTTGAGTTGATGGGGATAAAATTCCTTCATAATTTTATTGCCCAGCATGTATTTGAGTTCATGGGGCTTCATCTTGCGGTGTAGGGCTACTGCACACATTAATTGGATATTTTCCTGTTTGACACCGTAGGAATAGAGCATCTCCAGAAGGGTTTCAATTGCCAGCTGACGAAAATCTGGCTGCTTCATTAATGGGAAGGGTTGACAGTTATCGTCAAAGGCAATGAGAATTCGAGAACTGGGGCCAACCTGCTCTTTGAGAGGATCCATTCCCAAGGGATTTTCAAAAGCCTTTTTTACCATTGTGGGAATTTTTGAAGGCACAATTCCTGGAATTAAGTGGGGAGGGTAATAAATGGTTGAAGCATCTGGCAATTTCGCGTTTACCAAATTATTTCCCGAGTAGGTTAAGTACTTCATAATCCTTCCGTAGATTCCCCAGCGATAATAGTTGCTCCTGTTAGTCGAGTAAAGTAAGTGAAGAGTTTGAAGAAAGAGATTAGAGAAGTTTAAAGGGAGCAAAAATGTCTGCGAGTTAGAATTGTTTGAGGGTTTCCTCCTTGTCTGCTTTTGAGTTGTGTCTGATCCGGTTGAACTAGTCTTTTCCCCTCTTAATTGATTATTGCCCTCTTTTGACAAATGACATTCGGTCTCGTAGAATCGATGGGGTTCTTCTTTTTTTATCGGGCTAGTCTGGTGGAGGGTTTATGCAATTCAAAGTTGGGGAAAAGGTCATTTACCCTAATCAGGGCGTCGGAGTGATAGAAGATATTTGCATGAAGAGTATCGCTGGTAAAAAACAGGAATTTTATCTGCTCAAGATGATGTCTAATAATATGATGTCCAGCAATTCAACAGTTATGGTTCCAACTGAAAATGTAAAGAACGTTGGGTTGCGTAAATTATGCAATAAAAAGCAGTTAAGTTTTTTACTCGAGATTCTAGAAGATGGTTCCAGCGAACTAAATACTGATTGGAAGAATCGCTATAAGAACAATGTGTTACGAATGACCTCGGGATCCATTTTTGAGGTTGCCAAGGTTCTCAAAAATCTCTTTTTTTTGAGTTTCCAAAAGAGTCTCTCTTTTCGTGAGAAAAAAATGTACGATCGAGCCCACGAGTTAGTGGTGTCAGAAATTGCCACTGTCAGGAGGCTGCCTCTCAGCGAAGTTGAGGAGTTAGTAGAGAAACTGTTGACTGAGAGCTATAAGCGGTTAAAAGCCTAGTACTTAATTGTTCGGACTTGTTTAGAAGTCTCCCCTTAAGATTTTTTCTGCTACTTCCTTGGCAAAATAGGTCAGGATCAAATCGGCTCCTGCACGGCGAATTGATAGAAGGCTTTCTTTGACTACTGCCTCCCGTTCTAGCCAATCTTGAGAACAGGCAGCACACAAGGCTGAGTACTCACCACTGACTTGGTAAGCTGCTATTGGAAGATCGCTCATCTGGCGTGCCTGGAAAATGATATCGAGGTAAGGCAGAGCTGGCTTAATCATGATGATATCAGCTCCTTCATCGATATCTAAACTAACCTCTTTGATTGCCTCGCGGGAGTTTGAGGGATCCATTTGATGACTATGGCGATCCCCAAAACTAGGTTTTGAACTGGCTGCTTCTCTAAAAGGTCCGTAAAAAGCCGATGCGTACTTGGCTGCGTAGGAAAGAATTGGAATGTGTTCCAAGTTTTCTTTATCTAGTGCTTTCCTGATGTAGTGGACTCGGCCATCCATCATGTCAGATGGAGCTATGACATCGGCTCCCGCCTGTGCATAAACTAAGGCTGTGTGTCCCAAGGCTTCCACAGTTTCATCGTTTTGGATCATGACTTGGTCGGCTGTATTTTCTTGTATCAATCCGCAGTGTCCATGATCTGTATATTCACAAAGACAAACATCAGCGATCAGAAGTAAATCGGGTATGTTTTTTTTAGCCATCTCCAAGGATCGGCAAATTACTCCGTTTCTGTCATACGCAGCGCTCCCAGTGGAATCTTTTTGGGAATCATCGGGGATTCCAAATAACATAACGGCGGGAATAGAGAGTTCTCGAACTTGTTGCAACTCATCCAGTAGGGTGTCAACAGAAAAACGAAATTGTCCGGGCATTGACAAAATTTCTTCGCGAATCCCTTCTCCTTCACAAACAAATATTGGATAGATTAACTGGTCTACCGATAGACGCGTTTCTTGTACCATCCGTCTTAGCACTGGATGTTCGCGTAGACGACGTGGTCTAAATTGAATATCCATAGTTTTCTCCAATTACTTGTGATAATTCTACAAGAAATCTCAAAAATTTGGCGGTGGAGGGATTCGAACCCCCGACACAGCGGATATGAGCCGCTCGCTCTGACCCCTGAGCTACACCGCCTCTAAGCAGTCGATAATAACTGATGATACTTGGCTATATCAATGAGTCTGAGTCTTAAAGCAAGATACTGGTGGCTAGTAGAAATTGGTTAGGAAGAAGTTCTAGAAAGAGTCTGGACGAGGTTATTCTTGAAGCATAGGTAGTACTAAAGGCGGCACCTGGTTGAAGTCGAGAGCATTCATTTGTGCAACTGCCTCTTGAATTGTGGAGAAGAGGATTGGCTTCACTGTGATAATGAAGGATAGATTTGAGGGATCAGAACAACTCTCTTCTAGTACTGAATCTATATTGATTTTTCTTTCTGCCAGAATGTTGGCCAATTCGGCAATAATGCCTGGACGATCCCGTACAGTGAAACGTATGAAGAAGGGATATAGTTCATCTTTGTCTGTAATAGAGTTTAAATCGGGAGGACTTGAGTCTTTTCCATTGCTAACGGAGGAATCTCGATTTGTCGATTGAAGTGGTGAGATCAGTATGTTTTTTTTCCACAAAGCGGCATTCAGAATATCTGAAGTTACGGATACAGCAGTAGGAGCCCCTCCTGCTCCTTTCCCACTGAGGACGACTGAACCCGATGAACTTCCAGTAATTTCTACAGCATTGAGTACGCCGCTGATATTGGATAGAGGGAGTTGATTGCTAATTAGAAAGGGACTTACCCGCAGACAAAGATGATCTTTGTTTTTAACAGCTACTCCCAATAATTTGATAGTTGAATTCAATTTTTGAGCATACAAAAAGTCAACTGGTCGGATTTCTGTAATTCCCTGAGTTGCGATTTTTTTTGGAGAAACGACAGCATTAAAAGCAATAGCACTTAGAATTGCTAATTTATCGGTTGTATCAGCACCGGAAATGTCTAGAGTGGGATCAGATTCTGCGTATCCTCGGGATTGGGCTTCTAGAAGGGCTTCCTCGTATTCAAGTCCGTTATCCCCCATTTCTGAGAGAATAAAGTTGCAGGTTCCGTTTAGGATGCCTCGTATTCCCATAATTTGGTCGGACAGCAAAGAGCG
Organism: uncultured Acidobacteriota bacterium; assembly: GCA_964487835.1. Classification (GTDB taxonomy): domain Bacteria; phylum Acidobacteriota; class UBA6911; order RPQK01; family JADFOI01; genus JAUXKG01. The sequence goes on along the minus strand of CAZASS010000036.1, from coordinate 8,806 downwards.
TCTTAGTACACGTATAACAGGTATGGCGCCGGCAACTGAGGCTTCAAAGCCAATATGAGAATCATATTGATTGCATAGTGCTAAATACTCTTTTCCGGACTGGGCCATTAGTAATTTGTTAGCTGTAACTACAGCCTTTTGCTGTTCTAAGGCAGTACGGATAATTGTATCGGCCGGATCCGACCCTCCAAGTAGTTCTACGATGATGTCTGCAGGAGTTTGGAGAAATTCACTTACTGATTCAGTAAACTGAACCATTGAGGGGATTCCAGAGGTGTCTTTTTGCTGGTAGCTTCTATCCAGAATTGTGACCAAGCACAAATCTACACCTAATGCTTCTTGGTAACGGAGTTTTTCTTCCTGAAGAAGACGCACCACCTCTCTTCCTACTGTTCCAAAACCAGCCAAGGCTAGTCTAATTTGCTGAAGTGGGGAGGTATTAGTGTTAGATATCATCATTCCCTTTTCTTCCAAACAGGCATGCTACCCGATCACCAGATACTAAGGATAGCAGGACTTGAAACTTTTTCGGCAATCAAAAACAACCAACAAGCAGGCAGCACTTCAAACTCTTGTTCTATAATTACCATAGTAGGGAATCTTTTCCTGTGTGTCGAGGTGACGTTGATGAAATTGAAGACTGTATTCACTCCAATAGTTCTTGTGATGCTTTTCTGGGCTTTTGGGCATGGGCAATCCAAACAAAATTGGCAGGAGGAACAAGAAGATTATTATAAGAAATGGTTGAAGGAAGATGTGGTTTACATCATTACAGAAGAAGAAGAAAACATATTCAAGGTGTTGAATACGGCTAATGAGAAGGAGCAGTTTATTGAACAATTTTGGTATCGGAGTGATCCAGATTTAACTACTTCAGTAAATGAGTACAAGGAGGAGCATTACAGAAGAATTGCTTACGCAAATGATCTTTTCACAAGCGGATTGCCGGGATGGATGCTGGATCGTGGACGTGTCTATATTATCCATGGTCCTCCAGACGGAGTTGAATCAAATCCTACAGGAGGCCTTTACAGCCGATCTGCCTATGAGGGAGGGGGGAGTACCTCGACTTATCCATTTGAGGTGTGGCGTTATCGCTACCTTGAAGGTATTGGTACGGATGTAGAGGTAGAGTTTGTGGATCCTACTAGGAGTGGGGAATATCGTTTGGCAATTAGTTCTGACGAAAAGGATGCATTGCTGCTAGTTCCGGGATCAGGGCTGACTTGGTCTGAGGAATTAGGTTTGATGTCTAAGCACGATAGACCTTTTTTTTCTCCAGGTATTGCCAAGACTGATCCTTTTCGGGGAGGACGTGCGAAGGATAACCCCTTTGATCGCTATGAAACCTATATTCGCATACAAGCTCCAAAACCAATCAAATATCGTGATCTCCAGAAGGTTGTTAACGTTAAGATTGGCTATGACAATCTTTCCTTCAAGAGCCGTCAAGATTTTTTCCAACTTAATGATCAGCAGCTTTTAGTTCCCATCACACTTGAGTTTAGGAACAAAAATCTGACATTTTCCCAAGAACAGGGGCTTTGGGTTGCCAGATTGGCCGTTTATGGGATGGTTACGAGTATTGCCAATCGGGTTGTAAGAGAATTTGAGGACGACATTATAGCTTCCTATCCCATCGAAAATCATGGACTGCCGATAACGGGGCAATCTTTCTACCAAAAGATAATCTTGTTAGACAAAAGAATGCGTCACAAGCTTGATATAGTGGTAAAGGATCTCAATACTGGAAATCTTGGTACAGCGCGTTTAGCTATTATTCCTCCTATCCTCAGCCAAAAGGAGTTGTCGATTAGTTCCCTAATATTGTCTGACTCCATTCGTGAGCTAGAGGCCATATCACCGAAAGATCAGATGTTTGTTTTAGGTGATATTCGGATCCAGCCTCGCCCCAGTAAAACTTTTTTAGTGGGGAAATCCTTGAATGCTTATTTTCAGGTGTACAACGCGAGTTTTGACCAAGCCACATTTAAGCCTTCTCTGAAAGTGATTTACAAAGTAATTGATGGTGCTAGCAACACAATTGAAGTTATCGATGAAACGGGAGATTCTGTTCAGTTCTATTCTGGACAGCGAGTGGTCCTTACTCAATCGCTTCCTACTGAATCATTGTCTTCAGGGAATTATGAGGTTCAAGTTGAGGTTTATGATGAAATCAGAGGTCAGGCGGTAGAGATAGTAGAGAGTTTTAACCTTAGTGATCAGCAAAAGAAGCAGTAGGTGTTTTCAGGCAGGTTTTATTTTTTTTCGTTCGAGTTTATCTAGGTTAAATTGTGCATGAATTGCCCGGATTGCTGATTCTAATTGATCCTTCTCGATAATGCAGGCAATGCGTACTTCGGACGAGCTGATCAATTGAATGTTGATTTCTTCTTTTGCCAAAGCTTGGAACATTTGAGCCGCTACGTTTGGGCTACTAGCTATTCCGGATCCAATTACAGAGACTTTGGCAACATTGGTGTCGATTTGAATTTCTTTTGCCCTGACCTCTTTTGCCACTGCCTGCAGAGCTTCGCCCGATTTTTGGGCATCGTCCTCTGAGACAATTAAGGACACATCATGGCCCTGATCGTGTCTTATCCCTTGAATGATTAGAAGAATATTAATGCCAGCGTCTCCCAAACACTGTGATATTTTGGCTGTGATGCCGGGGATGTCTTGGACTCCAGTCAAAGCAATACGAGCAATTCCTGCATCGCCTGTTACACCTGTAATAGCTGTTTTTTCCAACATTCCCTCCCTGATTATAGTGGTGCCGGACTTGGTATTAAAGCTAGATTTTACTTGCAAAGGCACATCGTGTTTGTGAGCGATTTCAACACATCGCGGGTGTAAAACTCGTGAGCCAGAAGCAGCATACTCCAACATTTCTTCGTAACTGATCCAAGGTAATAAGCGCGCTTCAGAAACGATTTCAGGATCGGCTGTAAAGACTCCATCGACATCAGTGAAAATTTCGCAAGGCGACTTCAAAGCAGCCGCCAGTGCTGCCGCCGTGGTATCAGATCCCCCTCGTCCCAGGCTGGTAATTTCTTGGTCTACAGTGATGCCTTGATAACCGGCAACGATTGCAATGTTTTTATCTTTCAGCACCTGATGAATTTTAGTAGTTTTGATGTCCTGGATGCGTGCTTGGGCAAAGTTGTTATCAGTGATGATTCCACACTGAGCTCCGGTTAGTGGGATAGCGTTGCTGCCCAAGTCGTGTACGGCCATTGCTAATAGTGCAATAGAAACCTGTTCTCCAGTCGTAAGAAGCATGTCCAATTCTCGTGACCGGGGTTGTTTGGATACTTTGAGTGCCATGGAAACCAATTCGTCAGTACTTCCGGCCATGGCTGACACGACAACAACTTGAGGAATATGACAGTTGTGTTCTTCTACTAAATCCCGGGCAACTTTGCGGATGCGATCCACCGAGCCTACCGAGGTTCCTCCGTATTTTTTTACTTTGATAGGAATTTGACTCAAGGAACAACCTCAACTGAAGAATTCAGAAGATTTGTCTGATCTTCATACCACTCTTTGAATATTTTCAGATTGGGTCGCAAAACCACGTCAACTCCAGCTTCAGTATCCAAGGCTTCCAGCGTATTATAACCAATTCCAGTGATGGCAACTACGATTCTTTCGAGGGGGATGATACGATCTTGCTGAATTAGCTTAATAGCTGAAGACAAGGTAGCGCCACCTGCTGGTTCTGTAAAGATTCCTTCTTTTTCAGCCAACAATTCTATTGCTTGCAGAATTTCTGGGTCGGTAGCTGTTTCTCCCCAACCGTTTGACTTGCGTACTTCCTGCATAACATAAGCACCATCAGCAGGATTGCCTATAGCAATTGATTTAGCAATTGTGTTGGGTTTCTCCGGGTCAAAATAATCCAGATCACGGTGAAGGGCATGAACGACTGGTGCACAACCTTCTGCTTGCGCTGAGTAAATCTTGGTTTGGCCTTCCACCCAACCCAACTGTGTTAATTCTTGAAAAGCTTTAGCAACCTTTGGTAGCAAGGTTCCTCCGGCTGTAGGTAGTACTAAATGGTCGGGTAGTTTCCAGCCTAGTTGTTCAGCAATTTCATAACCCATTGTTTTAGCGCCTTCTGTGTAATAAGGTCGCAAATTGACGTTTACAAATCCCCAACCGTAGTGATCACCAATTTCAGAACAGAGTCGATTAACTTGATCGTAATTTCCTTCCAGAGATACCACTCTGGGCTTAGAAACTAGGGCACCTTTGATTTTTGCTATTTCGATGTCACTGGGAATGAAAAGAAGACAAGGGAATCCTGTCCGAGCACAGTGGGCTGCTACTGCATTTGCCAAGTTTCCAGTGGAGGCACAAGCAAAAACCGTGTAGCCAAGTTCTGCCCCCCGGCTTAGAGCGATTGATACTACTCTGTCCTTGTAAGACAGGCTTGGATGGTTGACCGAATCATCTTTTAAGTAGAGTTCTGATACTCCCAAGTATTCTGCCAGGCGTGTGGCTTTAACTAGGGGGGTGAAGCCAGAATTGAAGCCGGTAATGGGCTCACTTTTTAATGGCAGCAATTCTCGATAGCGCCACAAATTCGGAGCTCTTTTTTCAATTATTTTTGGATTTAAGTTGGATTGGATTTTTGAGTAATCATAGTCCGCCTCTAGCGGCCCAAAACACTCCAGGCAGACAAAACTCCACATTCTTTGCACTTGAGTCCCTTTAGGTAGCTCATAAACCACTTCCTCCGTATACTCGAAACGGCTGTTAGTTCGATCCGGCCGGTTCAAGAGGTCACTTGAAAAACCATTAGAAGCGGTAAGCTCCCAAAGGGTCTGAGTAAAAAAAGCTCTTTCTGGGAGGAAAGAGCTTAGCCTCGACACCTCTCGACGCTACTTATCTCCCAGATCGTCCTGCGGGACTTAGCACCTGGCCCACAAAGGCTGGTTGCTGTGGCATCACAGGGCCCGTTCCCTACGCCACTCGTGATAAGTTCAAGAAAGCCGATGATAAGTCTGTTGGGACTCTTCTGTCAAGTCGGTGCAAATACCCTGTAAAGTGTTTAGTCGTCGGAATCCTTTGTAGTTGTTTTGAACTAAAATTGAGAAAATAAGAGAAACAGAGACATGTTTCTATGTTGGAGTTATCATATTTGTTAGGTTTGTTTGAACCTTTATCATTACAAAGGGTGGAATCTAATAATATTTTTAATTAAAGACCCTCGTAAGGACAAATGAGTAATTTTGTGCCCGAAGTTATGGAGACCGTTAAGAAATATGGCCTCTTGCAGAAGAGAGATCGAATATTGATCAGTCTCTCGGGAGGTCCTGACTCCATTGCTCTTCTTTTAGGTCTGATCGATTTGAAAACTATTTTTTCTTTAGAGTTGGCGGCAGCTCATGTCAATCATCAGTTGCGTGATACTGAATCTGAGGAGGACGAACAGTTTGTACGACAGCTGTGTACGCAGATGGATGTTCCATTGGAAGTGCAGAGGGTTGATACCAAAAGTTTAGCCAGGCAGAGTGGGGAAAATTTAGAGAATTGTGCTCGACGATTACGGGATTCTTTTTTGTTTGATCTTGCAAAAGCTAGTAGCTTAAAAGTTGCTACAGGTCACACATTAAATGATCAAGCAGAAACCTTCCTGATGAAGCTTGTGCGAGGTGCTGGTCCAGGAGGTTTATCCGGGATTCATCCTTTCAGAGTGCATTCGCTTAAAACTTCTACTGCAGAATCTTCTGAGATGGAAATTATTCGGCCTCTTTTGGAACGCACCAGGGAAGAAGTTCTTTCTTTTTTGGGAACAAGAGGTCAGTCTTACCGGGAGGATTCAAGCAACCGAGATTTGAATTTAGATCGCAATTGGGTTCGTCATAAGTTGGTGCCAATGTTAGAAAATCAATTGAACCCCGCTCTTCTGCAAACTCTTAGAAGAGAGGTTAGCCTCTTTAGAGAAATCGAAGAGTTTCTAGTTTTGCAGGCGCAAGATATTTTGGGACATTTGAAAGTAAAGGGGGGGAAAGAAGAGACCAGGGTTAGTATCTCAGAATTGAGTAAATCCCCAGCGATTTTACAAAAAGAAATAGTGAGACAAATACTACTAGAACTTCAGGGGAATTTGGACAATATCACGCTGCAACATATAACCGATATTTTAAGGTTATTAAAGTCTCCTAGTGGAAGAGAGGTGCACTTGCCTCAAGCAGTAAAAGTGCAACGGGAATTCGACGAATTGAGATTTTCTAGTGAGATTTCACCTAAGGATTTTTCCTATGAGTTAGAGATTCCCGGGGAAGTTTATGTAAGGGAAGTGGACAAAAAGGTGCAGATACTAAGGTCATCGGGGGAGCAAGCAGAGGGAGATATTTTACTGCGATTGCCAAGCGGTTCTTTGAGAATACGCAATCGTCGTCCAGGTGATTGTTACAGTACTTCCAATGCTTCTCCTACCGGGAAACTCAAGCAACTTTTCCAAGAAAAAAGAGTTCCTAGGAGTCAAAGGGCCAAACTAATCATTCTTGAGCTAGATCAGGAAATTATTTGGGTGGAGGGGTTTCCCGTGCATCCAAGGTATCAATTGTGTGAAAGTCAAGCAGAAGCAGTTACAGTTAAGGTGAGTTCTGGGATTCTATCTTAAAGAGTTTGCTGAAAAGCAGTTCCTTGAAAAGGCATATCATTTGATGCTAATGAATTAGTATCAGATTTCTAGTTCACAGCGTTGGAACGGGCTACAAAACTGGCCATAAATGATTAATTAGCCTATAATTTAAAGAGAGGGGTCGTTGAGGTTTGTCTGAGGATGGTAAGTTGAATACTACAGCTAGAAACGTTTTTCTTTGGATTTTAGTCGTTGTCGCCGTGCTGGTGCTTTGGAACTTTTTGGATACTATTCGCAATGGTGATGTTGACGACATCAACTATTCTGAGTTTACTGCTCTGGTCAAAAATGGCCAGATTCAAAGTTATCCTACAGATCCGTTAATTTTCAGCGGAAATGGCAATCAAGTTGAGGGTAAATATCTAGACATGTCGGGTGAAGCGGAGCGTAAATTCCGAGTTATCATACCGAAAGGATCACAAGAAACGATTGCCAACACATTGAATGAAAATGGCATTATTGTGAAG
>CAZASS010000036.1:1003-1674 GCA_964487835.1 uncultured Acidobacteriota bacterium | reverse complement strand
TGTGAAGGTTAAGGAGGATGAGCAGGGTTCGTTGCTATATGTCCTGTTGACCTCTTGGTTCCCAATTATTCTTTTTGTTGGTTTCTGGATTTTTCTAATGCGTCAGATGCAAAGTGGTGGAAACAAAGCCCTTTCCTTTGGAAAAAGTCGAGCTAAGCTTTCCACCAATCAGCAGCAAGAAGTTACTTTTGCTGATGTTGCTGGTGTAGAGGAGGCCAAAGAGGAGTTACAAGAGATTGTTGAATTTTTAAAGGAACCCCAAAAATTTCAAAAATTGGGTGGACGAATTCCTAAAGGTGTTCTTTTGATGGGCCCCCCGGGCACAGGGAAAACATTGCTATCCCGTGCTATTGCTGGCGAAGCCAGTGTTCCCTTCTTCAGTATTAGTGGCTCTGATTTTGTGGAAATGTTTGTTGGAGTAGGAGCCAGTCGTGTGAGAGATCTTTTCGAAAAAGGGAAAAAGAATGCTCCGTGTATCGTCTTTATTGATGAGATTGATGCTGTTGGTAGACATCGTGGTGCCGGCTTGGGTGGAGGGCATGACGAACGCGAACAAACTCTAAATCAGTTGCTGGTTGAGATGGATGGTTTTGAGTCGAATGACGGCGTGATCTTGCTTGCGGCAACCATTCGCCCTGTTGTTCTTGACCCAGCCCTTTTATGACCTGGTC
>CAZASS010000036.1:0-993 GCA_964487835.1 uncultured Acidobacteriota bacterium | reverse complement strand
CTGGTCGTTTTGATCGTCAAGTAATAGTAACGTTGCCCGATATCAGGGGGCGTGAAGGAATTTTAGAAGTCCATTCTAAACCAATTCCTCTAGAAGAAGATGTGGATCTTTCAATTTTGGCTCGGGGAACTCCAGGATTTTCGGGAGCCCAGTTAGCCAATATGGTAAATGAAGCTGCTTTGAATGCGGCTCGATGCAATCGCAAAGCTGTGGGCATGAGTGACTTTGATGAGGCAAAGGATAAGGTCTTGATGGGCAAAGAGCGCAAGTCCGTCATTATGAGTGATAAGGAAAAGCGAAATACCGCTTTTCATGAGGCAGGTCGTGCGTTGGTAGCTCATATGATTACCGATGCAGACCCACTGCATAAGGAAACTATAATTCCTAGAGGGCGAGCTTTAGGTGTGACCATGCAGTTGCCTGAAGAGGACAAATATAACTATACCAAGGAGTATGTAGAATCCTCCATTACGATTCTTATGGCTGGGAGAGCAGCGGAAGAAATGTTTCTTGGAAGTTGTACTACGGGAGCTTCTAACGATTTGGAGAGGGCAACTGATCAAGCGAGAAAAATGGTCTGCGAATGGGGTATGAGTGAAGAGGTAGGACCATTAACTTTTGGCAAACAGGAAGAACAGATTTTTCTCGGCAGAGAGATTGCACAACGACACGACTATAGTGAAGAAACTGCAATCAAAATTGATGTTGAGGTGAAAAGAATTGTTCTTAGTAGCTACCATCAGGCAAAGGATATTCTGCAGGAACATGGAGAAGTCCTTACTCGTTTAGCAGAAGCCCTTTTAGAATATGAAACCCTAGAGCTTGATGATATCAATATGATCATCCAAGGCAAAAATATCAATAAGGACATCAAGCCGGATAGTTCTGATGCCCCGGCGGCTGACGAAAAAGGTGAAGATGAGGAAGAATCGTGCTTGCCGGCCCAGGGGATTCCAAAGCAACGGCAGCGTCGGGCGTAGCCTTTTCAGTGTT
>CAZASS010000035.1:11009-16677 GCA_964487835.1 uncultured Acidobacteriota bacterium | reverse complement strand
AAAATTTTATCTACAAACTCAAATCCTTCATCGCGATCCAACGGCTCCATCTGTATCTTAAAATCACAGAATTCTCAAAGTCCGCCACTCAGAATCTTGTGTCTACCCTGCACATCTGCCATACCCGTAATAGTTTCTCGATAGGGCACTTTGGGAGTCTGCAGTACAACCTCAACCCCAAATTTTTTCTTCATTTTTTCAACTGCCACTTCGACATGAAGCTGGCCACTTCCAGAAAGCAAAAACTCCTTGGTCTGTACATCCCTTCGGAATCTTAAAGAAGGATCCTCTTCAAGCAACCGGGTAATAGCATTACCCATTTTATCTTCATCACCACGAGATTTTGGCTCGATAGCAAAACTAATCGCGGGCTCTGGGAACTCAACTTCCTTAAATAATCCGCCAAAATTTTGCTCAGCTAACGTATCTCCTGTAGTCGTTTCCTTAAGCTTAAGAAGAGCACAAATATCTCCGGCATGAGCCTCAGAAATAGGTTCCGTCGTCTTCCCTTGCATAACCTGTAAAGTCCCTAAACGTTCGTCTGTGTTATTAACCAAGTTTTTTAGTGTAATATCGGACTTCAGAGTTCCTGAAATTACTTTCACCAGATTAATCCGACCAGCAAAAGAATCTGCCAAAGTTTTGCACACAAAAACAGCCGTGGGACCGTCCTTTTGTATTTTGCTATCCTTATCCTCTTTGCTCTTAATATCTACGAGGGGAATTGTAGAACGCTCTAGAGGATTGGGAAACAAATCAACCATTCGGTCCATAAGTTGTTTGGTTCCACAGTTAGTTGTTGCCGACACACAAAAAACTGGGAAAATATTGTTCGACTGCACAGAATTCCGCAATCCCCGAAGTAGTTCCTCATCAGAAAGAGTTCCAGCTTCAAAAAACTTATCCATCAACTCATCATCGCTTTCAGCTATCATTTCAATCAATTGCTCACGACGTGTTTCCGATTCGGATTTAAGTTCTTCAGGTATAGCTTCTTCTTTGAATTTTCCACTCGTACCCGTCTCGTACACATAAGCCTTCCCGCTAATCAAATCCACTACTCCACAAAATTTCTCTTCTTCTCCAATAGGAAGTTGAACGGGTGTTACAGTACGACCTAAGGCTTTTTGAAGAGCTTCCAGACTACGATTAAAACTAGCACGTTCTCTATCTAATTTATTGAGTACCACTGCCCGAGGCATCTGGAATTCCTCAGCAAAAGACCAAACTAATTCTGTCTGAACTTCAACCCCAGCAACTGCATCAACAACTAGTAACATCGTTTCAGCAGCTACCATTGAAGCCTTGGTGTCTAAAATAAATGTTCGATAGCCGGGAGTGTCCATAAGATTAATCTTGGTTCCCTGCCATTCCAGGTGAGCTAATGACGTACTGATAGTAATTTGGCGTTCAATTTCATTTTCATCACAATCGGTAATCGTATTTCCATCTTCCACACGACCAAGACGATTAACAGCTCCAGCTGAATAAAGAAGGGCACTCACTAGAGAGGTTTTTCCTGAATCTCCATGGCCCGCCAGTGCAATATTGCGGATATTATCGCTATCAAATACCTTCATAAATGCTCCTTCTTGGGGTATATTTCGAGGGCAAAATGTAACATAGCGCTATAGACTTTGCAAAACGGTCACACAATGTTGAAATCAAAATTCATCTTATTGCTACTTCTCTCCCTAGGACTTCTAGGTAGTCCCCTTCTTTCCTGTCTTGATACATCAGCTGATCTTACTCTCATTAACGGGCAAAACGTCATGCAACACATCAAAAACATAGTCTCCTATGGTCCTCATCCAGCCGGAAGTGACGCCCAAAAAAAAGTGGCTCAATACTTAGTTCAACAAATGAGTTCAATAGGATTAAAGGTTCATACACACTCCTTCCGTCCAATTACCCCACAGGGCCGTTTGGAAATGAAAAATATTTGGGGAGTTATAGAAGGAGACCAGGACTCAGTCATCATTCTGGCCAGTCATTACGACAGCAAGTATTTTGAAAACTTTAGTTTTATTGGAGCTAATGACAGTGGTTCTAGTAGCGGACTCCTTCTCGAATTAGCTCGAATTTTGTCAGAAACCAACCCTACCAAGCACTCCCTCTGGATAGTTTTCTTTGATAGTGAGGAATCATTTCACGAGTGGACTCGTATCGACAGTCTTTACGGAAGCCGAGAATTTGTAAAAATGCTCAAACGAAATGGTGATTTAGAAAAAATTTCCACCCTAATCTTGCTAGACATGGTCGGTGATAAAAACTTGCAACTACTTCAAGATCTTAATTCAAGTAAGTGGCTCAATCGGATTATTTGGAACAAAGCATCTCAGATGGGTCATGGCAAGATATTTAATAAAAGAGGAAATGTAGTGGCTGAAGACGATCATCTTCCTTTTGCTAGAGAAGGAATACCAGTGGTAGATATAATTAATCTGAACTACAAATACTGGCATAGAAAGGAAGATACCCTCGACAAACTATCGACTCACAGTCTAACAGCCGTGGGTAACGTCGTTCTCTCCAGTCTCGCAGAAATCAGTCAGTCCTTGGAACAATAGCTGAGGTCTCCTCAACTGCCCTAAAACTTTCAGAATTTTGTTAACTATCAGTAGGTGGTTCCACTACCTGACTATAGTCACACTCACTATCTGGGCAGTTATGAACTAACCCCTCTTTTTTAGTATTTTTTTCTAACAGGTAGGGAGACCCACAAGACGGGCACTTGGTATCTAGAGGCTTTTGCCTGACCACAAACTTACATTCAGGATAGCTATTACATCCATAAAACGGTCCACGTCGGGATTTACGGAGAATCAATTCTCCCTTTTGACACTGGGGCCCACTCACCCCAGAAGTCTCTTGTTTAATATATTTGCACTCCGGGTAATTGCTACAGCCTATAAAACTACCGTAACGACTACGTCTTTGCACCAACTTAGATCCACATTGTGGACATTCCTCATCTATCGGTTCTTCCGCTTCTCCAGTTTCTCCCGCGGCAGTAATCTCCCTAGTATTTTTGCACTCTGGATATCCGGAGCAAGCCATAAACTCCCCATAACGTCCCTTCTTTCGCACCATTGGCTCTCCACACTTTTCACAAACTTCCTTTTGCTGAGATTCACTATCCTGATCTTTCCCAGAAGCATCTTTTTCCAACTCTCTAGTATTTTTGCACTCTGGATATCCGGAGCAAGCCATAAAACGACCGAATCTCCCCCAACGTATAACCATTTCAGAACCACATTTATCACAATCAATTCCAGCAGGAACCTCTTCTTTTTTCAGGTTTTTCATATCTTTTTCAGCCTGTTTTAACTCTTTAGAAAAACCTGTATAGAACTCTTGTAAAGCGTGCAACCAATGCTCCCTACCACTTTCGATTTCATCCAAATCCTGTTCAAGTTTGGCAGTATAGTCATAATCAAAAATCTCACCAAAGTGCTCAATAAGAAGCTCAATTACAACTTCACCAGTTTCGGAGGGCACAAAACGACCCTGATTTTTCTCTACATATTCACGATCCACGTTGACGGCGCAAATTTGTGCATAGGTAGAGGGTCGGCCAATCCCCTTTTCTTCCAAAGCCTTGACCAATGTGGCCTCGGTGTATCTTGGAGGAGGTTGAGTAAACTTCTGTTCCGGTACTATTTTTTCTACCAAAATTTTTTCCCCGTCAACTACCCTAGGCAGCATATCCTGACCATCTTCTGCTTTATCAGAATCGTCTTTTCCTTCCTGATAAATCTTAAGAAATCCATCAAATTTCATGATGGTACCAATTGCCTTAAAATCTGTACTACCCGCCTTAATCACAATTTCAGTCTGATCAAACAAAGCCGAAGTCATCTGAGAAGCTACAAAGCGTTTCCAAATCAGGTCATACAATCTAAACTCATCGCGTCCCAAATAGTTTTTCACTTTATCTGGAGTTAACAGCACAGAAGTTGGTCTAATTGCTTCATGGGCATCCTGGGCCCCTTTCTTAGTACGATAAACAACTGCCTTAGAAGGCAAATAGTTCGTTCCGTAAGTTTCTTCAATATACTCACGCACTCCAGTCAGAGCCGTTCCAGACACACGCGTAGAATCAGTCCTCATATAAGTAATCAATCCGGTACTTCCCTCTTCTCCCATATCGATACCTTCATACAAACGTTGCGCCATCATCATTGTTTTTTTTGCTGTAAATCTTAACTTTCTGGAAGCTTCCTGTTGAAGCTTACTGGTAATAAATGGAGGAACTGGATTTCGCTTCTTTTCCTTCTGCTTAATTCCAGAAACCAGAAAATCTACAGCTTTCAGTGCTTCAGATAAACGATCTGCCTCTTGCTGATTAGAAATCTTAAATTTCTTACCTTTGTGCTTAAAAGCTTTTGCTTTGAATGGAGGAGGATTCTGAGCTCCAAGATGGGCAGTAAAATTCCAGTATTCTACTGGTTTAAAAGCTTTGACTTCCCTTTCACGCTCAACAATCATCCTCAAGGCAATTGTTTGCACACGTCCTGCAGATAGGCCTTTGCGAACTTTCTTCCATAAAAGAGGACTGACCTTATATCCCACTAGCCGATCCAAAATCCGACGAGCTTGCTGAGCTTCTACTTTACTCTTATCAATTTCAGATGGATTTTTGAATGCATCTAGAATTGCAGTTTTGGTAATTTCATTAAACAGAACTCGATAGATTCTACGATTCTTATTGCTACTCAACTCCTCAGCCAAATGTTGGCAGATAGCCTCCCCTTCACGATCAGGATCAGCCGCCAAATAAATATCAGTTAGCTTCTCAGCCTCTTTCTTTAGCTGTCTAACAATTTTCTCTTTTCCCGTGGAAATCTCATAACTGGGAGAAAAATTATGCTTAATATCAACTCCCAGCGCATTACGAGGTAAATCCTTAATGTGTCCGACACAAGCCCTCACCCAATAGTCTTTACCCAGATATTTCTCGATAGTTCTCGCCTTGGCCGGAGATTCTACAATTACCATTGCTTTAGGCATTAGTCACTTCTACTCCAAATTAATTTCTTTACATCTATACCATACTTCTTAGACATATCCATCGGATTCAAACATCTGACACTATCCCATAATCAACAAATTAATTTCACCAAATTAATTATCAGACCCTTAATTTTTCTAAAAATCTACTACTTTGGACCTTTCCCCTCCGACTGGAAACTTGTAATCTGTGAGGGTGGCTCAGCTGAAAACAGGCTTAGAAGTTTTACTCGAAAAGCAAACTGAAAGAATTCAGGGTAAAAAGGCAGGCATTATCCTGCATCCGAGTTCTATCAATTCCCAGTTTCAACATGCTCTCCATCTCCTAACATCTCACAATGATGTTCAACTGACTGCTGTATTTGGACCGCAACACGGAGTCCGTGGCGAAACTCAAGACAATATGGTGGAGTGGCAAGACTATCAGGATACAACTACTCATCTACCCACATACAGTCTCTACGGAGAAACCCGAAGTCCCACAAAAAAAATGTTGGCAGAAATCGATGTGCTTCTATTCGATATTCAAGACACTGGTTCCCGGTATTACACCTACATTTGGACTATGGCATTAGCTATGAAGGCCTGTAAAACAGAGGATAAAACATTTATTGTTTTGGATGGTAGACTCATACAATACTAAATTTAAGAAAAC
>CAZASS010000035.1:9119-10999 GCA_964487835.1 uncultured Acidobacteriota bacterium | reverse complement strand
ATTGTTTTGGACAGTCCTAATCCTATTAATGGAATTAACGTAGAGGGAAACGTCCTTCACCCCAATTTCAGTTCATTTGTGGGTATTTACCCTATTGCGGTCCGTCATGGCATGACTACAGGCGAGTTAGCTCTCTACTTCAACAAACACTTCGATATTAATTGCAAACTCGAAGTTGTCACTATGGAGGGATGGGAACGCCAAATGTTTTTTGAGGACACTGGATTACCTTGGGTCCTTCCTTCACCTAATATGCCAACTGTTAGAACTGCCATAGTATATCCAGGAATGTGTTTACTGGAAGGAACAAACATATCAGAAGGTAGAGGAACAACACGCCCGTTTGAACTAAGTGGGGCCCCTTGGATTGATCCCTCTATTATGGTCAAACAATTAAATAAAATGAATCTTCCGGGAGTGTTTTTTCGACCAACTTATTTTACTCCAACCTTTCACAAATGGAGCCAGCAGATGGTCGGTGGAGTCCAAATACATGTTCTTGATCGGCAAATATTTCGTCCTTTTCTAACTGGTTTATCTCTGACTCAACTTTATCGTGAACTGGGAAAGGACCAATTCCAATGGAAAGAACCACCCTATGAATACGAGTATGAAAAACTACCCTTTGATATTCTTTGTGGAACTAACAAAATTCGGCAACAAATTGAATCCGGCAAGAATCCCCGGGAGATTGAAAAAACATGGTCGTTTGATCTGGAAAAATTCAAACAAACTCGAAAAGATTATTTGCTTTACTAAAAAAGCTTACTCATGGCTCTAGAAACTGAAATCAAAGTACAAATTCCCTCTAAAGAATTAGAGGTCCTCCGTTCACAACTAATCGACATTGGTGCTTCTCAAATCTCCTCCCGAAAACACGAATCTAATCTTCTATTTGACTTTTCAGAAGGCACACTCCGAACCTCCAACTGCGCCTTACGTCTCCGCACATATGGGAAACAAACAACACTAACATTTAAAGGAACCCCTCGTAGTGATCCCCTCTTTAAACAAAGAGAGGAATTAGAAAGCCCTGTAAGTGACAAAAATCAAATACAGCAAATCCTTCAGAATCTAGGCATGCGTATTTGCTTTGAATATTCCAAATTTCGAGAAATTTATAGTTATACTATTAACGAAAAACAAGTACTCATCTTCCTAGATGAAACTCTAGTTGGAACTTTTGTCGAATTGGAGGGTTCTTCGGAAAATATCCAAAATCTAGCTAAAAAATTGGGGTGGACTCCGGATCAATTCATCCAAGAGACCTATATATCTCTAATAAAGAGTTCAAAGAGAAAAGGTGACCACCCATCTCTAATTAAATAAATCCAATGTCTATTTTAATTAATCTACTACCCTCTAAACAAAAGCCCATTGGGAGACTAAACTAATGAAGGGTATGATTCTAGCTGCCGGCCTTGGGTCAAGACTCCATCCTTTGACTTTATTTTGTCCCAAACCCGCAGTCCCTTTCCTAAATCGTCCCTTAATTCAATACTCGCTGGACTTCCTTCACCAAGCTGGCATCCGAGATATCATTATTAATACCCACCATCTACCCCATGAAATCCACAATGCAGCCCAACTGGATGAAACAGAAACCAACTCTCAGAAACCTGTTTTCTCCCACGAACCTGAAATTCTAGGCACGGCTGGCGCCATTGCCAAAGTCCGCGATTTTTTGGATGGTGATACATTTGTCGTTTGCAATGGAAAAATTTATTTTGAAGAACGATTAACAGATGCCATCCACTTTCACCAAAAACAAAAAGCCCTTGTAACGCTTGTTCTGATTCCCCACATGGAAAAAGAGGGATTCAACCCTGTCTTCATGGACAAAAACAACCGAATTATTTCCTTCAAATCACCCCAAAAAG
>CAZASS010000035.1:6475-9109 GCA_964487835.1 uncultured Acidobacteriota bacterium | reverse complement strand
TACACCTTCACTGGTGTTCAGATTTTGGATCCTAAAATACTAGACTTTCTACCTAATAAACCTTCCGATACAATTAACGACATTTACCCGGGACTAATCGAAAAAGGACATCTAATAGCAGGATTCGTCAGCCAATCTTACTGGTGCGAATGTAGTACTCCGCAGCGATACCTTTTAAAATCTCTGGAAGTTTTGAAAAAAAGAAATATTGAAAATCTCTTCAATAGTCCAATTCAGGCTTCCTGTCAGGGGATAATAGCTGGTAAATTTATTGAGAGCCAACAGGGAAGCTATCTAGAAAATTCCATTCTATGGGATCAAATTAGTATAGGCCGAAACTGCTCTCTTCGCAGTGTTATAGTAACCAGCGGAGTTACCTTAGAACCAACAACCCATCTAGATAACGCAATTGTTACTCCACTACCAAAAAATATTGGGGAACAGGTAATCTCTGGAGCAAAAATTCAAAACAATTGTCTGATTTGGCCTCTATGAAACACCCTAGGCTACTTCCCTCTCAACAACGCTTGCTCAGTTTTATAAATCGAGAGTTTGGTGAATCGAACAAAGAATATCAACTTATTCAGTTATCAGGCGATGCTTCAACTAGGGAATATTTCCGATATATTTCAGGAACTAATGAATCTTTTATTTTCACTCTCTATCCTGAAGCTTTTGATCCACTACACTTCAACTACAAAGAGATCCATGAACTATTTAAAGGAATAGGTTTACCAGTTCCTGAAATAATTAGTATGGACGGCAATCTAGGTATTGTACTCCAACAAGACCTAGGCGATAACCCACTGCAAAAACATCTAAACGAGATTACCCCAAAAGTCCGTAAATCGATGTTATTCAACAGTATCGATCACATCATTGTTATCCAACAAGAAGGAACTCGCTTTCTGAAGCCAGAATATCAAGCTTACTCTCTATCCTTCGATAAGGAAAAACTCAATTGGGAATTAGAATTTTTTCATAACCAGTACTTGGATAATTATCGGAAATTGAAAATTGATCAAAAAGAATACCTGCAGGAAGAATTCAAACGGCTAAGTTCTGAACTGGCTTCCTTTTCCCAGTTGCTTTGTCACCGTGATTATCAAACACGCAATTTAATGCTAAAGAAAGAGCAGATTTTCATCATCGACTTTCAAGATGCCCGTCGTGGCCCCTTGTCTTACGACTTAGTTTCCCTACTAAAGGACTCAATTCTGCTGGAGACAGACGAAATTGCCGAATGTTACGATTACTACCTTGATCAAGCATCTAAACAATTTGAGGGAATTATTCCTAAAGATTTCAATCGCCAATTTCACTTGATGTCCATCCAGCGCTTGCTAAAAGCGTTGGGAACATATGGTTATCAAATTGCAATGCGTGGAAAATCTACCTATCGACAATATGTTCGAGGATCACTACAAAGAACTCTTCTTTCCTTGCAAGCCCTACCAGAATTTCCGTATATTCAATCGACTGTGGAAAAAGAATTAAATTCATAAATCTATTTTTGCAATGGAATCAAAAAGACTATTAATGCTGCCATACTCTATTAAATCTATACAATCCGGAAGAATTATGAAACTAAACGCCCATCTCTATGATAAAAAAAGTCTAGGAAGGAACTTCTATGTCTCACGCCTACATTGAAGACGTATGCCAGCATATTGGGCAGGAAGTCACCATCAAGGTTTGGCTTTACAACAAAACCGACAAAGGAAAATTACATTTTTTGATGATCCGCGACGGTACTGGAATTATTCAGGCTGTTATTTTTCAGGATAACGTTCCATCAGATATTTTCGAGGAAACAGGCAAATTAACACAGGAATCTTCCCTAATGGCAACCGGCATAATTAAAAAGGATGATCGAGCACCTGGTGGTTACGAAATGGATATCAATCATCTCGAAATTGTACAAATTGCCGAACCTTACCCTATTACGCCCAAAGATCACGGTACAGCATTTCTCATGGATCAACGTCATCTATGGCTTCGTTCGTCACGCCAGAACGCTATCTTGCGAGTACGTAGTGAAATCATCCGTGCCTGTAGAGATTTTCTTGATGAGCGAGGCTTTGTATTGGTTGACACACCCATCATTACCCCAGCAGCTTGCGAAGGAACTAGTACTCTTTTCGGAATTGACTATTTTGACGAAAAAGCCTACCTGACCCAAAGTGGCCAGTTATACAGCGAAGCCAGCTGTATGTCTCTAGGAAAAGTTTACTGCTTCGGCCCTACTTTTCGTGCAGAAAAATCCAAAACCCGACGCCACCTAACAGAATTTTGGATGGTAGAACCAGAGATAGCTTACGCTGAACTTGATGACATTATGAAATTGGGAGAAAACTACATCTCCTACATTGTTCAAAGAGTTCTGGAAACAAAACAGGAAGAACTAAAAATTCTGGAACGAAATACCACTCTCCTGGAAAAAGTTAATACTCCCTTTCCCCGTATCAGTTATCATGAGGCCTTTGATATTTTGGAAAAAGAAGGAAGCGAAACCCTTAGAGGAGCCGACCTGGGAGGCACAGACGAAACAATTATTTCCTCCCAATTAGACCGACCTGTCATGGTACACCGCTACCCTAAAGAGGTTAAGGCCTTCTACATGGAGCCCGATCC
>CAZASS010000035.1:1128-6465 GCA_964487835.1 uncultured Acidobacteriota bacterium | reverse complement strand
CACTATGCGTGGATGTACTAGCACCAGAAGGTTATGGTGAAATTATTGGTGGTAGCCAACGCATTCATGACCACAATTTACTTATTGAGCGAATTGAGGAACATGCTCTTCCGCCTGAATCCTTCCAATGGTACCTTGACCTAAGAAAATATGGGAGTGTTCCTCATTCTGGATTCGGTATGGGCATTGAACGGGTAGTGGCTTGGATCTGTGGACTTGAACATGTAAGGGAAACTATTGCTTTCCCACGAATGCTCTATCGGATTTACCCATAAAAGAAAAACCGATAACAAGTGGATGCCAAATAGTAAGATTTTGAAAAGAGTAGACGACTTACTTTTTTTATTCTAATCTTGTTCCTTCGTTTTATGATTGAAACACGAATTCTGCAAGGAAAAAAAGTAGCTGAAGCAATCAAATCGGATATATCCGGGGAGATTCGAGAACTAAGAAAGAATGGACTAATTCCTGGTCTGGCTGCAATCTTAGTCGGAGAAAATCCTGCTTCAAAAGTATATGTGGGCAGTAAAACCCGCACCTGCCAAGAGTTGGAAATGCATGCCAAAACTTTTGAACTGCCTAGTGAAACTACCACGGAAGAACTTCTACAGGTTATTGATCAGCTTAACAACACTGATGAGATCGATGGCATCCTAGTCCAACTCCCGCTCCCAGATCATATTGATGAAAAAACAGTTCTACAGTCAGTCCGCCCTGATAAGGATGTTGATGGCTTTCATCCAGAAAATGTAGGCAAGCTCTGTTCTGGAGAGATCGGCTTGGCACCATGCACTCCCCTAGGAATTATTGATTTACTTAAGAGGGAAGATATCCCCATAAAAGGAGCGGAAGCTGTCGTGGTGGGAAGAAGCAACATCGTAGGCAAACCCATAGCTCTCTTACTCCTTCACAACCACGCTACTGTTACTCTTTGCCATTCAAGAACTCGTGATTTGGCTGCCGTTTGCCGCCGCGCTGATATTTTAGTAGCAGCAATTGGCCGTCCAGCCTTTATCACCCGAGAATTTATAAAAGAGGGAGCAGTTATCATCGATGTAGGTATTAATCGTATAGAGACTGTTGAGGAAGGTATACGCCTATTTGGTGAACAATCAGAAAGAATTGAAGGGATTAAGAAACGAGGCTCTACCCTAGTAGGTGATGTCCATCCCCGAGACCCCCTTGGCATGGCTTCAGCCGTTACCCCAGTTCCCGGTGGAGTGGGCCTTTTGACTATTGCTCAACTAATGAAAAATACTGTTAATGCTTGTCTTATGCGACGAACCACTAACTAATGAACAGAAAAAACAGCCTAGTAGTAACTAGAAACTAAAATCATGAATATCAAGAAGTTTTTGAAGATTATCTTACTACTACCGGTATTATTCACTAGTCTGGCCGCCTTTCGTGTATCCCAAGTTCATCAGCTAAAGGTAGGAAAGGCTCCTACCTACACAACCATTTCTCCCGATGGACATTACCTGTTTGTATCTAACTACGCTTCGGACGAGATCTCAGTAATAAATACAACAAACAACCGCATTACAAATCATTTCTATGGTGGCTATGAACCACTTGGTATTGCAGTAACTCCCATTGGTGACAAAATATTTATTGCTAATCCCAGTAATGGTCTAATCAAAGTAATCGATAGCAAAACTTTCGAGGTTTTAGACGATATTAAGGTAGGGGAAGTACCTAGAAACATCTCCATGTCACCTAAAGGATTTCTTGCTTTCGCAACCAACTATGGTAAAGCAAGGATAGGCAGAGTAGATTTTATTGATACCGCAACCCACCGTATTATTGGTGAAGTAGAAGTCGGAGTTCGCCCAATGGAAACTATTGTTTCCGAGCTAGGCGATCAACTCTTTGTCATCTGTGGAGGTTCTAACGATCTTCATGTAATCGACATACAAAAACGTGAGGTTATTCAACGTTTACGGGTTGGCCAAGTTCCAGATGCCCTTGCTCTCTCTCCAGATGGAACAGTGTTATATGTTTCAAATAGTAGAAGCAATGATGTTTCTGTCATCGATTTACTGGATATGGAGGAAGTCCGTCGAGTTCCAGTTGGTGCGAAACCCTTCTCCATTGCAGTACATAAAAATGGATCTATCTTTGTAGTAGAAACCGGGGATAATCAACTCTCGGTTTTTTCTCCAAGCTTCGAAAAAATTACCAGCATGAAAGTTGGTAAATCTCCCATCGACGTCACGTTCTCTCTAGATTATCGTCATGCCTATGTAACAGCCGAAAGGGATAATCGAGTGTTTGTGTATACGGTAGAAAATTAATAGTTTTTTTTACAATCTAAAAATCTTCCATTTTTTTCAAATACCAATCAACAAAACGAGGAATACCCTGCTCTATTGATGTAACAGGAGAATAACTCAACATTCTCTCCGCTCGAGAAATATCAGCAAAGGTAATAGGAACATCACCAGGTTGAGCAGGCAATAAACGAATCTTCGCTTCCTTTCCAAGAGATTTTTCTATCAAACTAATCAAATCTCGTAAGACGACTGTTCGAGAATTTCCAAGATTGAAAAGTCTAAAACCTGAAGGTCGATCTAAAGAGGCCAAAACCCCGTGCACAATATCGTCCACATAGGTGTAGTCTCGTTCTGACTTCCCTTCATGATAGACCGCAATCTCATTACCTTGTTGGATTTGGTGAGTAAATTTGTGGATTGCCATTTCAGGACGCTGACGAGGGCCATACACAGTAAAAAATCTCAAGCAAGTCACAGGCAAACTATAGTTCTGATAGTAAACAGAACAGAGAAGTTCTCCTGACCGCTTAGTCACAGCATAAGGAGAAATGGGTTGATCAACCGGATCGTTTTCACTAAATGGTAATTGGCTGCTCACTCCATAAACTGATGAAGAACTCCCAAAAACAAAATGTTCTACCTCATAATCCTTGGAAATCTCCAACAGACATGCAGTTCCAGTTACATTAACCTCACAATAGAGCGTCGGATTTTCTAGTGAAGGTCGGACACCGGCATAAGCCGCTAAGTGAATTACTGTATCAGGACGATGTGTATCAAAAATTTTCCGAACAGCTTCGATATTCAAAATATCCTCTTGAAAAAAAATTAAGTCATTCTGCTTACGGATTTTTTCTATGTTCTTCATCTTGATTGCAGGATCATAGAACGAGTTAAAGTTATCCAAAATAATTACAGTCTCACCTCTCTTGAGCAATTGCTCAGCAAGATGAGATCCTATAAATCCAGCTCCTCCGGTAAGCAAAATCTTCATGACTGCTCTGCTTCTAACAAAATTTCGTCCAGCTTTTCTTCTTTTTTGTAAAAAGAATAAATAAATGCACCCGGAATACCTGTCAATAGGTACGCACTGAAGGTAATTAAAGACATACTGACCGATGTCTCACACGGAACCCCAATTTGTAAAAACAAGAGACAAAAAAGGCTTTCTCGCAAACCAATACCGTTAATTGTAAATGGTACCATTATGCTTAAGTTGATCAACGGAGTGAAAATCAAAAACACAACAAAAGGAGCATCATAAGAAAGCGACAAGGCGGAAATCCAAACAATGACTGCAGAAAGAAATTGGATAACAATCGAAGTCAAAAGTGCAATTCCAATTGATCTCTTGTTTTGGCGAAGCCCCCTAAGTCCTTCATAAACGAGCTCCATTTTAGACTCCCATTGATTTAAATTCCTCCTCCGTAAAAAAGAGCTAATATGTTGATGAATCCAAGGATGAAACAACATACCAGTTGCCAAAAGATACCCTGCAATCATAAAAATGAAAACGTATAGCAAGGAAATTCCTTGAACCTCAATTCGGTAAAAAAAAGCTGCTATTCCCCCAATCATTAGCAAGGCACACATTCCCGCATTTCTCTCTAAAACTGTAGTAGTCAGTGTAGTAGACATTCCTCGACCTTCTCTTTTTGATAGATAGTAGGCCCGGAAAAAATCTCCTCCAATTCCAGAAGGAAGAAACAAATTGAAAAAATACCCAATCAAAGTAATTTTGGTCAGAGGTAAAAAATTAGAATAAATTCCAAAATTACCTAAAATAGTACGCCATCGAATAATCGTGAAAAAGACCGAGCCAAAGTGAACCAAAGTAACCGAAAGGACTAATAAAATATTCGCCGAAAATAATATCTCTACAAATTTTAAAAAATCTATTTGAGACAAAATCCATATCAATAAAAGAGATGTCACACCAATTTTGATTAATATTCTGAGACGATCAGACATAAACCTCCAAACACATTCTTTCTTCAAAACTCTACCCAACTTGGTCACATCCACAGTCGATACTGTAAATCGTTTTACAAAATCAACGGATTGCATCCTTTATAGTAGAATCGAAGGCTCGAAACTCAAATTGTGGCAAAATTGCGCTATATCAGTCAACGCCTTATAATTCGCGGTAAAGTATAAAACTTGTTCTAATGGACAAAGCAAGCAAATCTACACTTTCTATAAAATCTCAATCGAACTGGTATGCAGTTACTACTCGATCCAGACACGAAAAAGTAGTTGCCGAGCAGCTGTGGCAAAAAGAAATTGAATGTTTTCTCCCTCTACGTGCCGTGTTATCCAAATGGAAAGATAGACGTAAAAAAGTTCAATTCCCTCTCTTTCCAGGATATCTGTTTGTCAGTGTCCCGATGACAGAACGGCGTTTAGACATACTTAAGATTCCTTCAGTAGCAAATATTGTAGGACTAAATGGTCATCCACTCTCCATCCCTCAAGAACAGATTGATTCATTAAAAAGGCTGGTTTTTAGCACTCTGCCCTACGATCCCTATCCCTATATTTCAGAAGGGACTCAGGTAGAAATTATTAGAGGAGCCCTCAAAGGACTGCAAGGGATTCTGCTAGAAAAAAAAAGCGATTGCCGTTTTGTCCTTTCAGTAAACCTGATCCAACAGGCAGTATCATGTGAAGTCAACTGTCACGATGTTGAAAAAATAGGATAATACAAAACACCTCACTACCCACCACAACATTTTTTATACTTCTTACCTGATCCACAAGGACAGGGTTCGTTACGTCCAACCTTAGGAGTAGAACGAGACACGGTTTTAACAGCTACAGCAGTACGTTCATCCATAGATTCTCTGGGACCCCAAGATGTCTGCTTTAGTTCTTCAGAACCAGAATAATTAAACTGCTGTTCACTCTTTCGTGCTCTAGCACCCAGTAAATCGTTTTCTTCTTGTTCAGCTACGGGACTCAATACAAACAACATTCTAACCATCTCCTCAGTAGCCCGTTCCCACAACCCCTCAAATAATTGAAAAGATTCTCTTTTATACTCAACTAGAGGGTCTCTCTG
>CAZASS010000035.1:0-1118 GCA_964487835.1 uncultured Acidobacteriota bacterium | reverse complement strand
GTCCATAGCCACGAAGTCCAATACCTTCTTTCAAATGATCTAGAGCAAGCAGATGATCTTTCCACTGCTGATCAATGATCTGCAGCATTACAATACGTTCATACCAACGCATTGTTTCTGCCCCAATCTGTTCTTCTTTCTCCTCATACTTAGACTTAATCTGTTCCACCAGTTTATCTTCTAATTCTGGACGTGATAGCTGGCTTACATTTTCCGGAAGGTCTAGAGCATAAACACGATTCAGATTAATTTCCAGATTCTCTAAGTCCCAATCTTCTGGATTAATTTCTTGATTCGCATAATCATCTAAAAACTCCACAACAATATCTTCAGAAAGTTGTAAAATGTATTTCTTTTCATCTCGACCTGCTAGTAATTCACAACGGAATCGGTAGATCTCTTCCCTTTGTTTGTTCATTACGTCATCGTATTCAAGAAGATGTTTTCGAATCTCAAAGTTGCGTGCTTCCACTTGTTTCTGAGCCCTCTCAATCTGCTTGGTAATCAACCTAGATTCGATTGGAACACCTTCTTCCATTCCTAGTCTTTGCATAAGACTAGAAATATTTTCGGAACCAAAGATACGCATCAAATCATCTTCCAGAGAAAGATAGAAACGGCTTGAACCAGGATCACCTTGGCGACCAGAACGGCCACGGAGTTGGTTATCAATACGTCGAGCTTCATGTCTTTCAGTTCCTATTATGTGAAGCCCCCCCGCTGAAACAACTGCTTCATGCTCTTGATTCCATTCCGGCAACATTTTTTCTACTTCCTTGCGATATTCCTCAAGATTATCTTCGACATTAGAATTATCAGCTTTTAGTTTGATTTTAGCCTGAAACTCAGGATTTCCTCCCAAAATAATATCTGTTCCACGACCCGCCATATTAGTGGCAATAGTTACTGCCCCCTTCTTCCCAGCCTGAGCAACAATTTCAGCTTCACTCTCGTGATATTTAGCATTCAAAACTACATGCTTAATGTCTTTTCGCTTAAGCAAACCAGCAATTCTCTCTGACTTTTCAATAGAAGTCGTACCTACCAGAGTAGGTCGTCCCAACTCGTGTAGCTCTTCAATTTCTTCCACTACCGCATTGAATTTTTCACGCTCAGTT
>CAZASS010000034.1:1809-16699 GCA_964487835.1 uncultured Acidobacteriota bacterium | reverse complement strand
CCAGTAGTTAGTCATCCATTGCAGGCCTGTGTCACTGAGCCATTAACACCTGTACTCGACAAAGTAATTGTCTCTGCCAATCTGCACGTCTATATAAGTCAAACCCCTCGAGGAGAGCTGGTTTTTGGAGCTGAAATTGACCCTTACAATTCCTACAGCCTGCGGTCAACTTTCCCCACACTCCAGTCAATTGCTTCACATACCCTCGAGCTTTTTCCCGATTTTTCCTCAGCACGTATCCTCCGACAGTGGGGAGGAATTTGCGATATGACTCCTGATTACTGTCCGATTATCGGAGAAGTTCCCGATCTGGACGGATTCTACCTAGATGTAGGTTGGGGCACATATGGATTCAAAGCAGGACCGGTGGCAGGCAAGTGTCTAGCTCAATTAATTGCTACTGGCCGGCCCCCGGAAATAATCGAGCCCTTTAGTTTATCCCGATTTGATAAAAACCAACTAGTGGGAGAAAGAGCCTCAGCCGCTGTCTCCCACTAACAAGAGAGGTTACTAATGGAAAACATTAACGAGATTAAAAAGGCAATAAAAGAAAAACGCATCGAGTTTTTTCTTTGCTCCTTTGTTGAAATGTCAGGAGTTCAAAAGTCGAAGCTAGTGACCGACGAACATAAGGAAGACATGATAGAAGGAAGCGCCGGTTTTGCTGGTTTTGCTGCAGGGAACATGGGGCAAGGACCACACGACTTGGACATGATAGCCATACCTGACTTCAACAGTTTGACACAGCTGCCCTGGCGAAAAAATATAGCCTGGGTGGCCTCCAATATTTATGTCGATGATAAACCTTGGCCCTATTGTCCGCGAACAATTCTCCAACAGCAGCTAAGTCGTGCTAAAGATAAAGGATATTTTTTCAAAACAGGGGTAGAGCCAGAATTTCTTCTTCTAAGTATAGACGACGACGGAACCTATCAACCCCACGACCCCATGGATGTTTTACAAAAACCCTGTTACGACTTGGGAGCCCTCGGTCGAAACTTGGATTTCGTGACCACTCTAATCAAATATATGCAGGAACTAGGTTGGGACCCTTATGCAAACGATCATGAAGATGCCAACTGCCAATTTGAAATCAATTGGACCTACTCGGATGCCTTACGCACAGCTGATCGCCATACCTTCTACCGCTGGATGGTAAAAACCTGTGCTGAACAGGAAGGGTTAGTCGCAACATTCATGCCCAAACCTTTCGATTATCTAACTGGGAACGGAGCCCATTTTCATATGAGTTTGTGGAGCCCAGAAGAAAATCTATTCCTAAATAACGAAGATGAAAATGGACTATCTGAACTAGCTTATCACTTCATCGGAGGCCTAAAACACTCAGCCAGTGCAGTAACTGCAGTTACTGCACCAACCGATAATTCATATAAACGCCTGGTAAGTGGGGCTCCACGCTCAGGAGCCACCTGGGCCCCTGTTTTTGTAACTTACGGAGCTCCCAACCGAACACAAATGATCCGCATCCCAGGTCCCGGTCGTATTGAAAATCGCACTGTCGACGGTGCTACTAATTCCTATCTAGCTGCTACTGTCATGCTGGCAGCAGGGTTAAACGGAATTGATAATAAGCTTCCGGCAGGCGAACGAAACGATCGCAATCTATACGAAGTTACTCCGGCAGAACTAGAATCTGAAGGTATTCAGTTATTACCCTCTAACCTGAGTGCTGCAGTAGATGCACTCTCACAAGATCCTGTTATTCTGGATGCATTGGGAAACCCCTATGGAGACTACTACGTAGCTACCAAGCGGGAAGAATGGAAAAATTATCATAATTCGGTTTCCCCATGGGAAATTGACCAATATCTTGGTCTGTTTTAAGAAAGGACGGGTTTATTCAATTGATTGATCTATTGGTCAAACACGCACAATATCTGATCACCATGGATGATCAGAGGCGCATTATTAGCGACGGAGCCTTGGCAATTCACAATGGATTCATCAAAGCTGTTGGGAAAACAGATGAGATTGATAAAGAGTTTCCCGAAGTTCGGGAAGTGATCAATGCCCAAGATGGTGTCATTACTCCAGGTTTCATTGATGGCCACTTCCACACTACTGTTCAACTGGCACGGGGGTTGGGTGACAATACGACTCTGCCCGTTTATTTACATGAAAGAATTTATCCTGTAGAAGCCTCTCTATCCGAAGAAGAGTCTTACATTTCAGCTGTTTGCGCACTAATAGAGTCAGTACGCCATGGCACTACCTGTTTATGTGACCCTGGAGCTCAAAAACCCGAAGCAGTAGTGAGAGCTGTTGGTGACATTGGATCCCGAGCAGTAGTCAGTCGTTCTCTGACTGACATGGGTGGAGGTCGCAACCTGCCAGGCACCTTTGATTTAACTTCTAAGGAAGCTGCTGCTGCCGGAGAAGCTTTCGTGAAAAGTCTTTCCTCTTCAGATAATGCACACGTACGAGCCTGGTTCTCTCTACGAACTGCGCGCATGGTATCCGATGAGCTTAGCCAAAAGGTGGCACAATTAGCCGAACAATACCAAGTTGGCATTATTTCCCACATGTGTTCTGCACAAGATTCTGTTGAACATCACCAAAAAGTTTTTTCTGGACAACGGCCAATCGAACGTTATGAAAAAAACGGACTCCTTGGGCCCAATCTCTTATTAATCCACGCCCATTGGTTAGAACCTGAAGAAATGGATTTATTAGCCACCCATCAAGTAAAAGTCGTCGATTGTCCAACAGCCTGTGTCACAGTAGGAATGGGTGGATTCTCCAGAGCTACCCAAATTGAACTCCTAAAACGAGGTATTTGCGTATGTTTAGGTTGTGACCAATCAGGCGCATCAAACACCATGGATCTACTCCGAGTAGGTCAATACTTCCGCGTCTATCAGGACATCCTGGAGGATTCCAGTGCAGTTACCCCTGAACTTATTCTCGAACTTTTAACTATCAATGGAGCCAAAGCACTCCTCTGGGAGGATGAAATTGGCTCTTTAGAAGTGGGAAAACGTGCCGACTTAATCATTTTTGATACCCAACGACCTGAGTGGGTTCCACTGCACAATCCTGTTTCAACTATCGCCAATGCTACCAGTGGAGATGCTGTAAAAACAGTTGTTATAGACGGAAAAACCATCTTACTCGACGGACAATTCATTTCGATTGATGCACAGGAATTCCTGAAACAGGGAAACAAAATTGCTGCCAAAGCGGCAGCTCGACTGGGCTTAGATAAATTTGCCCGTCCGCGCTGGCCTATTACTTAGCTTCTAATCCCAAAACAAGGGAGAGGAAGTACTACACGAAAAAATGTCCCAAGTGATAGGCCTCTGAGTTGGTCCTTGCAGGCCAAGAAAGCTTTCTCTCCCGTCCCCCCGAAGAGGGCCGGTTTCTAAACTTCCCCAGTGGATATCTCAGTCTCCTGAGCCCTTGGCTGCAGCTCCGAAGAGCCCGGCCAACGACCCCCGAGAAGGATCTCCATCCCACCCCGATTCCTCTCTTTCGAGAATTACTCAAAGCAGAAGTTCCCGGCTAGCAGTTCAAAACCAGTCTTGCTTCCGACTTCCCGGAGAAAGTCGATTTTAAACTTGGCCCTGACAAAGTAGGAGACCAAATAACTAACGTTAACTGGCCCGCCGCTTCCCCCTTCAGTTCATGTCCTTGCAAGCAAATCCCACAAACCTAGGGTCGCCGCCTCAGGGTTCCAACTCACTGGTTTCTACCCCTTGGGACAGGCGAAATTTTATCAAATCCACAATAGCTGGCAAGAAAGAAAATATTAAATTTTCAATACACGAAAACTGTGTAAAAAAAGGTATTCCTTGGAAATATTTGCTCTATAAGTATTACAAAGTAAAGACTCACACGTTATCCACAGGTTTTTCCACACTAAAATCCAAAGGGACTTTTACGCTATGAATCTGGATACTCGACAACTTGCCTTTTGAACGATTTAATCGAACTAGAAAATAGTTTTCACCCACTCCCACTTACCTGGAATGCCTTCTTTATTCATTGTTTTGCAAAACTAAAATAATATCTTCCGAAGACTCGCTCAGAAGAACTGGCTGATTGATGTCATAAGAGAAGTCGTAGGTCTCAAGAATAGAAAAATTAGGTATTTTTGACAATAAATTTTGAAGTTGGCGCAATGTGTAAGTACGTAATTGAACACAGGAACTCATTATTTTTTTAGGCTTAGGTCCAGCGTAACGCAGCGTCACACTGAGAGTCTCCAATCTCTTTTTTCTATCCACCTCAATTGTTTTAATGATTCCAGACATTTTTTTCCCCTTGCAAACAAAAGTCTCACAATCTCTATCGGCAACAAATCCGTTTTTAGGCAGTAAATGCATAGCAAGAACATAAATGCCTCCCTGCCTGAGGTGTCGCTGAACACAATGCAAATGGTTAATAGCATCCGCCTCACTCATGAGATGAAGAAAGGTACCAACCGCACTGAATGCCGCATCAAATGGAAGGGTATCCAAATAGAAATTTTTCATATCTGCTACCAATACATTTACCTCAATACTGTGTTTTGTGAGCTTCTTCTGCAAATAGGCCAACGCCTTCTCATTAATGTCAAATCCCGTACATTGATACCCATAACTGGCAAGCGAGATCAAAAGACGACCAGTACCACAGCCGGGCTCTAATATACGACGTTGTGGAGGATATGGAGAAAAACGGTGAATAACCTGCTTAATAAACTCAGCTTCTTCAACCATATCGGACCGAAAGAAACCGTCATAATATTCTGGGTAGTCATACCAATTTTCTGTCGGCATTGTATTTTGACTACAGAGGTTCATTGTTCTACCTGACACATATTATAAAAATAAATGCATCCAACAATCTCCTGTAGAATAATTCCTGTCTCCTTACAAAATAGAATTTGCACTTCAAATTTCAAAAAATTTATTTCTAAGATGAAATAAATCTACTCTTATGAGATCTTTATAGACAAGAAGAAGATTAGCGCAGAATCTTTTTCTTGTCTTGTCTAAGGTTTTAGTAAAGCAAAAACGAGATGAGTAAAAATGAAAGCCACTAGGGTAAGTTCAACTTTATTGCTTCTGTTGGTCACAGCTTTCACAAATTTTCAGACTAACGCTGGTCAACTTGATTCGAAAACTCAATCTCCTTCTCCACAGAGGGCTACTGCCATCTTTGCTGGTGGCTGTTTCTGGTGTACAGAAGCAGACTTTGAAAAAAAAGAAGGTGTACTCCAAGCAATATCGGGATATACGGGAGGAAATGAAAAAAATCCTAGTTACAAACAGGTTGCTTCGGGAAGAACGGGCCACGTAGAAGCAGTTCAAGTGATATACGATCCTAGAAAAATCACCTATTTAGAACTTATGGAACATTTCTGGAAAAACATAGATCCAACCGATGCTGGCGGCCAATTTGTTGACCGTGGAGCCCAATATCGATCAGTGGTTTTTTATCAAAATGAAGAACAGAAAAAACTGGCAAAACAATCCAAAGAAACACTAATCAAATCAGGGATTATTGATGGTACTGTGGTTACTAAAATTCTCCCAGCCCAAAATTTTTATAAAGCGGAAAAATACCATCAAAACTATTACAAAAAGAACCCTATACGTTATACATTTTATCGCTTCAACTCGGGACGTGATCAGTTCCTCCAAAAGACTTGGAAAAACCAACCAGCTAACAGCTCTATTAAAAAACAAGCTGATACCAGTTCAGAGAAACCTTCCCAAAAGGCATTGGACCGATTGACTCCGCTCCAGTATCGCGTTACTCAACAAAACGGTACTGAACCCGCTTTTCAAAACAAGTACTGGAATAATAAAAAAGAAGGAATTTATGTTGATGTAGTAGGTGGCGAAGCACTTTTCAGTTCTACAGACAAGTTCGTTTCCCGGACTGGATGGCCCAGTTTCACCAAGCCTCTTGAGGGAAACAATGTAGTAGAAAAAGAAGATAGAAGCTTTTTCATGGTGCGGACCGAACTTCGCAGTCAACAAAGCAACTCTCACTTAGGACATCTCTTTGACGATGGTCCTCCACCTACAGGTCAGCGATATTGCATTAATTCAGCGGCACTACGATTCATTCCCAAGGAAAACCTAGAACAGGAAGGTTATGGAATGTATCTAAAACTGTTCGAAAAGAATTAAAAAAAACAGCATTTCCCATCAACTAAAGGGGGAAATCAACTTTTTTCATTCCCCAAAAACCAAAAGATAGGTGTTTAATCTGTATAGTAACCTTTCATAATAGCCTCGTACCAAAGCTTTGCCACCACAGGAAAGGGTCCCATTGGAAGGTCCGTTTGAGACTTGGTGTAACCATGAACACCGGCATCAAAAGTCACTAGACGAACTTTGGGAGCTGGATCCATCCCCGCATACATAGGTAATGTGATTCGTTGATAGGTTTTATACTCATGCCCGGCGCTAGCCGATGTCATCCCAAAAATAATGGAAGGTACAGGTTTTACACCAGAACCACGTAAAGCATCCACATAACCAACATAGTGCTTTTCTAGTTTTTCTGCTTCATACGACGACAAATCAAGTCGCTTAGCTGTGGCTCGAGCAGCCCGAGCCAGCTGAGCACGGCCACCAAAATGCACTGGACTTTCATACTTAAACTGAGGGTATGTCTTTCTCTTCTCCCACGCCTCATAAACCTCTTCCATCAGCATAGGCAATCTCATTAGAGCCTCGGGACCCTCTAACATAAGTGCCTCAGCCCCAATATACATAGCTGCGATGTGCCACTTGTAGACGTGAAGACAATTGAAGGGCAAGTCAGCTCGGGTCTTTCCCTGAGGATGTCCAGAAGGTCGAGATTGGACCCGGTAAATAGAACCAAAAGGAGAAGTTTCCATCCCCAAAACTCCCACAATATTCTCCACTCTCTGAGTAAACATAAATGCAAAAGGACCACCAGTAGAATGGCCGTGAATATAGATAGAATATTCATCATCAGGAAAATGACGGGCCATAAGGGCCTTGCCGGTTTCTTCAAAGGAGAGGGGCCAACCCGACATTCTATTGTAAAACTCACTTCCCTCTTTGGCACAAGCGAGCGTCATGGTCCCATACTTGGGACGCATGGACTTATCTTCTACCACCTCATATTGATCCTTGGTAATAGGCTTATCCTTATTCCAAATAGGCATCCTCAATGACCCATCTGCCTTGAAGGTATCACCGGGCCAGTTTCGGCTCGGATCCAAAAGATAAATTGTGCCTGGAAAACTCATGACAACAACTTTGAACCCAAACTTACTTGCCAGAAATCGAGCGACATCGTCTTTTGACCGATAATCACTGCCACCACCATGAATCACGAAAACACCAACCTTCTTCCCATCTGGCCCAACTGGAATTTTCGAAGAATCTTTTGGCTGATAGACCATGCCCCCTACATCCCAATCCATTCTCAAAACATTGATGCGCAAAATATCCTCTTCAATATCTAGAGGAATATTTGGCATTGCAAGAACCTCTTCTGATGTCTTGACAATATCCTCTCGGGAAAATGCAGATTGAGGCTCCCACTGAGCCATCGCAGTAAGACTCCACAATTGACCAATAAGTAGAGCAACAACAAAACCTTTAATTTTACCTAACATATGAGATCTCCTAGGGGTCAACAGGCCAGCCCACAGCACAGAATGGGAAAGATTAGATAATTGCGCCGAGTGGCCATTAATTAAATTTAGGCAAACACCTACAGATTGATCTAGAACGCCCCAAGTGGTCTAAAGAAAAAATTAGAATCGCGCACCCACTCAGCATCCCTGACTTATTGAATCCCGAAGTGTTCGGTTACATAGCTTTCCACTACCGACTTTTCGTCGGCAGTTAGTACAGCACCGTACATAATCATCCTGTTGATAGTTTCTTGCCATTCCACCTTAGATTTACGCGACTCAGTCACTACTTCTATTGCGTGACACTGGGTACAAACACGAGAAACAATTTTTTCCCCCAATTCTTCCGATACAGCAATGTCACCGTCAGCGGCTTCTGCTGGCTGGGAGGATGAATTAGGACCATATTGATGAGACAGATAACTAATCAAAGGATCGATTTCATTTGGCATTACCTGTGCTCCTCTCGAGATCATCGAGTAGACAGTGTCCCTCCACCCCTCTTCCGTTTTCCTCTGAAGAATGGGACGAGTGTGGCACTGAATGCAGGCTTGCCCAAATATTTTTCCACCTTCACTCACTCCATCAGATTGACTGGGTATGGGGCGACTGGGAGAAGCAATGCCCACACCCTGGATACCTACCAGAGCCAACCCTAACAAAAAAATGACTCCAACTAGTAATGCCTTTATTCTGTATCTAAATG
Source organism: uncultured Acidobacteriota bacterium (assembly GCA_964487835.1). Lineage (GTDB taxonomy): Bacteria > Acidobacteriota > UBA6911 > RPQK01 > JADFOI01 > JAUXKG01. The sequence continues at coordinate 8,363 of CAZASS010000034.1, read as the reverse complement.
AAATAAACAACGTCCATCTCCTTTTTTAGATATCGTATACAAATTAGGATTTTTTCTTACGCAATTCAGCAATCGAGTGTCGCGGATACCAGTCACTCTCCGAAAGAATACCATCCCGTGCCACTTCCAAATCTAACACAAAAGGTCTACCATCTCTCATCGCCTTGATCGCCCTTTGCAAGGTTGGAGCTAGCTGATTGGGATCACTAACTTTTTCCCCCTGAATATCGTAAGCAGAAGCCATTTTGGCAAAATCTATATCTGGAGCCCCAAGATAGCTGGTCATATCTTGACCAGTCTCAAACTGACGTCCACCACGTGTTAGATTGCGATTACGGGTCTCATTGTAGCTGTGATTGTTCATAATAATGACAAGTAAAGGCGCATCATAACGAGAAATACTCCACAGGGTCTCCGACTGACCAAACATGAACCCTCCATCACCTTGTATAGCAACTACTTGACGATCTGGCAATGCCAACTGCACTCCCAGGGCAGCTCCTACACCCCAGCCCAAAGCTGAACCAGCAGTTCTTCCTATACGATGTTTTTGTCCTTCACCCTGCCTTAAATAATGGAGTAACTTGTAATCCTGACTTCCCAACTCTGGCACCAATACAGCATCCTTGTCTAAGGCCTGCTCTAACTCGTAGCCAACCCGTTCCCAAGAAATTGGTGTTTGGTCGAAACGACCACGCAATGCTATTTGTCTTGCCTGTTCTAGCTGCCGAGTATAGGCACTTGTTTTTTCCAGCCTTTCGGATCGGATTCTCTGCTGGCGATCCTTAGTCAAAATACCATCCAAAGCATCAGATAAATCAGCAATGGTAGCCGAAACATGAGCTAAAATAGGTAAATCTGTAGGCCGGTGCTTCCCAATACCATCGGCATCACTACTGGCATGTACCAGGCGAGCGCCTTTGGGTATTTCCTGTGATGCCGAAGCACCCAAATTTATTACCAAATCTATATTTTCAGGAAACCTCAACGGTGGAGAGTACTCACTAAGAAAAAGAGGGTGGTGGGTTGGAAAATCACTAAAAAGAGGAGATCTCCGATCTTGAGCAACTGGGACCGACAACTTTTCAGCCAATGCAATAATTTCCTTCGTAGCACCTCCCCGAGTAATTTCGGAACCTACGATAAAAATAGGACTATTCGCCTCTACCAACAATTCTGCAGCTTTCTCAATTCGAGCACTGCTAGCACGAAACAAAGGGCGAGCTGACTTGGGATTTAGTTTTAGAATAGGGGAATTGATCTTTTTATTTAAAAGATCTCCAGGGAAATCCAATGTAACTGGGGCACCCGGGGGTGTAAAAGCAAATTTCATAGCTCGGCGAAGGGTCTTGGGCATTGTCTCCGCATCTACACAACTCCAGTTCCAAGCCGTAAACGACTCAGTAGGCTCCAGATGATCATCCCATTCTTCAAAACCATCCAGCCCTCCCTGACTTTTCAGACCCTGCCGTCCAAAACTGACTATCATAGGAGTGTGATCCTTCCAAGCATTGTAAAGATTACTGATAGAGTTCCCCACACCCACCTTACTTCCAACAAAAAATCCTAAGGTATTACTAGCTAGAGCATATCCTTCGGCTGCAGATACCGCCTGCCCCTCATGGGTAACCATGATTACATTAATCTTGTCCTGATCAACCTGATCCATCATCGTGGCAATACCGGTAGTGTTAGTGTGAAAAATATATTTCACACCAGCAGCTTTCAACTGTTCAACCAATGCTGCACCAGCTGTCCCTTCAAACATCTCTACTTGGCCATCCGCACCCCGGCCCTCATCCGCTTCCAATTCAATATTCAAAGAGGCAAGTAGCGATTCGGCCGCTAGGGTAGTTACACCAACAGCAGTTAACGCTTGGATAAAATCTCTCCTGGAAGTCCTGTTTGACAAGTACCTCTCTAGTGTCTGGTAAATTGTCTTATTCATTAACCCCCCTAAATAGTTTTTTTGGCCCTTCTACTAAACGATTATAAGGTCGGAAGATCTATTTCCGCGAGCTTACACCTGAGATTTATAACAGTCAACTAGCAGGAAATAATTCTTGCAACTTTGACTTTCTATAAGAAAATATTTTCTCTAAATCCCGAGCAACAAACAAATGATTAACCCAACGACCCCCTAGATGATCATAACGGACATCATCCAAAACTTTGGTCGACCCTTCTATTTCTTCAAACTGATGTGTGTGAATCCATTCAGTGTAGGGTCCCCGACATTGCTGATCTACAAAACAATGGGGAGGATTCCAAATTGTGATTTCACTCTGCCAACGAATAGGAATTCCCCGCAAACGTAGTCGATAGTCGATGAAACTACCAGACCTCATTTCAATTCCACGGGATAATACACGAAATTTAAGCCACTCTGGGGTAATAATCTCTAAATTGCGTGGATCAGCAAAAAATGAAAATACTCGTTCCCGAGAACAGGGTAAAACTACCTCTTTATGAATTGAATACATGTCAGGAAACACCTATTTCACAATACTTGAACTGATTCAGTTTATTCTTCTTCAACACACAATTTGTCTGCTAGGCTATCTGCCTCCTCCCCAGAAGAAGATCTGATTTCATCAAGTAACTGAGACCCGAGTTCCTCATGAACCGGTATATCGTTCAGCGCCCACCAAATAAACTCTAAAGGAGAAATTTCCCAAGTCAAATAATCATTATCATCAGAACCCTTTGCCTTCAATGCACCCACATCGACACCTCTACACACAAATTCAAATGTATCTCCGATATCAGTATCTTTATTATCAATCTCGTAACTAAGAACAGCATCAATCTGAGGTGCTTCCGTCACATCTGTAAAACCCGAGACAACCTCACTAAAAAATTTCATGTCGATTGCACGATTAATGGGCTTCTGGCCACCAACCAAATAGACTGCCTCCTCTAATGTCCATAGATCCATTTTAGACCACCACTTGCAATCTTCTTCGCTAAGATGTTGTCCCCAATCGATTTTTCCAGTTTCAATCGACTCAGCCCATTTCCTAGCAAACTCCACATAACGCAATGAAACGTATTCAGTTAATTTTGGGAATTGAAAATGCCTATCAGTCACCACTTGCCTTTTAGAAGAAATAAAATAGAGTTACCCAACACGATGCTCTGCCAATTATAACTAACAGAGTAAGATCGTTACGAGAAAGGAGTTTGAAACCGTAAACTTTGAATTATGAGTCCCCTCACATTTACCTTGTATCAATTGGTTATATTTCGCTTGCATGTTTGTGAAAACTTCTTCTCAGTAGAGTTTAGAGCCTTCAATATTCCAAATCAATTATTAGTATTGCGTGTCCAATGGTTGGAAGATTCTCGCCAATTAATTACTAAAAAAGTAAGCATTTATAAAACGCATACGATTATATTGCCTTTGGTAGCGTACGAGAAGTAGGCTTTAGACGTGAGAACTGGAGAGAGAAAATGATATTTCAAGGACAACAGTTTACAGTCAGCCGTCATGCTTGGACATTCATGGGTGCTGTAGCTCTGATGTTACTTGTAGATTTTCTGCCCTCCCCTCCACTCCTAAAAGGTGGTGAACAGCTGATAGAGTTGACTGCCGCTGGTAAAGCCAGTTTGGGAATCTTAGCCTTTGCCGTTACGTTGTGGGTCACAGAAACTATTCCTTTTCCAATCACTGCCCTTTTCGTCATTCTTTTAATTCCTGCTTTCGGAATCAAGGAATTTCAAAGTGTCGTAAGAACAGGCTTTGGAGATCCCATCATTGTCTTTTTCATCGGCGTACTTCTCCTTTCGGCTGCTTTTACTCAATCTGGTCTCGGAACCCGCTTGGCTTATTACATTGTATTAAAAGCTGGGAATCGGACTGATAGAATTCTACTAGGATTTCTTTTTGTGGGAGCAATGATGTCGATGTGGATTACAGACATGGCGGTTGCTGCCATCATGTTCCCTTTGGGTGTCGGATTATTAAAAGGAGCAGACTTAAAACCACTCCAAAGCAACTTTGGAAGGGCTTTAATGATTTCCTGTGCCTACGGGCCGTTAATTGGAGGCATATCAACTCCTGCTGGAACCGGGGCTAATCCTGTTGCTATCCGCTACTTGTACCAATTAGCCCAAGTAGATATCTCGTTTCTGACCTGGATGTCACTCGGCTTGCCTGCTACCCTCATGATGATTCCAATAGGCTGGTTAATCTTACTCAAGATTTTCCCGCTAGAAATGGAAAAGCTACCTCTAGAAAATAGCCAGATAAAAACAAACTTAAAGACTCAGGGGTCACTCAGTACAAACGAAATTAAAACTCTGACTATATTTTTTCTCACCATCTCCCTCTGGCTACTCGGCCCTTTTATTAACAAAATCACCAATGGATTTGTGAATTTACCAATTGAGGCAGTGGCACTGTTAGGGGGTCTGTCCGTATTTTTACCAGCAGTTAAAATTCTGTCATGGAAGGAGGCAGAAAGAAATATCAATTGGGGAGGAATTCTCCTAATCGTTGCCGGTATTTCTTTGGGAATGACTCTTTACGAAACTGGGGCTGCCCGGTGGTTGGCCTGGCTTCTAATGGGTCATATATCTGCAATTCACTTTGTTTTTCTCCCTTTTGTTATTGTCATAGCAGTTGCTCTCCTGCACCTAATGTTTTCAAGTAACACGGTAACAGGCACCATAATTATTCCGATTCTCATCGCTTTGGCTCATGATCTTAAATTGGATCCTTGGATAATTGTTGGGCCAGCTGCTTTTTCTTCCTCACTCGCATTCATCTTAGTTACAGAGGGGCCAACAACAGTGATACCTTATGCTTCGGGATATTTTTCAATTAGAGATATGGCCAAGGCGGGCATTTGGATGACGTTAGCTGCTGCTATATGTGTCAGTATCTCAGTTTTAACGGTAGGAACTTTGACGGGATCCTATTAAATAAAATTTAATTGTCAAATTCACAGTTTTTTATGTAACAGGACCAGAAATATTTTCCTCTGGTTTTTGAAAGATTTTTTTAAGTTTGCGCCTTTGGAGCTTACCAGATGGCCCACGCGGCAATTCCTTAACCGATCTGATAAAAACAGGTGATTTATATTTGCCCAATTTTGCCTCACAAAACTTGTGAATCTCGAGAGAAACAAAACAGGTCTTTTCTGATTTCTCCATGGGACATGATGAAAAATTAGAACAGCAATCTAGCCCTTGCTCAACACAGCATGCTCCAGATTTGAGAATAACGCAGACAGCAATATCTTCACCATATTGTTCGTGAAAAATTCCAACTGCACCAGCCTCCAAAACAGCAGGATGTTGGCAAAGAACTTCTTCTATTTCCCGGGGAGAAATATTTTCCCCTCCCTTTATAATAAGTTCTCCCAGTCTTCCTGTGATGAACAAGAAACCATCCGAATCCTGGTAAGCTAAGTCTCCCGTGTGCAACCAACCATCCGATTGAAGGTATTGCTTAGTAATTTCAGGGGCCTTATGGTAGCACTTCATTACATTCCCCCCCCTAACCAAAATTTCTCCGGTTTGCCCAACAGACAATTCTTTTCCTTCTTGATCCACAATTTTGAGCTCATTTCCATAAGGACGACCAGGTGAACCCACTTTACGCGTTCCAGGAGGCATTGGATTTGCTAGGATCGGAGCTGCTGTCTCTGTTAGCCCCATGGTTTCAATCAAAGGCAGTTTGAATTTTTTTTCGAAGGATTTGTGATGTACAGGAGCTAAAGGGGCTGAGGCGGATCGAGCAAATCGCAAGTATTCCCAGTCTTTTTCTCCCTCACAAGGATTGGTCCTATCCAGTAAATAGGAAACAATAGTAGGCACCACGCTAAGCCATGTGCAGTTATAATCAATAGCTAAATTCCAAAAACGAGAAACGCTGAAACGATGGGGCAAAACAACACTACCTCCGCTAATTAGTGGGGCAATTAGAGTCACTATTTGAGCGTTAATGTGGTAGAGAGGAAGCACACATAAAGTACGGTCCATTTCGGTCAACTGATGAGCTCCCACCGTATTTTTGCCACCAGCCATCAAGTTTTCATGGGTAAGCAACACTCCTTTTGGAAGTCCAGTGGTCCCCGATGTGTAGATTAGTTGACCGTCATCTTTTTCTTCTAACACAGGCAGTTCAAAAATTTTATGATAGGGACAGAGGGCATCTTCAGGAGAATCAATACTGACCTCGAAAAGTGAAATCTCCTGATTCAACTCAGAAAGAATTTTTTCAAGCTTGTTTTGATGTTGTGAGGAATAGAAAACTATTCGAGCATCAGATTGTCTCAATATGTAAGACAGATGTGAAGGTTGGGCCTGTACGTTCAAAGGTACAATTGTAAAACCACCATATAGAGCACCTAAAAAAATCTTGGCCGTCTGGTATCCGTTGTTGAGCATAAGAGCAATAGAATCACCCTTCTTTAGACCCATTCCTAAAAACGAATTAGATAAAGTTTGTGAATCAGAGTGTAACTGGGCAAAGGTTAACTGCAGATCCGGTTCCGGGGCTATTAGATAAACATCATGGGGTCTATCTTGAGCTGACCGATCGATAA
>CAZASS010000034.1:0-1799 GCA_964487835.1 uncultured Acidobacteriota bacterium | reverse complement strand
CTTTACCTGTACTATAGAAATCAAAAGTATTCGAGAATTTATCCGTGTGATAAATCCTAAACAACACTTCTCAACTTGATTATTTAGGGTTAAAAGCTATTTCCCGTATTTTGTATGATAGGACTCAAACAATTCTTCCTCACTGGGTTCATTAGGCGAAATCGTATGAACAATTTTGGTTATATTCATATAGTGCTTATAATGCACATTTTCATAAATACTATCTCCTCCCCAAGTGCCACAACCCATTGACAGAGTAAAAGGCAAACCTTTATCAAAATTTCCACCGTTAGCTAAACAATGAGCCTGGTTCACGATGACACGACAAACTGGAATTTCTAATCCCAGCCGCATAACCTGCTGGTCATTCTTGGTATGAATTCCGCATGAGTGTCCCATGCCTTGGTAAGCGAGAATCCTTTGGACCAACTTTACTGCTGTATCGAAATCTGGAACATGGTACAAGGCTAGAACGAGAGAAAGTTTTTCGCCCGAGAAAGGATACTGTGCACCAACACCTGTTTCCTCTATTAATAAAAACTTGGCCACTTGAATCTCCTCACGTTCCAACTGAGCTACCTCGCAGATTTTTTTTACTGGTCTAGCTACAATCTGCCTATTAAGTTGCCCGTCGTTCCAAAGACAGTTTTGTAGTTGATCTTTCTCTTTGGATGTAAGCAGTACCCCTCCCTCCTCTTCAAGTTTGCTGATTAGTGTTCCATACGTTTCTCCAATCAAAACGATGCTGTTTTCTGCTGAACAGCTAGTAGCATGATCAAAAGTCTTCGAGAGAGCAATTTTGGAAGCCACATCAGACAGATCGGCACTAGTATCTACAATTACTGGCACATTTCCCTTACCCACCCCGATCGCCGGAGTTCCACTCCTATACGCAGTACGAACATTGCTCTCTGAACCGGTTGCTATCACCAAATCCACATGCAACATCAACTCGTGAGTACCCTCCTTGCTAATTGGTTCGGGAAGGATCTGAATCAAATTGATAGGAGCTTGTACTTGGTGTAAAGCTTTCTGAAAGAGTTCTACTAGCCTGGTAGCTGTTCTGTGTCCTTTAGGCGAAGGTGACAGAACGATAGCATTACAACACTTCAAGCAATTCATGACCATATTGGTAGGGGTAGCAACTGGATTAGTGGAAGGAGTGAGTGCCCCAACTACACCTACAGGTCGAGCAATTTCAATGATTCCTGTATCAGAACATTCGGCAATTACACCCACACTTTTTGCCATAGTAAGGTCACGCAACAATCCTATGGTCTTTCGATGATTCTTAGTAATTTTATCCTCAAAACAACCCAAACCAGTGTCTTGAATAGCCATTTGTGAAAGCAATTGGTTGTGTTCAGGTTTAATTAATGTCCAAGCAATGGCTGTAACGACCTCATCAACACGTTCTTGGGAAAAACACTGGTATTCTTCCTGGGCCTGCCTAGCCCTCTGGATCAAATCCTTAATATTCTTCGTTAATTGTTTTTTGTCAGGCTGGTTCACGGTTTGAATGTATAAACTTTGGTTGCGGGGGCGGGATTTGAACCCGCGACCTTTGGGTTATGTGACCAATACAACCTCATTACTCCTGATTACTATTAGCTCATATAGAGTACTAGAATTCAATGGTGGCGGGATTTGAACCCACAACCTTTGGTTTGTGTGACCGTTTGAAAACAGTATGCTAGGCTTTAAAGATGTTAATTGTCATTCTATCTACGGGCATAACCCTCTACGTTATGAGTCTTCTTTACCCCCATGAGGATTTTTGGGACTGTAAACGCAAAGAA
>CAZASS010000033.1:4212-16909 GCA_964487835.1 uncultured Acidobacteriota bacterium | reverse complement strand
TTCAACAATTTACTCGCTTAGATAATCTTGAAGAGTTTGGTGACAATCTAAGAGGGAATGTTCGTTCAGGGTTGTTATTAAAGGCCGAAGAGTTAGCTGAAGCTGAGTATATTAGAGGGGAGATATGGAAAATTTTTCAGGATCTCTTATGTGATTTTGATTGTTTTTGTACTCCATGTGTAGCTGTTGCTCCTTTTCCTGTAGAGGAGAAGTATCCACAAAGGGTCGCAGGAAAACAGATGCAAAGCTATGTGGATTGGTTTGCTCCAACCTTCTTATTAAGTCTAACGGGACTTCCCGTTGTTTCTGTTCCTTGTGGTTTGGATGCAGATGGACTTCCAATTGGACTACAGATAGTAGGTCGTCCCCGAGAGGAGGGATTGATTCTAGCTCTGGCTCAAGAGATTCAAAATGCTCATAATATAGGTCTTCCGTTAAATTGATAACAGATTTTGTTTTGGATCAAAAAATATTTACTAATAGCTCAAAAAGGCTGAATAAGGATTAATTCCTATTGGATCAAACTAATTTTCATAGACGGTTTTTCAAGTTAACGGGACTAAATATTCTAGCTAATATCACGGTGCCTCTTGTGAGTTTGGTAGATGTTGGTATGCTCGGACATCTTCCTCAGATTCACTTTTTGGCAGGAGTTGCTCTTTCATCTATTCTTTTTGATTATATTTATTGGACTTTTGGCTTTCTTAGAATGGGAACCACTGGTATTACAGCACAGGAAAAAGGTAAGGGGAATAGTTCCGAAATCTATCAGGTTCTTTATAGATCTCTACTGTTTGCTTTAGGTAGCTCTGTTTTGATTTTATTTTTTTACTTTCCCTTGCGTGAAGTGGGCTTTTTTTTACTTTCTGGTACTCCTGAAGTTGAGGAAGCGGGAAGGGCTTATTTTAACGCACGTATTTGGGGTGCTCCGGCAGCTTTATGTAATTTTGCTTTTTTAGGCTGGTATTTAGGTCAAGAACGGAGTGATTATGCGCTATTAATAACGGTTATTGCTAATGCCAGCAATGTCATACTTAACTATGTGTTTATTGTAAAAATGGAATTGGCTGCCAGTGGGGCAGGATTGGCTTCCATGTTGAGTCAATATCTAATGTTGTTTGTAGCAGTAATTATTTTTTTTAGACTCGATCATGCTGGATTATTGTGCTGGAAAGAAGTTTTAGACAAGCGAAAAATTTTGTCATTATTTAAGCTCAACAGAGATATTGTTGTACGCACTCTTTGTCTAATTTCAGCCTTTGCTGTTTTTACAAACTTTAGTTCTGTTTTGGGAACACAAATTTTGGCAGCAAATGCTATTTTGTTGCGTTTATTGATGTTTGCGTCCTATCTGATTGATGGAGCTGCATTTGCTACTGAAAGTTTAACGGGTATTTTTATTGGTGCTGGTAGTAGTCGAAATCTTAGAAAATTGATGAATCTTGCTCTTTGGGCAGGAGAGATATTTGCATTACTCTTCCTTGTTACAGTCTATGTTTTTTCTCAATATATTTTTGGAATTTTAACTACTCATCCCTCTATCATCGAGCTAGCTTTAAGGTATGGTTTTTGGCTATTTCCTATACTGATTTTTGGGGTATGCGCTTATATCTATGATGGGCTATTTCTTGGGGCAACTGCAGGTAAACCACTACGCAATTGTACTATTTTCAGTACTGTTTTTGTGTTTTTTCCGATGTCCTTAGTGGGTTTGTATAGTGGCAACAATGATCTTTTGTGGATGTCACTTGTAGTCTTTATGATAGCGCGTGCTAGTACTCTTTGGAAGGCGAGTGGGCCCTTATTAAATCGGTTGCAATAAAGGATAAAACAGCTAGAAGAGCAGCGAATTTTAAAATTGAATTGGCTGCTGAGACGTGGTGGTGTCTGATTTGTTTTCAGATGTTGCTACAATGACAGCGACTGCTGCATCTCCCGTGATATTGGTCGTTGTACGCACCATATCTAAAATTCGGTCAACTCCGAGTATTAGCGCAATACCCGTGCTGGGAACTCCGACAGCTTCTAAAATGATTACCAGCATGATTATTCCTGCCCCAGGAACTCCAGCTGAGCCAATAGAGGCTAATAGTGCGGTCATAACTATAGTCAGCTGTGCGGTAAGATCCAGTCCCATGCCTAATGATTGAGCAATAAACACAGCTGCTACGGATTGATAAAGAGCTGTTCCGTCCATGTTGATGGTTGCCCCTAATGGTAATACAAAGGAAGAAACTTCTTCGGAGACATCTAGATTTTCTTCGCAGCATTCCATTGTAATTGGCAGTGTTGCGGCACTGGAACTGGTTGAAAAGGCTACCAATTGTGCAGGAGCTATACTAGAGAAAAAATTCTTTATGGATGTGGTTGTGAAAGTTTTAATTAACAAAGGATAAATAACAAGGGCATGAAGAGTTAATCCTATGATTACTGTTAGGCAATAAAATCCGAGAGCCCCTAGGAGTTCTAAAACTTGTTTAATATTGTCGTGGGCAATGGAGGTTATGGTATCGGCGATTAGTGCAAATACGCCTATTGGAGCTATGAGCATAATTAAACCTACTAGGCGAATGATAACCATGTTCAATGATTCAAAAAATGAAAGAAGTGGGAGGGCTTTATCATGGGGAATTTGAATAAGAGCAATACCTAGAAGCAGTGCTAGAAAAACAACCTGTAACATGTTTCTGTTAAGAGATGCTGCTTGAAAAAAGTTTTCTGGGACCATATTGACTAGTGGTTGCAAAATGGTACGTTGTTTAGTTTTTTGTGCGGCTTCCGTTTGAGAGTTTGCATCCTGTTGGTATGTGGCCTGTAACTGATTGCGCATGTTGTGAGGGATTTGGTAACCAGGTTCAGCAACATTAACAATGATTAATCCTAAAGTTGTGGCAATGGTAGTGGTGAAAAGATAGAGAAGAATTGTTTTGCTGCCTATGCGAGATAATTTTCGAAGATCCGAGAGAGAGGATACACCAGTTACTAAAGAGGCGAGGATTAGTGGAACCGCAATTAGTTTAAGCAGATTAATGAAGATGGTTCCTAAAGGAGCAATCCAAAGGGAGGTGAATCTGCTCCATCCGCAGACAACAGCTAGCACTCCATAGAGCAAACCAAAGATTAACCCTATAGCGATTTGCCAGTGAAGTTGACGATACCATGGCATTTGAGAGCGTCATTATACAAGGTAGAGCGATTGAAGCAAATCATCTTCTTGGCAGAGTTTGATTTCTGGTTTAAAAGTGAGTCTTTGATAATTAAATATAGTTGAGCTAATTACTTAAGATAGTTGATCTTCAAGGCATCTGTTTACTTATCCGCCCTAGAAAGACATATGGCCTTCGTTATATTCTCCTAGCTTAGAATGCGAAAAGAATGATGATGAAGAAGACTGCGATTTTAATTAGTCGTCGGGCTAGGGAGATATCTCCTTTTTTGGCCATGGAGATTTTTGAGAAAGCGGTGGAGTTAGAGAGATCAGGGCGAACTATAATTCATCTTGAAATAGGTGAGCCAGATTGGGAAACTCCCGAAGTTGTTAGGGAAGCAGGAATTGAAGCTCTTTTAAAGGGACGTACGCATTATACTCATTCTCTAGGCCATCCCGAATTGCGCCAGGCTATTGCGTCTTGGTATGAAAAAAAATACGGTCTGGATTTATCTCCAAGTCGTGTTGTCGTAACTCTTGGTAGCTCAGCTGCAATGCTTCTTTCTTTTGCTGTGCTTTTGGATCCAGGAGCAGAAGTTTTAATGACGGATCCTCACTATCCTTGTTATCCCAAATTTGTAACATTTTTTGAGGGAGTGCCTGTGCCACTCCAAGTTAGTGAAGAAGATAATTTCCAATTTAATTTATCCGCTGTTAGGGAAAATTTAGGGAAAAACACCAGAGCGTTGATTTTAAATTCACCGTCCAATCCCACAGGAGCGGTTACCGAATTTGAAAAAATGTTGGATCTAGCAAAGTTAGTAGATGGTAAAGCTACTATTGTATCAGATGAGGTTTATCATGGTTTGGTGTATCAAGGACGAGCCCATTCTATTTTAGAACACTCTTCTGAAGCTATTGTTGTTAACGGCTTTTCGAAGTTATTTGCTATGACAGGATGGCGTCTTGGCTATGCAATTTTTCCTAATGAACTTGTCAATGTAGTACAAAAATTGCAACAAAATCTTTTTATTTCTGCTCCAGATTTTGCTCAGTTTGCAGCAATAGCAGCTTTAACTGATACGGAAGAAGAAATAGAAAATAGACGTTGTCGTTATAACGAACGTCGGTTACTGGTACTCGACAGGTTACAAAAAATTGGTTTGAAGGTTATGGTGCCTCCAACTGGAGCTTTCTATGTTTTTGTTAACATTAGTCATTATAGTGTTGACTCTCTTGATTTTGCTATTCAACTCTTAGAAAAGACTGGAGTTGCAGTTACTCCAGGGATAGATTTTGGTGTCCATGGAGAAGGTTTTATCCGAATTTCTTATGCTAATTCAAAAGAGAAATTAGAAGAGGGAATAAGTCGGTTGGCAAAATTTTTGGAGGAGTTTGATAAATGAAGGTGACAAAGTTCAAAAATTTAGAAACTCAACTCATTCATGCTGGTGAACCTCGTCCCAGAGTGCAAGGGGCAATCAATGTTCCCATTTTCCAGTCTTCTACATTTGAGCGTACGAATGAAATTGAGACAAGTAAAGATAACTATTATGGAATTAGATATATTCGTTTGAACAACACGCCTAATCATCAAGTTTTACATCAGAAATTATCTGTTTTGGAACAAGGAGAAGATGCGCGGGTAACCAGCAGTGGAATGGCAGCGATCTCAAGTTCTCTTTTGGCTATTCTCTCCAGTGGAGACCATCTATTAGTGCAGAAGGGAATATATGGGGGGACATATGATTTTATTACCAAAAATCTTTCTTCTTTAGGAATAAGCTTTGATTTTATAGATGGAGATAATTCAAATTCTTGGGAAAGATGTCTGAAACCCAACACGCGTGCCATTTATGTTGAATCTGTTACTAATCCTCTTATGCAGGTTGGAGATTTACAAGCTTTGGTTCAATTTGCCAAGGCAAAGTCTTTGGTGTCATTTATCGACAATACTTTCTTGAGTCCAGTAAATTTCAGACCAATTACATTAGGGTTTGATTTGTCATTGCATAGTGGCACTAAGTATTTGAATGGTCATTCTGATATTGCAGCTGGAGCTATTATTGGACGTAGTGATTTTATTGAAAAAATAGATCAGTGGTTAGCCCATTTAGGAGGTGTATTGGATCCACATGCTTGTTTTCTCTTGCATCGAGGAATGAAGACACTTGCTCTAAGAGTTCAGCATCAAAACCAGAGTGCTTTGAAAATTGCAGAATTTTTAGAAGATCATCCTTCCGTTTCTAAAGTGAATTATCCAGGTCTAAAGACCAGCGTGTATCATCAGCGGGCTTGTCGTTGGTTTGACGGTTTTGGCGGGATGTTGAGTTTCGAATTGAAAGAGGGATTGAAGGGTGCAAAACGTTTCATCAAAGCCCTTACTCTATCAGTAGAAGCCCCAAGTCTGGGAGGTGTAGAAACATTAATTACTAGGCCTGCAACGACTTCTCACTTGGGTATGAATGCCGAGGAACGGTTAAAGTTAGATATTAGTGATGCTCTTATCAGATTGTCAGTTGGTTTAGAATCTACGGAAGATTTATTGGAGGATTTTGATCAAGCACTTAATGTTTGAAATGTGAAATTTGATTTAGTTTGCTGTGGTGAGTTTTTATAAAGTTATATTTTAACTAAATTGTTTCAAGAAGATATCTGTTATGTTTTGCCTGCTATTTTCAGATAGGTTGCTGATAAAACAGAGCAGAGATATCCTTAGGTGATTACTGGGAACGGAATAAGAGGAGTAGGGATGAACAAGGTATGGATAAGCCACTATGATCAAGGTGTTCCAGGGTCAATTCATTGTCCAGATAAAACAGTTTATCAGTTGTTTGAGGAGGCGGTGTCAGTAAATCCTAACGGGATTGCTACTTTGTTTGCGGGTGCAAGACTAAGTTACAGAAAGTTAGGGGAAAAAATTGATCAGTTTGCCAATGTTTTATCAGGTTTAGGAGTGAAAAAAGGAGATAGAGTAGCGATTGTTCTTCCTAATATTCCTGCTTATCCGATTGCACATTTTGCAGTTCTCAAGTTGGGAGGAATATTAGTTCCAACTAATCCTCTTTATGTGGAGAGAGAACTAGCTTTTCAGTTGAACAATTCTGGGGCGGAAACAGTTATTATTCTCGATCAATTGTATGAAAAATTATCCAAGGTTAGAAAAGACACTTCCGTTAAGAGGATTATCCTTGCGGAAGTTAAGGACTTCTTACCGATGGTTCTGGGAGTCCTATATGGATTAAAAAACAAATCTTTGGTTCAAGCAGATGAATCGAAAGGAATTTATACCTACCGAAATTTAATGAAGCAATCCTTTAAGTCAGTACCTGCAGCAAAAGTTGATCCAGATGAAACTGCAATTTTTCTTTATACAGGAGGAACTACTGGAATTTCTAAGGGCGCGGTTTTGACCCATCGGAATTTGGTCGTCAATGTTTATCAGACAAAAAGTTGGTTGTGGAGTATGAATCCAGGTCAGGATGTACTTTTATGTGCACTTCCTTTTTTCCACAGTTATGGTATGACAACAGGCCTTCATTTGGCGGTAGTTTCTCACTCAACAATGCTTTTGGTTCCACGATTTGAGTTAGTTGATGTGGTTAAGCAGATTAAGAAGTATAAACCCACTATTTTCTGTGGTGTTCCGTCCCTATATAACGCTATTAGCCGATATTCCAAAGTTTCCAGTTCAGATGTTTCATCTATTCAATTGTGTATAAGTGGGGGGGCTGCATTGCCAGCTGATGTTCAAAGTAGGTTTGAAACATTAACTGGTGGAAAATTAGTAGAGGGGTATGGCTTGTCGGAAACGTCTCCTGTAGCACTTGTTAACCCTATTCATGGACATCGCAAAAGTGGGACTATCGGAGTTCCTATTCCAAATACTGAAGCCAAAGTTGTCCATCTAGAGACCCGAGAAAATTTAAATCAAGGAAAAGTTGGAGAATTGGCGATAAAAGGTCCTCAGGTTATGATGGGGTATTGGAAAATGCCAGAAGAGACCTCAGAAGTTCTTCAAGATGGGTGGCTCTATACGGGGGATATGGCAATAATGGATCAAGAGGGTTTTTTTTCTATCGTTGATAGAAAAAAGGATATGATTATTAGTGCAGGAATGAATATCTATCCTCGTGAAGTAGAAGAGGTTTTGCATCAGCATCCAAATATAGTAGAGGCTGCTGTAGTGGGAATTCCTAGTAAAGTTCGGGAAGAAACAGTCAAGGCTTATGTCGTTCTTGAAGAAAATCAGGAACTTACTCAACAAGAATTAATACAGTTTTGTACTGATAAACTTGCCAAATATAAAATTCCCAAACGGATAGAATTTGTTAAAGAACTCCCCAAAAGTGCTTTGGGTAAGGTGCTCAAGCGGGTGTTAACAGAATCGTCATAATGGGAATTGAGAGTGAAGCTGAGGAATCAACAAAATCTATTTTGAATATTTGAGTAATATTTCAGCTAAATGTTTAGCTTGTCTTCCGGTGAAATGCTGAATTTGAGATCGACAACTAAAACCGGAAGCTACTATTTCTGTTTCGGGGGAAATATCTTGTATAGCAGGAAACAGGCGCAAGTCTCCAATCTGTTTGGATATATCGTAGTGACCTTTTTCATAACCAAATGAGCCCGCCATACCACAGCATCCCGAGTCAATTTCTAGTAAGTGTGTCTTTTCCAGGGCACTCAAAGTTTGAAGAGAGTTTTCTGTGCCAAACAAGGATTTTTGTTGACAGTGACCGTGGAAGAGAATTTCTTTAGGACCATTTCCAATTTCCTGAGAAAATTTAGCTTCTATTTTTTCAGAAATTAGAAAATCTTCTAAGCTCTTAATATGCTGTGATACTTGCCTGCATAAATTTGGGTCATCTATTAAATCAAGGTAATCGTCTTTTAGAGTTGAGAGGCAACTAGGCTCCAGTACAATAATAGGGATAGACTGTTTTGCAAATTCACCCAAATTCTCAATTAATTTTTTACCTTGGGCTTTTGCAGCAGCTAGTTGACCAGTCGAAATTAATGGTCGTCCACAGCATCCAGCATTGGCAAGGGTAACATTACATCCAATTTTTTTAAGTAATTGAACAGCGGCAATCCCAATGTGAGGTTCGTAAAAATTCACAAATGTATCTACAAAAAGAGCTACTGGTTGACCTGTTGGGTTTTTAATTGAAGTTTTGTTATCAGTAAACCAACTAGTCAAGGTTTGTTCAGAAACGAGTGGTGCTATTCTTCTTCGATCTATTCCTGCAATTTTTTCTAAGAGCCAACGGCCAACTCTATTTTTGGAAATAGAGTTTGAAATATTTGGAAGATAACTGGTTAGTTCAGCTGTCCTTCGGAGATTAGAAACAAATCTTTTGCTGAGAGGAAGTCCATGTTTTTTATAATAGTGAGCTAAGAATTCGGCCTTAAGACGGGCCATGTCTACTTTTGAAGGACACTCAGATTTACAAGCTTTACATTCTAAGCAGAGGTCGAGGACGTTATATAGTCGGTGGTCGGTTAATCCATCAATTCCAAATTTACCACTCATTGCCATTCGAAGTGCGTTAGATCTTCCTCGTGTAGAATGCTCTTCTTCTCGGGTTGCCATGTAGGAAGGACACATAGTGCCCGATAGAGTTTTCCGGCACTGACCGACTCCTGTACACATTTCAACAGCTCTGTCAAAACCCTGTTCGTCAGCAAAGCGAAAGTGGCTGGGTGGAGTGTGAGTCTGATAATCAGGATGGATTCGTAAGTTTTCAGAAATATCTTGAGACTCTACGATTTTTCCAGGATTCATCAAGCCAAGTGGGTCGAATATTTGTTTAGTTGTTTTAAATGCTTCGTAAAGTTGATTTCCGAAAAACTGTTTATTTTTATAACTGCGGACTAATCCATCTCCATGTTCTCCGCTCCAAGATCCACCGTAAGATTGAACAAGATCAAAGACTTCTGAGGAAATAGCTTTTAGTATTTTTACATCTTCGAGCTGTTTTAAATTAAGGATTGGACGAACATGGATTACTCCAGCACTGGCGTGGGCATAGAGTGCTGCGGGTCGATTATGGTTCTGGCATATCTGGAGCACTTTGGAAATGTATTGGCTCAAGTGCTCAACAGGAATACCTGCATCTTCAATGAAGGGAAGAGGCTTAGCATCTCCTTGCATGCCTAACAATATTCCAAGGGAATGTTTGCGAACATCCCAAACAGTTTTTTTTGATTTGCTTTCCCAAGCATCGTAGAAGGCATATACCGTTCCTTTTTGAGTAAGAGTTTCCTTCATTTGAGTCCAGTGTTGACGAATTTTTGATTCTGTTTCTCCACTAAATTCTACTATTAGAATAGCTTGAGGTTTTCCTTGGACAAATTCAGAACAAAGGGGTGCAATGGCAGGATTGGAAAAAGCTAATTCAAGTCCGTAAGAGTCCATAATTTCTATGGCGGATGGTTGATGTTGGATTATGAGTGGAACAGCTTCAACAGCTTCAATTAAATCATTGAAGTGGAGTACTGAGACAACAGTTTTTTTAGGTAGTAACTCCAAATTTATCTTGGCTTCAGTAACAAATGCTAGGGTTCCTTCTGACCCTACAATCAGTTTAGCTAGGTTGAAGTCGGTTTCGCCTAAGAATTCATCCAGGTTATAACCGCCTACACGACGCATAACCTTGGGAAAGCGTTGAGTGATTTCATCACGATTCTGAGAAACAACTGTTTGTATATTTCGATAAATTTCACCTTCTCGATCTGTTTGAGTGCATTTTTGTTCCAATTGTTGAGGGTCAACTGTTTTGAATAGAAGTTTTTCTCCAGTTGATAGTACAACTGAAAGTTCTAAAATGTGGTCAACCGTTTTCCCATACAGAATTGAATGAACGCCGGCTGAGTTATTGCCAATCATGCCACCGATATTTGCTCGGCTGCTTGTTGAAACGTCGGGGGCGAAGTGAAGTCGAGAGGGTTTTAAAAAATCATTAAGGTTATCTCGGACTATTCCTGGTTGGACTCGTGCCCAACCTTCGGATTCATTAACTTCTAAAATTTGGTTTAAGTATTTGGAACAATCTACTACGAGTCCAGAAGTAACAGTTTGTCCAGCTAAACTTGTGCCACCACCCCTTGGAAGGATAGGCACTTTGTATTTAACAGCTGTTCGTACGGATTGGATGATGTCTTCTTGAGTTCGAGGAAGGACAATTCCCAGTGGTTTAATTTCATAAAGGCTGGCATCGGTTGCGTAAATTAGACGAGACATGTCATCAAACAACACATCTCCTTCGATCTTCCCTTGAAGTTCATCCCTTAATTTTTTTAGTTGTATTTGGTTCATTTCAGATTGTTACTCTAGCATAGGATGGGTAAGTGCTAAATCGGAATTAAAAACAGTCAAGGTGTCGATTCTCGATTATGTGTTTTGAGTAATGTATGTTCAGATAATTGAATGGTTTGTTTGGAGGGGGGTAGGAGGTGAAATTTGAAAGTAAATAAAGTGGGTTTACCCGAAAGTAAAGAAGGCTCCGGTGGAAGAAAAAATTTGTCAGAGAAAATAACAATTCGTAATGCACAATCTAATGATGTTTCTTTGATCTTAAATTTTGTTAAAGAGTTGGCCAGTTATGAGCACTTGGCACATGAAGTTGTAGCTACAGAGGAAGTTTTGGGGAAAGCTCTGTTTGGTCCAGAAGCAGTGGCTGAAGCTGTTATCGCCTGTTATGAAGATAATCCAGTGGGTTGTGCTGTTTATTTTCATAACTTATCGACCTTTTTGGGACGTCCTGGTATTTATTTAGAAGATTTATATGTTCAGCCTGATTTTAGGTCTAAGGGAATTGGTCGTAGCCTTCTTTCTTATTTAGCCAAACTAGCAAAAAAGAGAAATTGTGGTCGGTTAGAGTGGTCTGTTTTAGATTGGAATGAATCTGCAATCCGGTTTTACAAGAACTTGGGAGCAGATCCACTAGAGGGTTGGACGGTATTTCGTCTTGCAGGGAAGGAATTGGAATCTCTAGCCGCAGAGGAATTTTAGTTGTCGAATAAATTGCGAAAATCTTTAGGTTTGGGAAGTGCTATAGCCATTACTGCAGGTGGCGTTATTGGATCGGGAATCTTTCTTAAACCCTGGGAAGTTGCTCAATATTTACCAGATCCCATTTCAGTTCTGTTATGTTGGATTGGCTTAGGATTAGTTTGTCTTTGTGGTGGATTTGCCTATGCTGAACTCGGAACGATGTTTCCTCAGGCAGGAGGACAATACGCTTTTTTAAGAGAGGGATGGGGAAGCTTTGTTGCCTTTTTGTACGGTTGGTGTCTTTTATTAGTTATCAATAGTGGCTGTATAGCAGCTCTTTCAGTTGCTTTTTCGACTTCCTTGCAAACCTTGTTGCCGATGCCGAACTGGGTGCAAATTGGAGCATCAGTTGGAATGATTATTCTTTTGGCAATAACCAATCATTTTGGAGTGCAATGGGGTGCTCTTCTTCAAAACATTTCAACTGGAGCTAAGTTAATTGCTCTTGGGGGAATTGTGATGGCTGGTATTTTTGCCGGTCACATTGAGAGCAGGGAGGATTTTTTCTCATTGCAGAGTTCTCAGGTTTCTGATTGGAAAATGGGTGTAGTAGCGGCTGCAGTGGCTATTTTTTGGGCATATGAGGGATGGCATCAGCTATCCTTTAGTGCTGCTGAACTTAAGAATCCTAAACGTGATTTGCCTCGCGGGTTTATTGGTGGGGTCATCATCTTGATTTTAACTTATTGTGCTGTTAATGCAGTTTATATGTATATGGTTCCGATACAGGAAATGCGTGGATTGGCTCAGAATATCTTAGTGCCAAAACTTACTATAGAGAGGATCTTTGGGCCAACTAGTGGGAACTGGCTTGCTGTTTTAATTTGTCTTTCTGTGTTTGGTGCTGCCAATATTAATTTGCTTTCCACTCCCAGGGCCTTTTTTGCTATGGCAAAAGATGGGTTGATGTTCAAGGCCATGGATTTCATACACCCAGTTTACAAGACCCCTACCGTAGCTATTTGGACACAAGCTACATGGGCAATTTTGCTGGTTATTTTGTTGAAAACCTTCAGGGACATTACTGAATATGTAATTTTTTCAGCACTCATTTTTTATGGTCTTACAGTGGCAGTCTTATATATTTTGAGATGGAAATTGCCCCATCACCCTAGGCCATTTAGCTGTATTGGCTATCCGTGGACTCCGGCTATATTTATTGGAGTAGTAGTGTTTGTAAATGTGTATACACTGACCAATCCTGACAAGCGGTTTAATGCTTTAATGGGACTAATTATCTTAGCTATGGGAATCCCTTTTTATCTGTGGATACGATTGAAAAGAAAATATTGAAAATAGTCTATCCAATTTTTCAAAGGGGAAATTAGGGCTTTGCTTCTTGAGGAAACTGTTTGATGTACACGTCTCGCTTAGGATAGGGAATTTCAATTTCAGATTTGCCTAGAGTTGTGTATATTGATGTATTCAAAATATCCCGAACTCGACCCCGTTCTTCGGGACGATGAATCCAACATAATAATTCAAACATC
>CAZASS010000033.1:0-4095 GCA_964487835.1 uncultured Acidobacteriota bacterium | reverse complement strand
GGTCTTTACAGATATGCCCCTCTTTTTGTGCAGTTTCAACCACTTGTTGAAGTGCTTCCTTTAGTAGGTCAATATTTGTGCCATAGGCTACACCAACTGGAATTCGTATCCGACGTTTTAGATATGGCCCGCCACTTTCATTCAAGATTTTAGAATTTGCAATGGTGGTATTGGGAATGGTCATTTCAACGTCATCTCGAGTAAGAACCCGAGTACTTCGGATGCCTATTCGAGTGACCTGTCCACGAAATTCGTTATCTAAAACAATATAGTCGCCTACTTTGTATGGACTATCAGCTAAAATAAAGACTCCAGCAAAGAGATTGGCTAAGGTGTCTTTGGCAGCAAAACCAATAGCAATGCCTAGAATTCCAGCTGAAGCCAACCATGCAGTAACGTCTATATTCCAGGAGATCAATACGAAATAGAGAGCACTACCAAGGAGAATTACTTTGGCGGCAATATCAAATAGAGGTTTGCTGGCCGGTTGTAGAAGATTAAAGCCTGGGTGTTGTGTCATCCAAGTCAGGAGCAGAAGAGTTAGTCTGATTCCTAAAGAGAGCCATAGTAAAACAATTATAGTTTTTGCAAATGAGTAACTGATGGAGAGAAGGTGTTCGGGGAGGTCGATCATTTGTGTTGCTGTAATCACTCCCAATAGGATTACTGAGTAAAAAATGGGTTTGTGGAGCATTTCCAGAATTTGGTCATCAAGATTAGTTTGGGTGCGATTAGTTAGGCGTCGAAGAACTTGTGTTATGAACCAATCTGTCAATTTGGCTAATACGACTGATATTACTAAAACTACTATTATTCGAAGGGCAAGATGCGTCTGAAGAAGTAGTAATAGTTCCTTTGGGTGTTCCATGTCTTTTACCAATTTACTATTGCTATCTGTCGCTTTCTACATGTGAAGACTTCTAACTTGGAGAGAGGGACTCCAAGCTTGGAGAGGTATTTGGTATTCTATCTCTGATTTGTAACAAGTAGATAGAAAGGAATTTTATGGTACACAAGGTGATAATTTTAGGTTCTGGATGTGCGGGTTCCACTGCTGCAATTTATGCTGCTCGGGCTGATTTGGAGCCATTAGTTTTTGAAGGGCACGAGCCAGGGGGGCAACTTTCACTTACTACTGACGTAGAGAATTACCCAGGTTTTCCCGAAGGCGGTCAAGGTCCTGATTTGGTAGCTTTGATGAAGAAGCAGGCTGCTCGGTTTGGTGCTACTTATAAAATGGAAATGGCTCAAAAAGTAGATCTTGGAAAGAGACCTTTTGATATTGAAACCGATGAGCAGGTATATCAAGCTCAAAGTTTAATCATAGCATCTGGAGCTTCTGCGAAGTTGTTGGGGTTGGAATCAGAAAGAGCTCTAATAGGTCATGGAGTTTCGACTTGTGCTACTTGTGATGGGTATTTCTTTCGGGACCAATCTGTAGTAGTCGTGGGTGGGGGTGATACAGCCATGGAGGAATCCACATTTTTAGCTAAATTTGCATCTGAGGTGACTGTGATCCATCGTCGTGATGAATTGAGAGCTTCGAAAATAATGGTTGATCGGGCTTTAAAAAATCCCAAAATTAAATTTATCTGGGATTCGGTTGTTACAGATATTTTAGATCCAAATAGTGGCAAGGTTGAGGCTGTTAAGCTTAAAAATCTAAAGAGTGGAGAAGAATCATTATTGCCAACTGATGGAGTGTTTATTGGAATTGGTCATGAGCCCAACACGAAAATTTTTGAGGGACAGTTGGATATGAAGGAAAAATATATTTCTGTTCACGATGGGTCCAAAACCAGTGTTGAAGGAGTTTTTGCTGCAGGTGATGTTCATGATTATATCTATCGTCAGGCAATTACAGCAGCTGGAGCAGGGTGTCGTGCCGCTATAGATACAGAAAAATTTCTAGAAGAATGACTCTGCAGAAGTTTGAGTTTGATGATTTCTTTTTTTGGTCTAATGCTTAGTTTAAAAATATCGAGGATAAGATATGTTCGATTTTAATTTCGGTGAGCGTCGGTTGGAAGGACAAACAGTATTGGTGGCTGGAGGAACAGGTGGACTGGGTAGTGCCACTGTAGTCTTGTTAGCGAAAGAAGGAGCCTCGGTTGTGGTGGGATATCGGCATGATGAAGAACGTGCGAAAGAGTTACAATCATTTGTAACAAATCTCTACGGAGCAGAATCAGTATGTCTTGTTAAAGGCGATATTACGGTGCCAGAGGTAAGGTCGGACTATGTGAGTGCAGCTGATAGTTTTGGGAATGGTTTATACGCGATGGTTTGTTTTACCGGAGATCCTGCACGAGTTAAGTTTGCAGAGGCAAGTGATTTGGATTTAGAGAATTCGCTAAGAAAAAATTATATGGCACCGATAATGTTGGCACGTGAATCTGCTGCTTTGATGTCAAAGTGTAAGGTATCTGGGGCAATTGTTTTGGTTTCGTCTATGCAAGCAGTTTCAGTTTTTAAATCTAGTCTTAACTATGCCGGTCCGAAAGTAGCTCTTGCTTATGCTGCCCGAATATTAGCTAAAGATTGGGGTGGTCCAGGTGGAATAAGGGTCAATGTTGTTGCTCCGGGTGTAAATAGTGCAGGTATGGCTCTAGCCTCCATAGATTCAGGTAAATATGATCATTTTATAGAGGAAAAAATAATTTCACGCTTTGGTTGTCCCGAAGATGTAGCTAGGGTGATACGGTTACTTGTAGAGCCAGATAATTATTTAACCGGACAGGTGGTTACTGTAGATGGAGGGTTAACTCTCTAAAAAAGCTTTCTTTAAGGATCATTATTTGTATTAATACGTGATCTTTTCTGAGGAGGCTCCGTATCGTTTTTTTAATTCTCTCTTTAGAATTTTTCCGGTACCTCCTTTTGGGAGAGAGTCTAGGAATTTAATATTTGTGGGAATTTTGAAATTTGCTAGTTGAGTACGACAGTGATCAAAAAGTTCTTTTTTGCTTGCTTGGCAGTTATCTTTTAAAACAACCAGAGCTGTAGGAGTTTCTCCCCACAAGGGATCTGGTATGGGAATGACGGCGCATTCTAAGATGGCAGGATGGCTTGTTAGGACGTTTTCTATTTCTAGACTCGAAATGTTTTCTCCACCACTAATAATAATATCTTTCTTCCGATCAACAATTTGAATATAGCCATCAGGATTAATGGTTGCCATATCTCCAGTATGAAACCATTTGTTACGGAAAGCTTGATTTGTTTCTTCTGAACGATTCCAATAGCCGGCCATAATTGTGTCGCCTTGAACCACTAGTTCTCCAACGGATTCTCCATCCCATGGCAATTTTTGATCTTGGTGATCCACAATTTTTATTTCAGCTCCAGGAATAGGAAATCCGCTCATGGATTGAAGATGGTATCGTTCTTTTTCACTAAGGGAGAGAGAGCTTTTTTGTGATGCTAGGGTCAACACAGGGGATGTTTCTGTTAAGCCATAGCTGGATAGGCAGTGGCAATCAAATGTTTTTTCTAATTGTTGTATGAGATGGGGATTGGAGGCAGATCCTCCTAGCATAATTTGGCGAACGGATGATAAGTCATAGGTGTTTAGATTGGGAAAATTGAGAATGGAATTGGCCATAGTAGGAACTAGAGAAAAGGTTGTTATTTTATGACGACTAATTTCTTGCAGCACCTTTTTAGGATGGAATTTTTTTATTAAGACATGTTGTCCACCTATGCAGGTTAAAGATTGAGGGAAACCCCATCCGTTAGCGTGAAAAAGTGGGATTGTGTGTAGGAGAACATCACTTTCCTTTATGTTTTTAGCCACGATAGTTTCTAGAGCATGAAGATAGAGGTTCCGGTGCGTAAGCATTACCCCTTTAGGTCGATTGGTTGTCCCTGAGGTATAAAAAAGTTCGGCAGTATCATCTTCATTTATAGATAAAGGCTGAAAGTCCAAACATGGTGTCTGTGATTCCAGAAGTTGTTCGTAAGTCAAATTCTCAGCCCAATCGTTTTGTTTGGTTGAATCTAGTGGAATGAATTTAGTTATATTTTTTAGTTCTGGACGAATGGTTTCAATATCTTTAGCAAAATCAGAGTGAAAAAAAAGGTATTAAGCTTGGC
>CAZASS010000032.1:4041-16973 GCA_964487835.1 uncultured Acidobacteriota bacterium | reverse complement strand
AGCGTGAGCGATTGAAGCTAGCTCAGTGATGGGTTGAAGTGTCCCGATTTCATTCAGCTTTCTCATGTGCAGGCTGGGAAAGCTCTTTTATAATTCCTCCAGTATAATCTGGGTGAATAAAAGCTACAAGTGCACCATCAGCACCATATCTAGGATTTTCATCAATCAACCTAATATTTTGATCCTTCAAAATTTCAAGATGCTTTTCCAAATCATCTACCTCAAACGTCACATGATGAAGCCCCTGTCCTCTACTACTAATAAATCGGGAAACAGGAGAACTTTCAGCAGTTGATTCAATTAGTTCAAAAGCTGAATCACCCACCTGCATCACTGCCACTTTAACCTGTTGATCCTTTACAATCTCAGTACACTTAACTTCTAATCCCAATTTTTTGTAAAACTCCAACATAGCATCAATTGAATGGGTAGCAATTCCAATGTGCGCAATTTTCTTAATCACTAGATTCCTCCAACAAACCAACATCTCTTAGAATTTGATCTATGATGGTATAAGGATCTAATTCTCTGGTCATCATTTTTTCTGCATATCGGTCCAATTCTTTTTCTGGAATTCTCTCCAAAATTGTCCTTGTCACTCGTTCCTGAAACATTTCGATCAAATGTTTTTTAAATAAAGAAATTCTCCATTGCTTTCTTTGGTGATCACTAATAAATTGACGATAGTTTTCGATAACTTGAGCTAACTGTTCTGTACCCTCTCCCGCAGTCGCCACAGTTTTTATAATTGGAGGATTCCAATTATCTTCTCGGACAGAAATTGAAAGCATCGCTTGCAACTCCTGTTCAGTTTTTTCAACTCCCTCCCGATCCGCTTTATTAATAACTAGCACATCGGCAATTTCAAAAATGCCAGCTTTTATTGCTTGAATATCATCTCCCATTCCAGGAGAGACAACGACAACTGTTAAGTGAGCTGTCTTGGCAATATCAACCTCATCCTGTCCTACACCAATCGTCTCAACAATCATTTTCTGATATCCAGCTGCATCAAGAACCATTAAGGAATCATTTACTGCAAAGGATAGACCACCCATTTTTCCTCGTGTTGCCATACTTCGAATAAATATATTGGGATCGGTGGTCAATGACTGCATGCGAATGCGATCTCCTAAAATGGCTCCACCAGAAAAAGGCGAACTCGGATCTACAGCAACAACAGCTACTCTTTGTCCATCTGCACTGTAATAACGAGTTAGTTGATCCACAAGAGAACTCTTCCCCACCCCAGGACTGCCCGTAACCCCAATAACAAATCCCTCTCCAGTATGAGGAAACAACTGCTTGAGCAACTGACTCACTTCACGCTCATCGGAATTCTCAACCAGACTAAGAGTCTGTGCAATAGCCCGATGATTTCGTTCCAGTATTTTTTTAATTTCCCACGCCATTGTTTATTAACGACCTTCTTCTATTTCTTCAGAAGATTCATACCTAATCGCAGTATTAACTTCGAATTTCTGAAAGTTCTCATAGGTTATAAATACCCGAACATGTACTCTTTTTCGCCTCTCCATAAAACCACCAAATTCTAAAATGTCCTCCGCCTTGGTCCAGACTGGAAACCAGTGTTTTCCATTCACTTGTTGGCGAACTGTTTCAAACTCGGGAAATTTGTTATTAGAGTAATCTGGGACTATCTTTCCACGAGTCATTACGATTTGAAAATCCAAATCATCTACCCAAATAAGTCCTTTAAAATAACGACTACCTCCATTTATCTTTAGAGGCTTTACCTTAAATACATAAGTATCCAACTCATCGACTACTTCTTTACCTTCGTACTTAATCTTATACTTATTCAATTCTTCACTAGTCAAAACAAACGGTTGACGATGAATAGCATCATCCATATCTTCTGAACTAACTTGCACAGACTTCAAATAACCACGGTCCTTTACAATCTGGGTCTTTCTCTCACCGTCTCTTGTAAAATAGACCTCAACCCATACCTCCCTCTCTTCCCTAACATTTCCAGAACGATTCAATACTTGAAATACAATGTTCTGAGAATAGGAATATTCCTTCCAAACTTTTTTAAACTCTGACTCTTTAGCTGTAAACTGTTTAATAATTTCCTCTTCAGAAAGATCGGACTCCCCCTGAAGATAACAGCCCAACAATCCAAAACAGATAACAGTTAGTATTTTCTTCATTTACTCATATTGATGTAATAAATCAGCAATTCGATTCAAAAAAAACCAAAAAATAGTTTTGCGTGCAGTAACTAGAATATTTCAAGTACTTTCTTCAATTGTGGAATTCCGCCACGAGCACCAATCCTGGTACAAGATAGAGCAGCTGCTACATTAGCCAAACGAAGACAGTAGCCTAAATTCTGACCTTGTAAAATCCCATATAAAAGAGCTCCATGAAAAACATCTCCTGCACCAGTTGTATCTAGAGCAGTTACTTGTATGCCGGGAACTTCAAAAATTTCATCTTCCCACAAAACAGCCGCTCCATGTTTTCCACGAGTTACACCAACTAATAATGATCCAAGTTTGGCAACTATCTTAAGTCCTTTCTTCCAATCTTTTTCATCAGAAAAAGATTGGATAAAACTCTCAGTAGGCATCAGAAAATCAGTAAGTCCTAGTAATTCCTCAACCCCAGGTTGCACCTTATCAATATCCAAGGAAACTCGCATGCCCGCCTCTTTTGCCCACTTTGCTGCTTGGATAGCAGCTTTTTGGTCATGACCATCTAAGTGAAGTAATTGCCCTTCCACTATCCACTCACGTTTTAATTCTCCTTCCTGATAAATCAACTTGGAATCACGATCCCAAAGAATAGTTCGCTCACCACTAGGCCGATCAACCAAAATAATTGCAAATTGACTAATGGCCCCTGGCACTATCTGGACGCATGAGATGTCCATAGATTCTTGCCCTAAACTATTCAAAGAAAATTCTCCAATCTCATCATCACCCACTCTTCCGATATAGCGAACTTTCATACCATATCGCGCGCAAAGTGCTGAAGCCGTAGCAACCTGTCCCCCACCAACTTTATGCAATCCTTCAATTTCAACCTTGCTATTATGATGGGGATAATGTGGAAGAGAACAAATCCAATCTACGGCATTTAAACCCATTCCAACTAACTGAAATTTTCGCTTTTGAGGCCATTGGATCTTGAGAAAAATCTTATCTAACTTATCCATAAGCTATCTTATGTGGAACCAATTATGTAATTCCGCTTGCCCAGGAAAAAGAATACTTCTTATCTCTTCAAACTGATTGCAATTCCGTCACGAATAGGAATGATGCTAGAGAAAAAATCAGGATTATCAAAGATAAGACGATTGTGTTCCAAGACACTCAGTGTAGTCTCATCGGGATTAGCATCCACAACTCGACCGTGCCAAAGAACATTATCAGAAACAAGAATTCCTCCATGACGCAATCGAGACATTGCTTTTGAAAAAATTTCTGGGTACTTATCTTTATCAACATCATTGAAAATAATATCAAACTGCCCTTCCAGCTTCTCCAAAATTTCTACACCATCACCCTGATGAAAATAGGGATGACAACAAATTTTACCTTGAGAAAAATATCCTTTTGCTAACTCCAAATTCTCTTTGGAAAATTCGGTCAGGTGAATCTCATCAGGTTTACCTAAAGCACTTCCTAACCAGTATCCGGAATACCCAAACCCCGATCCCAATTCAAGTATTCTCCTGGCCCTCGTGAGAAGAACGAGTTGATGCAACAATCTGCCTACCAAAGGCCCAACGATCGGAAAATTCAGTTTGCATGCACGAGATTCCATCTCAATCAACACTGGATCTTCCTGAGAAAGAATATCAGTCAGGTAGTTTTCAATTCTCTCATTAGTAACTTCCATGCCAAGCATCTTGGCATACAGAATGACTGTTGACAACTAGCAACAGTAATCACTAAATATCGACTAGCGTAGATGTGAAAAAAGGTTAATACGACTGTATAAATAAAAAGTGAAAAGCACTAACTGTCTACTCCTTCACTTATGAGATCTTTGGAAAACCGAAAAAAATCGATGACACGATTTTCTGCCCACCGGCGATCCACATCTTGTTTTTTTCCACGTTCAATAAAACCAAGATGTCCCCCAGTCGATGTAAGTTTGATAATCAGTGACTGATTAGAACTAACCTCAGGTAGTACAAAGGGTTTCCATGGAATAAGCGGATCATCCTTGGAATGAAGTAAGAGAGTAGGAACTCTGACATCCTTTAGATAAGACTGAGCACTGACTGTTTTATAGTACTCAGACACATCACAGAATCCAGATAAAGGAACTGTTACAAGCTGATCATATTCACGTACAGTTCTGATATTCATCAATTTTTTCAAATCAACAAAATTGTCTAATTCAGCACTTTGTTCCCTTGTTCTCTTCTTAAAATTTTTGACAAAGTGACGTTGAAATAAAAAATTAGATGGACTCTCTAAAATGCGAGCACTAGTGACCAAATCGACAAGAGGAGAAATAACAGCAGCCGACCTAATCTCCTGGGGAAGTTGCGAACCCCTCTCACCCAAAAACTTTAAAAGAATATTTCCGCCCATTGAAGCTCCCACCAAAAAAACTTTCACTAAGCTGTATTGATCAATTAATTTTTGAATGATTTCACCAACTTCAGAACTAGCTCCGGCATGAAAAATTTTCGGCCTACAAAGATCATGATTCTGGTTATACAAGTTCAACAGTATGGCGTTCCATCCTTCTCGATGAGCTTTGTGCGAAAGACCTTGCATATAAGTTGACTGACTGGATCCACCCATCCCATGAACAGCTACCATCGTCGGAGCAGAAGAACACTTCCAGATACAAACCACCATAATTCGAGAACCATCAGATAGATTTAGGAACTGTTGCTGACTGTCTGTCCAACCCCAAGAATATTTTCTCTTGGCTAGGGAAGCACCTAATGTCTGTAAATGAGGTCCTCTCAACCAAACGGGAGGCACAAACGAACGCCTCTCCAAAATCTGTTCAAACCCAACCAAAAGAGAGCGAGAATATGTAGAGGCGGATGAGCGAGTCTTCATAACTGCTTCCAAAAAGCAGTTTCCTTATCATCCATGACTACCACGGCATGCTATACATAACCCATTAGTTTAAAAAAGTATCGGATGCGTTCTCTTGGGGTCTCCTTTGTAATTAAGGCAAAAACTGATGAAATACAGACCGACATGATGAGAACACTAATGTAATGATTCACTGCCTACGACCTCGGGAAATATCAAAAGTATCTACTACGATTAACATATTTAACAATCCGGCCGAAAACAAAAAACCATTTCCGTATTCGTACCCATAATTAGTTACATCACCAATTCCCCATCCCATCAATTTTCCCACTAGATACGGAAGCCCCACCCCAGCATTAGCAACAAACTTTAACAAACCAAAAAATCCTGGGGTCAAATCAAAAAGTGTTCCCTTCATCATTAGCCCACAAATAAAAAGAACCATCACTGCAGAAAAAAATATAAACCCCCTAGTGCGCTTTTTGAGAAGAAGGTGCCCGGCACCTGGAATGAGCCAAGCAATTAGACAAAATAAAAGAGTTCGCTGCATCAGACACCAGATGATAAAGATACAAACCAAGGAGGTCAAGGAGTAGAAATCAACTAATTATCCCCTTATTCAACTTACTTGTCTTAGCTATTCTCTGAACTAGTTGCAACTAGAAAATAGCCCTTACTGGACATGGGGTAATCATCGGCACAACGTCAAGCTCGTGTTATCATTCTTTAATGCGTAAAAAAAGACTGTTTACCCCGGGACCTACTCCGTTGATGCCTGAAGCTCAACTCGCACTAGCTCGCCCTATAATTCACCACCGCACACCACAGTTCACAAATCTATTTTTAGAGACTCGTAATAATTTACAAAAAATCCTGCAAACCCAAAATGACGTAGTTATTCTGGCCTCTTCAGGTACTGGTGCCATGGAAGCAGCTGTTTCTAATCTTCTCTCTACAGACGAACAAGCCTTGGCGGTTGTAACTGGAAAATTTGGAGAACGATGGTTAGAAATTTGTAAAGCTCACAAAATAACTTGTACAGCCCTTCATAAATCGGCTGGAGAAGCTTGTTCTCCAGAAGAAATTTGCCAAGCTCTTGAAAACCATCCCGAAACTCGTGTTCTACTTATTCAGGCATGTGAAACGTCAACTGCAACATCTCATGATTTAGAACTAATAGCGCTATCTGTCCACCAAAAATTCCCCGCAGTTCTTATCGTAGTTGATGCTATTTCGGCCCTACTTACTCAACCCCTTAAGGCAGATGACTGGGGACTTGACATCGTTATTAGTGGATCTCAAAAATCACTTGGTCTGCCACCAGGCTTGGCCTTCATGTCAATTAGTCCAAGTGCTCTTGAAAGAATTAAAAATAATGAAGCTTCGTCTTACTACTTTGACCTTTCGATCGAGGTAGACAAGCAGAGAAAAGGTCAGACTGCATACACACCAGCTATCTCACTGATTGACGCTCTCAACGAAACCACTCAAGAAATTCTTCGCCAAGATCTTCAAAAAGTTCTAGCCGAGGTTGAGTTGATGGCTCACTGTACTCGGGAAGCTCTCCTTGCACTAAACTTCAGGCTGCTCTCATCGTCTCCGTCTAGTGCCGTTACAGCTGCATTCCCACCAGAGGGTGTCTCAGCAAAAGAACTTATAAAAAAATTGGATAGCGAATTTGGGATTATGATAGCTGGAGGACAAAGTGAGCTTAAAGGAAAGATTATTCGAATTGCTCATCTCGGTCATCTGGATCTAATAGATGTTTTTGCAGTAATTTCGTCCATTGAGTTATGTCTCTTAATGATGGGAATAAAAATCGAAGTTGGGTTGGGATTGAAAACAGCACTGCTAGAAGCAGCAAAAACTACCAATCTTTCTGAGTAATTAATTAATCATGAAAATTCTTGTTACTGATTCCATCTCCGAAGAAGGAATTACATATCTAAGACAACAATCCAAGTTTGATGTGTCCTATCAGCCAGATCTTTCTCCCGATAGTCTTCTGTCAGAAGTCCGTGATGCCGATGCTTTAATTGTTCGGAGTAAAACAAAAGTTACATCAAACGTAATTGAAGCAGCAAAATGCCTGCGTGTCATTGGACGGGCTGGGGCCGGAGTAGACAACATTGACCAAGAGGCAGCCACCCGTAAAGGAGTGGTAGTTATGAATACTCCCGGTGGAAACAGTATTAGTGTGGCAGAACATGCTTTTGCACTAATGTTGTCATTAGCTAGAAAAATCCCATTCGCTGATACCTCTCTGAGGTCAGGCAACTGGAATAAAAGCAGTTTGGTGGGACAGGAGCTTCAAAATAAAACATTGGGGATTTTAGGCCTAGGAAAAATAGGGGCTTTATTAGCCCAAAGGGCACAGGCTTTTCATATGAAAGTTGTTGCATTCGACCCCTTTGTAAGTGAAGACCATGCCACCAGTCTCGGAGTGCAGTTAGCTAAACTCAATGATTTATTTTCTCAATCTGATTTCGTGAGTTTACATCTTCCACTGAACGAAAAAACAAAAGGTTTGATTAACACTAGCACGCTGGCACTAATGAAAAAAAAATCTTT
The DNA here is from genome assembly GCA_964487835.1 of uncultured Acidobacteriota bacterium. Lineage (GTDB taxonomy): Bacteria > Acidobacteriota > UBA6911 > RPQK01 > JADFOI01 > JAUXKG01. The sequence continues at coordinate 9,360 of CAZASS010000032.1, read as the reverse complement.
TCTAATCAATACTTCACGAGGAGAACTTGTAGTAGAAGCAGATTTGGCCAATGCTCTTGAGAGTGGACATTTATCAGGCGCTGCTCTAGATGTTTTCGAAGAGGAACCAGAAATTCATGCCTCACTCTTATCATCACCTAAAACTATCGTAACGCCACACATAGCAGGCTCTACAGTAGAAGCACAGTCTAAGGTAGGTTACGAAATTGCTGTCCAAATCTCCAACTATCTAAATGATGAAGTGATCTTAAATGCAATTAACTTTCCTTCGATGACCCCCAAGGAAGTTGAAGACTTGCAACACTACGTACGCCTGGGAGAAAAACTGGGATCATTTATAGGACAAATCTGCCAAATCCGGATTTCAGGAATTGGTATTCGCTACTATGGAGAACTGTCTGAAGTAAACTATAAGCCAGTCAGTAACTACATTCTTAAGTCCATTTTAAAGCCAATACTTACTGAAGAAATCAACGAAGTTAACGCTCGTAATTATGCAAAAGAGCGAGGAATTGCAGTAATTGAAACAGTTAGCAGCCGAGAAAGAAGCTATTCAAATTTGATTAGTATTCAGTTGCGTTCTCCACAACAGATGGAATGGATTGAAGGTGCTGTTCTGCGCCAAGGAGCATTGCGTCTGGTTTCCTTAGACGGCATCCCTGTTGAGGCCCATTTGGGAGAACATATTCTCTTGATTCGAAATCAAGACACACCAGGCGTAATTGGGCAGGTCGGCACCATTTTGGGAAAAGCTAAAATCAATATTGCCTCCTTCGTACTAGGAAAAGGCCAAGGACATCCTCATGCTGTTGGAATCGTCAATACTGACAGTAGTGTACCTGAAGAAGTACTGGACAAAATCAGGAAAATCCCCGCAGTCCAATTTGCTCTTGTAGTACAGCTGTGATCGTTATCTAATCAGCAAGTAAATGTGGATTTGCTAAGTCTCCATTATTCTTTTTTAGCCCATCACACTCTATCTAACCTATGATTCCTTTTCGAGATAACATTGCTTCACGGCACTACCCAATCGTTACCCTTCTCATCATTCTTGCTAACATCACTGTTTTTTTATATCAATTTTCTCTCACATCAGAAGTTCTCCAGCATTTTATTTTTAAATACGGGGTTGTTCCTGCCAAATTACAATTAATTGGTCAAGATCCAGTTTTAGTCATCACTGAATTTAGTATTTCCATCCTAACTTCAATGTTTTTACACGGCGGCTTATTACATCTTTCTGGGAATATCTTGTACCTATGGATTTTCGGAGACAACATCGAAGATCGGATGGGTTCAATTCGTTTTCTCTTCTTCTACTTTTTGTGCGGAATCCTAGGTTCTGGGGCCCATGCTCTATCCAATCTAGACAGTCAAATTCCAGCCATAGGTGCCAGCGGTGCTATATCAGGTGTTCTGGGAGCGTACTTATTAAGCTATCCATTTGCAAAAATTCGAACAATAATCCCTTTATTTCTTTTCTGGCCTATTATTGAACTTCCTGCAATTTTGGTTTTGGGATCATGGTTTTTCATCCAGTTATTTAATGGCACCACTTTACTAAATGAAACTTCTCAAGCCATGAATGGTGTTGCTTGGTGGGCACATATTGGTGGATTTATAGCGGGAATAGTTTTAATCGGATTATTCTCTCGCTATCCAGTTCAGCATTATCGTAGAAAAAAATTTTAAATATAATGTAATTTATAAGAATACATATCCTAAACATCTTTTAAAAAACAATTTTAACTGCATATAGAATCGACAAAATCCTTAGGTGAAAAGGGGATTAAATCATCTTTTTCTTCTCCAATCCCAACATAAAGAATGGGAATTTTTATTTCTCTAGCAACAGCTACTACGATACCACCCTTTGCTGTACCTTCTAGCTTGGTTACAACAATGCCTGTTACACCAACAGAACTGAAAAATTCCTGTGTCTGAATTAACCCGTTTTGACCAGTGGTTGCGTCCAAAATCAAATAGATATCATGGGGAGCACCTTCTACTTGGCGACCAGCAATTCGCTTCATTTTTTCTAGTTCCTGCATTAGATTTTTCTTTGTGTGAAGTCGACCTGCTGTATCTACAATAACAACATCCATATTTCTGGCTTTACCTGCGTTCATAGCATCAAAAACTACAGCACTAGGATCGGAACCAGATTCTTGTTTTACAATGTCTGTTTTAGTTCGTTTTGCCCACACCGATAGTTGCTCGGAAGCTGCTGCTCGAAAAGTATCTGCCGCACAAATCAAAACCCTCTTTCCCTCCTTACTAAAACGATATGCTAATTTACCTACAGTTGTAGTTTTCCCAACTCCATTAACTCCAACAATGAAAATTACGCGAGGACATCCCTCTGGAGAACCCATAACGACTTTATTCTGATTGTTATTTAAAATATCCAATAGAAATTCATGAATCATTTTTCTAACTTGGAAAGACGTTAAAACCCGTTTTTCCCGTGTACTCTCTTTAATTTTTTCAATTAATTTAAAAGTCGTTTGCACTCCCACATCAGCACTAAGAAGAATATTCTCTACATCTTCAATTTGCTCATCAGTAATTGGGCTATCAGACGTTCCAAAAATTTGATCTAACCTATCACCAAATCCCCGTGTCTTATCTTTAAAGACTTCTGTCAATCGCTTGAAACGTCCAGGTCGTTTCCGATAATGAAAGAGACTCATAATTTTATATTATTCCAAACTAATCTTTAAAAAATTGGCCGTACTGATCATGTTCTTTCTTAATAAATTCCCAGCCATTAAATTCAAGACGATGATAGAACCTCTCAAACTGATGCGTTAAATGATTGCAAAAAACTAATGGGTGGCTCACATTGACACCTTTCAAATAAAGAGAAGTCGCTCTAGACCTGAGCTCTTCAGGAAATTCTTGATGATAAAGATTGACTCCAATTCCAACAACAGCCCAATTGATTTTGTTGTCTGCACTACCCGTCTCGCTTAGAATTCCACACACTTTTTTATCTGAAATATAGACATCATTAGGAGGTTTTAACTTAATAGACAATTCATCTCCCCCCATTTTACTAACTGTATTGGCCACTGAAAGTCCTGCAATCATGTTTAGAAAACAGACCTTCTCCACTTCCCAATCAGGATAAAACAGATAGGAAACATATAAACCCTGTCTCGATGGAGAGTACCACTTGTGTCCAAAACGACCCTTTCCATTTGTCTGCTCCTGGGCAACAACCATGCGAGGTTTCCCCATCTTAGAAAATTTTTTCAAATAATCGTTTGTTGAATCTACTATTTCTAGGTAATCAAACCGTCGGAACAATGGTGACATCTTCAAAAAGAAGCTTTCTATAAATTCCCTAACTCAACTAATACATTTCACAAACTGACTTTTACTAATCATTAATAGCATCCAACTTCTCTTGAAGCTTTACCAACTGCTCCATAGCTTCGGCATAATGCTGGCGGGTTACTTTCACAACTTCCTCAGGGGCTTTCTGAAGAAAGGCTTGATTCTCTAACTTATTTTGGAGACGCAAAACATTCGTTTTGACACGATCAATCTGGCGACTTAATCTCTGATTTTCTGCCTTAACATCAATCACTTCATCCAAAACAAGCGAAAATTCTGCCAACCGAGAAACTCCCTGAACTCGAAATCCCTCATCATTTAATTGGGAAACAAATTGAATGTCATCAAGTTGAGCTAACCGCTTAAGTTGGTGTAGTTGAGATTCAATTAATTTGAGGTTACTACTAGAACTGATAAACAAATCAATAGAAACTTTTTTACGAGGATCAACATTATTCTCAGAACGAGCAGTCCTGATTGCAGAAATTAGTTCCTGAAGATCCTCCATCTGCTTTTCAATATTTTTATTAATCCATTGCTCACAACACACCGGATAGGGAGCCACCATTAATGACGTACCACTATGAGGAGTCTGTTGCCATAACTCCTCAGTAATAAAAGGCATAAAGGGATGAAGTAATCTCAGAGAAGTTTCCAGACAATAAGCGGCCACTCTAACTGACTGGCCTTGCTTCTTAGCATCTTGACCAGCAACATTTTCCTTAGACAACTCGATAAACCAATCACAAAATTCGTGCCAGAAAAAATGATAGAGTTGATTGCTTGCTTCATGAAAACGAAAATTTTCTAAGTTTTTTTCTGTCTCCGATATAATCTTCTGCAGTCGACTAAGTACCCACTGCTCTTCTAACGTTAGTCGATTGTCTTCTATTAATTGATTTATCTCCTTAGATTCCATAGGAGATTATTCTTGAAGATTGAGTAAAAGAAACCGTCCAGCGTTCCAAAGTTTGTTGCAGAAGGCCCTGTATCCTGTCATACGACTGACAGAGAAAGGAATATCAGTTCCTGGAGCAGCCATAACAAGTAAAGTAAATCTAACTGCATCGGTTCCATACTCATCCATTATTTCCAAAGGATCGATCACGTTCCCTCTAGACTTTGACATTTTCTGGCCATGTTCATCCCTTACCAGTCCATTGATATAAACCTTTTGAAATGGAACATCTTCTATAAAACGGAGACCCATCATCATCATACGGGCCACCCAGAAAAAAATAATGTCGAAGCCCGTTACTAAAGCGCTTGTAGGATAGTACGTTCCTAGATCTTGAGATTGCTCCGGCCAACCCAATGTAGAGAATGGCCACAAGGCCGAACTAAACCAAGTATCTAAAACATCCGATTCCTGCTTAAGAGAATGACTAGAACAATGTGTACAAGAGTGGGGATCCTCACGCGCTACCGTTATCTCTCCACAATCTTGACAATGCCAAGCAGGAATTCTATGCCCCCACCAAAGTTGGCGACTAATACACCAATCATGAATATTTTCCATCCATTCGAAATAAACTCGTTCATAGTTAGAAGGGATAAAAACGGTTTTGCTCTCTTTCACTGCTTGAATAGCTGGATCTGCCAACGGTTTGACCCTTACAAACCACTGTGTTGATACTAGTGGCTCGACCACTGTTTCACATCTTTGACAGTGCCCAATACTGTGAGGATGCTCTTCAACTTTAACCAGAAAACCCTGATTTTCTAAGTCATTAACTATTTGTTTCCGTGCTTCATAGCGATCCATATCAGCATATTGAACGGCATGCTCCGTCATCCTTCCATCCTCTCCTATAACTTTTATAATAGGTAATTGATGACGCCGACCTGCCTCAAAGTCATTAGGATCGTGTCCAGGAGTAACCTTAACTACCCCGGTTCCAAACTCTCTATCTACAAAAGAATCTGAAATTATAGGGATTTCTCGTCCTATCAATGGTAAAACTATCGTTTTATTCT
>CAZASS010000032.1:0-4031 GCA_964487835.1 uncultured Acidobacteriota bacterium | reverse complement strand
GCCACTGCCGTATCCCCCAACATAGTCTCTGGACGAGTAGTGGCTACTACAACAAAGTTATCGCTTCCCTTAAACGGATACCTTACGTGCCAAAGCTTACCTTGAACTTCTTGGTACTCAACCTCCAAATCAGAAATAGCCGTAGTACACCGGGGACACCAATTCACCAGGTATTCTCCCCTATAAATCAATCCATCTTCATATAAACGAACAAACACCTCTCTAACAGCACGAGACAATCCTTCATCAAGAGTAAATCGAAGACGACTCCAGTCACAGGAACATCCGAGCCTCCTAAGTTGACCAAGAATATTGCTCTCAGCCTCTTCTTTCCATTTCCAAACTACTTCCTCAAAGGCCTCTCGACCTAAATCAGTTCGTCTTTTGCCTTCCTCTGCTAACTGAAGTTCAACCACATTTTGTGTAGCAATACCTGCGTGATCCGTCCCGGGAAGCCACAACACATTCAACCCCTTCATCCTTTTCCAACGCACCAACAAATCCTGAAGAGTAATGTTTAAGGCATGTCCCATATGCAAACGACCCGTCACATTGGGAGGAGGAATAACTATAGAATAAGCAGTTCGATCGGAGTCTAAATTAGCCCTAAAAAACCCCTGCTCCTCCCACCAGGCATACCACTTCTTCTCAACTTCAGCGGGTTCATAAACTTTGGGAATCTTCTTTATCATGGCTAATCGATACGGTTCTCTTGAAGGACTCAGTAAGAAAAAATTATAACAAAAATGAAATCTACCTAGACGCTCACTATTCTACTGGAAAAACGAGCAAATAGATTGCTGCCTCTTTGCTTTCAAAAGAAAAGGCCCCACTCACATTTTGGGTTCGAAAAAAGAATTTCCAGACTATTTCCTTTAGATTCATCTAGGGTTCCCTAGAAGTTATCTGTTCGGACTGGTCTCCCGCTTTTTCTTGTGCACGCCGCTTGGCTACTTCATAAACATCTTCACCACCAGTACACAAATCTACCACTTCGCGAATAGGCTTCATGGGATTTAACGAAAACCCCCCCTCCTCTATTTGATTGGCTTTGTTTCGCTCCGCAGCCACAACATCCACTGGTGGTACCGGCTTCTCTAATAAAATTAACTTCTTTTCTGCATCTTCCGAGTGAATGCTAAAGGGAAATTCTGCAGCCACACGAGCGTAGTAGACAGAAGCCTCTTCAATTCGACCTAAACTTTCCAAAGAACTTCCTAAACGATATAGACTCACATCCAACCGACTGTAGTTTGGATACTCTGTAATAACTTCTTTGTATCGGCTTTCAGAAGCTAAATAAGAACCTTTTCTAAAATAAAAATTTCCCACTCCTTGAATACCGTGTGCGCGATTCTCCTCTACCTGTCGCAAAAATTCGCTAGCCGTCAGAGCCAATTCGCTCTCAGGATAATTTTCTAAAAAACCCTTCAGTTCAATTTCAGCTCTCTTAGCATAAGAAGGATCTCGGTCCGGAGATGCCATAAGCCTTACATTAAGGGCTACAATCTTCATATGAGCATCATCAGCCATCCTATGAAGAGGATAAAAAATAATAAAATCCTTATACTGCGCTTCTGCATGCAATAAATTTTGAAGACCCTGTTCTTTGTAATAAGAATCGGCAATTGCAAAAAAAGCATCGGGGGTATTTTCACCTTCTGGATAACTGCTAATCAACGTCTGAAAGGTTAGCCTCGCCTTAACTAACTGTCCCTTGTCCATATATTTCATGCCATTTTCAAATAACATTTGATCTGGAGAAATAGCTCCCTCTTGCAACCCCGGGCTTTTTTGTCCACACGAGGATATAAAAAATAGCATCCATACAAACACAAATGTCCTTATACCTATCTTCATTTGCTGACTAAACATTAATTAATACCCGCATTTTTCTCCATTTGGAGAAAAGCTTCTTCAGGATTTTCAGAACCAAAAATAGCTGATCCAGCTACCACAATATCCACCCCGGATTCCACGGCTTCTCGTACATTTTCAGGACCAATACCGCCATCGATCTCTATCTTCACTGACAAATCTTGAGAATCAATAAGAGATTTTAGCTTTCTTACTTTTTGAAAACTGCTAGAAATAAATTGCTGGCCTCCAAAACCCGGATTTACCGACATCAGAAGAACATGGTGGCATTTAGGCAAAACTTCCTCTAATGCAGAAACAGGTGTATGAGGATTTAATACTACGCCTGGTTGAACGCCTCGTTCACGAATTCTATCTAACAGACGATCTAAGTGAAGTACTGTTTCAAAATGCACACTGAGATAATTAGCTCCGGCATCAATATATAAGTCCACTGTCTGCTCAGGATTAGCAATCATTAGATGAACATCCAAAGACAATTCTGTCCATTGACTAAGTTTCTCCACCACCGGCACACCAATTGTCAGATTTGGAACAAAATTCCCATCCATAACATCAACATGTAGTATCTGAGCCCCCACCTTCTCCATTCTACGTACATCCTTGCCAAGATTCATAAAATCCGCTGACAATATTGAAGGTGCAATAACAGCCATTAACGGGCCACCTCTAAGTTCATAGAACTTTTCTCCATTAACGGGTGTCCAGGTTCAGGAAACTGTTTAACCACAACTCCTCTGGACACATTAGGATAAGAACGATACTGAACTTTTCCTACTTTCAAACCATTCTTTTCAAACAACAGAATAGCCTTATTAAGGCCCATTCCAGTAACCTTGGGCATCACATACTTTGGCACCAGTGCACTACTGATCAAAACATCTATTCTCGGACTAAGGGTCTCTTTAGAATTAGGAGGTGGAAACTGTTGAATCACCTCTTGTCCATCAGATCCAGATACCGAAATTTGACTAATATTACCTAACTCATAACCTAATTGAGAAACCATTAAACGCGCAACTCTTAAAGTTGACCCCCTAAGATCAGGCACAGGATTTCTCTTTTCACCCAGACTAACAACAACCTGAACTTCACCTGAGCTTTTAATTTGCCCTCCAGCTCTTGGATGCTGTGAAATTATACCCCCATCAGAAATTTTTTGGTCAAAACGCTCCCCAATGATTCCCACCTTCAAACTGAGTTTCTTCAAAGCAAATGTAGCCTCTTCAATCGATAATCCTACAATTAATGGAACCCCAACCTCAGTTCCTCGAACTGCCAATCTCATTCCTACATAAGCACTAAAAAGACCTACAGCAACCAGACTTCCTATAAGCAAAAAAAACTTGCCCATTAACACCGTTTTGTTCTGAGAGTAAGAGCTGAAACCTCTCTTCTTCTTTACCATATACTAACTTTTATACTTTGCAGAGGTGACCTTCAAAAAGATGTTACTCAATTCAATCCTCAACTAACAAAAGAACCTATTTGGTCTCCGCTACTCCTATTATACTCTGTTGTGCCAAACTTTTACCAAACTCAATTATGTTCAATTTGCGCTGCAAAAAAACAATCTCCTAAATGAAATTCAGGAAAACTACGATAAAATTTTCCCTTCAAAATAGCCCTAGGCTCTTCCAAAAGAAATTTTTGAATAACCCATTCGTTCTCCTCTGGTTCTGTTGAACAGGTAGAATAAATAAGTTCTCCTCCCTGCTGAAGAATATCAAAACCTTTTTTGAGGAGATTAAATTGAAGATTATGCAAGCGCTTCAAATCCTGTTCAGAACATCTCCAACGAATATCTGGATTTGAACGCAAAGTACCCAAACCACTGCAAGGAACATCCATTAGCACGAAATCAAATGGCTCTTGGAAGGGCCCAGCAAATTGAAAATCAGCTTGAACAAAGTTGCGATCAGGTATCTCATAAAGCTCAAATCTCTTTCTAGCATCCTTCAACCGAGAAAAATCAACATCACTACAAAAAAAACTTGCATTAGCACTCTTACGAGAAGCTAGAAGGGCAGATTTTCCACCTGGGGCACAACTCTGTCCACATCGCACCGCCCGCGGGCCTTGTTTATAACCGCCGTGTACCCCAATCGCCGTTTATATCAACGCTTAGCTACGCACAAGACAACACCATGCTC
>CAZASS010000031.1:2378-16997 GCA_964487835.1 uncultured Acidobacteriota bacterium | reverse complement strand
TTTATGGCAGCAAGTATATTAGACAATTCAATAGCAGGGTTTCCGACGGCCCCCCCAAAGGATCCAGAATGAAGGTCTCCGCTTGCAACAGATGCGTCAATTTGAAAATATACGAGCCCTCGTAATCCATAACAGATTGAGGGAATTCCTCTTGCAAACATGGTGGTGTCTGAGACCATTACAGCGTCAACCATCAGGAGGTCCTTGTGGTCGGCAATGAATGAGTCTAAATTGGGACTGCCAATTTCTTCTTCTCCTTCAATTAAGTACTTAATGTTTACCGGTAGTTGCTTGCCGCATTCTATATAGGCTTCCGCACTTTTAAAGTGAATGAACATCTGGCCCTTGTCGTCGGCAGCCCCACGAGCGTAAAGTTCTCCATTTCTCACAGTAGGCTCGAAGGGAGGGGATTCCCAAAGTGCTACTGGATCTACTGGTTGAACATCATAGTGGCCGTAGACCAGTAATGTCGGTCGTTTTTTATCAGTGATGTGCTCCCCATAAACAACAGGATGTCCGGGAGTAGAAAAAATTTTTACGTGAGACATTCCTGCTTTTTTGAGTTGTTGAGCAACGTATTCAGCAGCAGCATTGACATCTTTGGTATATGAAGGATCAGTGCTAATGCTCGGAATTTTTAGGAATTCTTTGAGTTCTTTAAGATACCGATCATGATTGTTGTCAATGTAGCTTATAACGTCTTTCATGATGGTCCAAAGACTCGCTCGAATATTGCATCGACATATTTGAGTCGATCTTGAATGTTAAAGGCTGCATTTATCTCATCGTTGCTAAGATGAGTTTTTATATCGGGATCTTTTAGAATGAGCTGTTGAAAATTACCGTCTTGATTCCAAACACGTGTGGCATTTCGTTGTACCCATTCGTAAGCCTGTTCTCGAAGAACGCCCTTGCGGGTCAGTGCGAGGAGAAGTGCTCCTGAAAAAATTAAACCACCGGTTAATTCCAAATTTCTTTCCATTTCATCCTTGTTTACCTGCAAATTTTGGAGGACTTGACTAAGCTTGATTGTAAGGTAGTGAGCCAAAGTTGTGCTATCAGGCAGAATAACCCGCTCAACCGAAGAGTGAGATATATCTCTTTCGTGCCACAGCGGAATATTTTCAAGGCCAACAAGGGCATTTCCTCGAAGAACTCTTGAGAGTCCACTGATTTGCTCGCAGGTAATAGGGTTTTGTTTGTGGGGCATAGCAGAACTGCCTTTTTGGCCCTTTGCAAAAGCTTCCGCGGCTTCCCGAACTTCTGTGCGTTGAAGATGGCGTATTTCGGTAGCGATTTTATCGTAGGTTGAACCCAAAATTGCCAGTGTGCAAAGATATTCAGCGTGGCGATCTCGCTGGAGAGTTTGGGTAGAAACCTGAGCAAAAGACAATCCCAACTGCTTACAGACGCTTTCTTCCACTTGAGGCGGCAGGTAGGAAAAGGTTCCCACTGGTCCACTGATTTTTCCAACCTGCAGGTTTTTTCTGGCTAGCTGGAACCGCTCCAAATTGCGATTCAATTCTGAATACCAAACAACTAGTTTAAGTCCAAGCGTGATCGGTTCTGCGTGTATTCCGTGTGTTCGCCCAATCATTGGCAAGTGTTGGTAGCGAAGGGCTTGAGACTTGATGACTGATATCAGGTTTAATAGTTCTGTCTCGATTAGATCAGAAGCCTCTCTAATCTGGATCGCCTGTGCGGTATCTACGACATCAGTAGACGTTAAGCCAAAATGAATAAATCGGGAATGGTCTCCCACTGTTTCTGCTACAGCTGTAGTGAAGGCAATCAGGTCGTGACGGGTAATTTCCTCAATTTCTTGAATTCTATCAAGTGAAAAATCAGCTTTTTCTTTGATTGTTGCCACCGCTTCAGAAGGTATTTCTCCCAGGTCTGCCAGAGTTTCACAAACGGCGATTTCCACTTGGAGCCATTTACGAAATTTGTTTTCTTCGGACCAAATTTTTTCCATTTCGGGGCGAGTGTATCGAGTAATCATAAGTCTAAGACTATGGAAGGTTTAGTTTGGTGAGTCAAGTGGAGCATGCACGAATTAGCAAGCAGGGGCAGTTTTTTGTCTGCCAGCGCTTTTTGAGCAGACTCTAGGGCGATCTGTGGGTCATTGTTTTGACGACTAATATGTGCCAGAAAGAGATGCTTGGCCTTGTGATCGAATTTACCGGCAAGAAAACCGGCAAGTTCTTGGTTGGAAAGATGGCCCTTGTTGCTAAGCACTCGCTGTTTAACATGTAGGGGATATGGCCCGATTTTTACCATCTCTTCATCATGGTTGGATTCTAGGACTAGCCAGTCACAGTCCGCTAATTGCTTAGTAACAGTATCGTTAAGTTCTCCAATGTCAGTTGCCAAAGCGCCACAAATTCCATTATTAGAAAATCTAAAGCCAACTGGTTCTGCGGCATCATGGGAAACAGTGAACGGGGTTACCTGAAGATCCCCGATAAAAAAAACAGAGTTGTTTTGGAAGGTCTCCCAGCGGGTAATGTTTTGAAGGTCACGGGTCTCATTTCGAGTTCCTTCGTTCATATAAATAGGCACCTGGCACTGGGAAGAAAAAGCTGGAATTCCCCGGACATGATCAAGGTGTCCATGGGTTACCAAAATGGCATCAATTGGCTTATTTTCTAATTCAACTTGTCGAAGGCGACGTTCCAAGCTGCGCCTTCCAAAGCCCAAGTCCACTAAAATGGCTACCTGTTCCGTAGCGATGTACGTACAATTTCCACTACTTCCGCTTCCTAAGACAGAGATATGCACCGTGGGGTAGAATGTATCAGTTTGATATGAAAAAGAATAACTTAATTGGGTTAAATGAATCTGAACTCGTCGATATAGCTGAGGGTTTGGGAGATAGATCGTTTCGTGGACGGCAGTTGTACCATGAAATTTATCAGCGCAGGGAAGAAAATTTAACTCAAATGGCGGTATTGCCCAAAGCGTTTCGCACACGTCTTGATAATTCTTTTGAGATTCGAATCCCTGAAATTCAGGATAGGCAACAGTCCAAAGACGGCACCATTAAATTTCTTTTTCGGCTGGATGATGGAAAGTGCATTGAGTCGGTTTTTATTCCAGAAGACCATCGACAGACTTTATGCATTTCTTCTCAGGTTGGATGTGGGGTAGGGTGCACTTTTTGTATGACAGCGCAGATGGGTTTTCATCGGAACCTGACCTCTGGAGAAATTCTGGGACAAGTTTTAGCAATTGCTCGTGATGGTTGCTTGACTCAACTAGGGTTTAACGTTGTTTTTATGGGTATGGGAGAGCCGCTTTACAATTACAAGAATGTTATGAAGGCGTTTCGGATTATGACGGATTCCAAGGCAATAGGATTGTCTCATCGAAAGATTACCTTATCGACTGCGGGAGTGGTTCCTGTTCTAAATCGCATGCGGGGCGAAGTGAAAATGCCCAATTTGGCAATTTCTTTGAATGCTGCTAGTGACGATGTGCGTCAAGAAGTCATGCCTATCAATCAGAAATGGAACTTGAAAGATTTGCTTGATGTGTGTCGTGGTTTTTCTCCAAAACTCCAACATCGCATTACCTTCGAATATGTCCTGCTGTCTGGCATTACTGATTCTGATCAAGATGCACAGCGGTTAGTGAAGCTTTTAGAAGGCTTGCAAATTAAAGTTAATCTTATTCCTTACAACCCTGATCCGTTTTTGCCATTCAAGCGGCCAGCGTCCAATCGAGTAGAACGATTTCAGGGCATATTGATGCGGGGGTCAATCTCTGCTTTTGTTCGCAAGACGCGAGGCGATGATATTGCAGCGGCCTGTGGGCAATTGGCTCATCTGAAGAAAGAAATCCATGAGTAAAAGATTTTATGTGGCGACCATGGGTTGTCGAACTAATCAAGCGGATAGTGCTTCTATACGACAGAATTTTCTTGATGAAAAATTTGAAGAAACTCAGCATTTGAGTCAAGCGGATGTGATTGTCGTAAATTCATGTACCGTCACTCATCGTTCTGATCAGCAGGTGCGGCAGCTGACCCGCAAATTACGCAGGGCAAATTCCAAAGCACGTTTAATAGTAACTGGCTGTTATGCCCAACGGTCTCCTACCGTTCTGGCGGAGATTCCTGGCGTAGATGCAGTTGTAGGTAATAGTCACAAAAACAAAATTGTTCAAATCGCTACCAGTAAAAAAGGTCTATCGCCTGAATCTTTTGGTTACAGGCAAATTGCCGACATTCATAGGGAAAATTTTGATAAGGGAGTGCCGTTTCATACGTCATCGGCGGGTCAGACAGGAGGGAGAACACGGCCGTTTGTCAAGATACAAGAGGGGTGTGATGCCAAGTGTAGTTATTGTATCATTCCATCGGTTCGGGGTCCTAGCCGCAGTGCGCCACCTGAGCAAGTTCTTAGGCAGGTAAATGAACTTGTAGAAGCGGGCTTTAAAGAAGTTGTGCTAACCGGGATTCACATTGGCACCTATGGGATGCATTTGCGTCCTCGCTATCCGCTGGATCAACTTATTGGAGAGATTGTTGCTGTGCCTGGATTGGAAAGGGTGCGTCTTAGTTCGATTGAGCCAATGCAGCTTTCTCGTCGAATTACGAAGTTAGCTGAAAATTGCCCATAGATTGCTCCCCATTTTCATATTTGCCTTCAAAGTGGTAGCAACGCAGTTTTGAAAAGAATGTTACGACCTTACAGTCGGGAGAGATTCGCAAAAATTGTTGAGGAAATCCACGAATTGCTTCCAAATGCTGCTATTGGCACGGATGTTATAGTGGGATTTCCTGGAGAAACAGAGAAAGACCATCTGCAAACAATAGAATTTGTTAAAAAGATGCCGTTTGCGTATGTGCATGTTTTTCCGTACAGCGATCGCCAGGGCACTACAGCCTCGCGAATGAAGGGGAAAGTTTCTTTTCAGGATATCAACCTCAGGAGTCAAACTTTAAGAAATTTGTCTGAACAGAAGAATCAGGTATTTCGTTCAAATTTTATTGGAACTCAACTCTCTGTAGTGACTCTAGCAGAGGAAAAAAGGGGAATGCGTGTGGCTCTTTCGGACAACTATTTGAAGGTAAGGCTCAATTGTTCGGTGCCACCAAATAAAATTATTACGGGAGTAGTGGAGAGAGAAGACCGAGAGGGTTACTTGATTATTAGATAAAATTGGTTTGGCTAATTGTTTGTAATCAGCCAGACTTGCCTTCTAAAACTACTACTGCTACGGCGTGTTCGGAAGAGTGAGTAATTGAAAGATGCGCCCTGCAAGCTCCAGATTTTTCAAAGAAATCTTTGGCTTTGCCGTGGAAAACAAGGATAGGGGCTCCCAAATTTCCGTCAACAACTTCTATGTCTTGCCAGCGAATTCCCTGGCTCCAACCCGTTCCTAGTGCTTTCAGGGCAGCTTCTTTGGCTGCAAAGCGCCCACCAAAGTGTTGGTTTGTGTTTTTTCGTTGTTGGCAATAGTCGATTTCTCCACCTGTAAAGACCTTTTCTTTTAGGGCTAGATTATCTTCCAAGGCTTTGCGAATTCTGTGCACTTCAACAATGTCAATTCCAATCCCAATCATTATGCATATGTTACCCTTTCCTCAGATGTTCTACCAAGAGCGGTTGGGAAACACTTCTTTTTTTAAATTTTTGGAGTTGAACAATATTCCCGGTTTTATGCATCTTGTCACCTGTCGGTCCTCGAGTGCAGCGACTAGTGATGATAATGGATTGAATAAAGGGGAGCCCCCAGAAAATAATTTATTGAAGAGCTTGGGGGTGGAGTACAACCAACTCATTTTTCTTCATCAAACACATTCCAACCGAGTGGTTTTCTCTCCGGAAAATTTGCCTGCTGACTCTCAGAATTTAGCAACTCAATCGGCAGATGGAGTGATAACGACAGCTCGTGGTCAGTTTCCTGTTATACAGACAGCAGATTGTTTGCCAATTTTAATTGTTTCGCCTGAGGAGCGGCGACTTTGCATGGTGCATGCTGGATGGCGTGGAACCCGAGACCGGATCATCACCAACGGACTCAAGCGATTTTTCAAGTCGACCAGAGTTGATTCTCAAGAGCTGATAGTTGCTCTTGGTCCTGCTATTCGCCAATTTTGTTATGAGGTGGGACCAGAAATTCGTGACCAGTATGAAGATATGGGTCATGAGTCCACGCGCCTGTTTAAGGGAAGTCACTTTGATTTAGTGCAGGCCAACATCAACCAGATTCGAGAATTCGGTATTTCGCAGATAATTGATGCTGGTATATGCACCGCTTGTCGCACAGACTTGTTCTATTCCTACAGAAAGGAAGGAGAAACTGGACGAATGTGGACTGTAGCAGGATTTTTCCCTTAACTTGGTTGAGAAGAAAGAATCTTCTCGAGCATTTTTCCCCGATAGTCTTTTAGCTTTTCTACTAATTCGGGTTGAGAGCGGCTCAAAATTTGAACGGCAAACAATCCTGCATTGATAGCTCCGGCCTTTCCGATCGTCACACAAGCCACTGGGATTCCTTTAGGCATTTGCACGGTCGAAAGCAACGAGTCCAATCCTTGAAGAGAGGAGGCATCTAGGGGTACTCCAATTACGGGAAGAACGCATTGTGCTGCTACTGCTCCTGCCAAATGAGCGGCAAAGCCGGCAGCTGCAATGAAGGCTTGAATGCCCCGATCTTCAGCGCTTTTAACGTATTCTGCGGTTTCTTCGGGAGTACGATGAGCAGAAAGCACCTTCATTTCATAGGTTACTCCAAATTGATCTAGGATTTGACCTGCTTCCTGCATGACTTTCATATCCGATGCGCTGCCCATAAGAATTGCGATTTGAGGTGTAGTCATTTGATCTCCTTTTTAAGGCCTTTTGTGGCAATATCTCGGCGATAGTGCATGTCTTCAAAGTGAATTTTATTTACTCCTTCGTAAGCCTTGAGGATGGCTTTACGTAAGTTGGGAGCTTGAGATGTGACCCCAAGCACTCTTCCTCCACTGGTAATAGTTGTGGTTTTTTCCAAGGAAGTTCCAGCATGGAAGACAACGGTGTCAGAATCTTCTTCAACCATGTCCAGTCCTGAAATTTCCTTTCCTGTTGCGTAGGATTCTGGATATCCTCCTGACGCAATTACCACACAGACGGTGGCATCTTCGCTCCATTCGATTTTAGATTCTGCCAAGCTGCCTGCAGCCATGGCTTGGAAAACATCCAGGAGGTCACTTTTGATGCGAGGTAAAACCACTTGGGTTTCAGGGTCCCCAAGACGCACATTAAACTCAAGCACCTTTGGGCCTTGTGATGTAATCATTAGCCCTGCGTATAGAATGCCGTGGTAGGGGTGCCCTTCCTCTGCCATTCCTTTAATTGTTGGGGTGATAATTTGATCGAGGACCTGGTGTCGTTCTTGGTTGGACAAGATGCTATCACTTGAATAAGTTCCCATGCCCCCTGTGTTGGGTCCCTTGTCTTCGTCATAGGCTGTTTTATGGTCTTGTGATGGAACCATTGGTACGGCACGGATCCCGTCAGAAAAGACCATAAAGGAAGCCTCTTCGCCTTCCAAAAATTCCTCAATGACCAGTCGATTTCCAGCATCCCCAAACCTTTTTTCTTGCATGACTAATGTTACTGTTTTTAGGCTTTCTTCTAAATCCGGGCAAATAAAGACACCCTTGCCGGCTGCTAGACCATCTGCCTTTAATACCACAGGGAATCGGAACCGACCGCTACGGAGAGAATCCGCTGCCTCCTCGGCTACGCTAAAAGTTTGATAATCCGCTGTGGGAATTCCATGTTTTTTCATGAAATTTTTGGCAAAGGCCTTGCTTCCTTCCAGTTGAGCTGCTGCTGCGGTTGGTCCTATCACGGCCTGACCTGCCTCTTGGAAGCGGTCTGTAATTCCTGCTACAAGAGGGTCTTCTGGACCTACAACGGTGAGATCAATCTGTTCTGAGAGAGCGAATTCAAGCAATCCATCCAAGTCATTTGAGGGGATGGGGATATTGGTAGCTATGCTTGCAGTGCCAGCTTTACCTGGGGCGCAATAGATCTTACTTAGCTTTGGGCTTTTTTATATTTGCCAAGCTAACGTATGCTCTCTTCCGCCGGAACCAACAACCAATACTTTCACAATTTATTACTTAGATAAGAGGGTTAGTTAAAACTTAATCTGATGTCCTAGTCTTCTTTTTAGAAGCAGTTTTCGATTTAGAGGCCTTTTGAGTATTCTGTTCAGAGTTTTTAGTAGAACTTTTAGAAGAATTTGTTGCCGAAGAAGAGTTTTTACCGTTTTTGCTGCCATAATCGGTGACATACCATCCGTCTCCTTTAAATTGGATGGATGGAGGAGAAAGCAGGCGTTCCAATTTTCCTCCGCACAATTCGCACTCCGACAAAGGATCATCAGAAAATTTCTGGATAATCTCGAAAAGCTCTCCGCAATGATCGCACTGATATTCGTAAAGTGGCATGGCCTAACCCCGTGTAAGAATATATGACCGAAAATTAGAGCTTGTCAAGTTGATGGCCAGAAAGGGCTATATGTTCCTGCCCCAATTGTACGGTGTGAAAGTGGGTGCGTTAGGGACTTGTGGTTGAAGGATTCAAGGGGTGTGCTTGGTGTCTTTCCTTACTCTTTGCTGGCGTGCTATCATCAGGCGTTTATCTGGATCCGAGGCCAAGGACTCCATTTGGCCCAAAAATTGGAAGAGCCAACCATGAGCCAAGTTCGTAAGGCAGTAATGCCAGCGGCAGGAATGGGAACAAGATTTTTGCCTGCTACCAAAGCTATCCCGAAGGAAATGCTCCCTATTGTGGACAAGCCAATTATACAGTATGTGGTGGAGGAGGCAGTCGAATCAGGATTTGAAAATATAGCCTTTGTAACCAGTCGAGGAAAAAGCGCCATTGAAAATCACTTTGATTACGATTCCCATTTGGAACAATATTTAGTGCAGCAATGTAAACCTGAGTTGGTTGAGATGGTTAATGAGCTTCCGCAAAAAGTTTCATTTACTTCTGTGATGCAAGAGCAGCCATTGGGGTTGGGGCATGCAGTGCTGGTTGCCCAGTCTTTTGTGGGAGAGGAGACGTTTGGCGTTTTTTTAGGAGATGATATTGTTCTTAGTGAAACCCCCTGTATGAGACAGTTGTTGGATGTTTATGAAACCTGCCAAGCTAGTGTGTTGGCAGTACAGGAAGTTCCTCCTGAAAGCGTTTCTCGTTATGGAGTAGTTGAAGTAGAATCAGCAGGAGATTCAGAAAATTGCATTTTTAAAGTTCTTGACGCCATCGAAAAACCTAGTGCAGAGGAGGCCCCTTCCAATCTGGCAATAATTGGTCGATATGTGCTGACTCCCAGTGTATTTCCCGCCTTGATGAAGACAGCTCCTGGTGCAGGGGGGGAGATTCAATTGACTGATGCCATTCAGCAGCTTCTGCAGGAGGAGCCTGTATATGCTTGTCAGTTCAAGGGCTGTCGATATGATGCGGGCAATAAGCTGGAATATTTGAAGGCGACAGTGGAGTTTGCTTTACAGCGTGAAGACTTACAAGAAGATTTCCAAAACTATTTAAAACAATTGAAAGTGTAAAGTGTAATGCTCGACAAAAATTTTGTTAGGGACAATCTTGATGAAGTAAGGGAACGGCTTAAAAACAGAACCTTTCGGTTGGAGTCTCAGCGTTTTTTACAGTTGGACAAGGAAGGTCGGTCCGTTCGTTCAGAGTGGGAAGAACTTCGGGCTTTTCGCAATCGTACCAGTGATGAAATTGCTGATCAGAAAAAAAAAGGAAAAGATGTTTCTCGCAAGATTAAGGAGATGAAACAAGTGTCTGCGCGGATTAAAGAATTAGATGAATCGGTAAAAGCAACAGACAGTCAGCTGAATAATTTTTTAGCAGGGATTCCGAACTTGCCACACCCTACGGTTCCGATCGGCTCGGATGATACTGGCAATGTTGAAGTCAGAAAAATAGGTCAACCATCTAACTTTGATTTTCCCATCAAAGATCATATGACTCTTGGATCTGCTTTAGGAATTTTAGATGCAGAGCGCGCTAGCAAGATTGCAGGGGCCAGATTTGTCAATTATTACGGAGCTGGAGCCCTTCTGGAGCGGGCTCTGATTAATTTTATGCTGGAAATACAAACTCGAGAGCATGGCTATGTCGAGGTGCTTCCTCCGTTTTTGGCAAATAGTTCTAGTCTTTTTGGAACAGGCAATCTCCCCAAGTTTAAGGCCGACTTATTTAGCATTGAGGATACAGATTATTTTTTAATTCCGACCGCCGAAGTACCTTTAACCAATATTTTTGCCAATGAAGTACTTGCTGAAGACAAGTTGCCTAAAAAATTTGTAGCCTATACTCCTTGCTTTCGTAGTGAGGCGGGTTCTTATGGAAAGGATACAAGAGGCTTAATTCGTCAGCACCAGTTTAACAAGGTAGAGCTGGTAAAGTTCACTCGTCCTGAGGATTCTTACGAAGAATTAGAAAAGTTAACTTCTGATGCTGAAGAAATTTTAAGCCGACTAGAATTGCCATACCGCGTGATGACTCTTTGTGCGGGGGATATGGGCTTCAGTGCTGCCAAGACATACGATTTAGAAGTATGGGTGCCTAGTCAGGGGTGTTATCGAGAAATTTCATCTTGCAGTAATTTTGAGGATTTCCAAGCTCGTCGCGCTAATATTCGTTATAAGCCGGAGAAGAGTCAAAAAACATCCCATGTTCATACTTTAAATGGTTCTGGGTTAGCTATTGGGAGAACCTGGGTGGCCATAATCGAAAATTTTCAGCAAGCCAATGGAAATATTTCTATTCCTGAAGCATTGAGACCCTATATGCATGGCATGCAGGAAATAAGCGTACAGGCCTCCTTGATGGATTGATAGAGTGGAGTTTCTAATTTTCAGGGTGCAAACTAATTTTTGACAGAATGACTAGTTTGGTGGACAGGGTGTTGATAGTTTGAAATGCTAAAATTTAATCTGGACAAGCAAGTCAATCTAACCTATTACGATCAAATCAAGGGACAGCTTCTTTCCGCTATTTACTGTGGAAAGATTAGAGAGGGGGATCGGCTGCCGTCGATACAAGAACTTACGGACTCTCTTGCTATTAATTACAAAACCGTTCGCAAAATCTATCTTCGTCTTGCCCAAGAAGATTATATTGAGATTGTAAAGTCTAGCGGGACCTTTCTGAAAAAAAGAAGCGGGGAGCAAACCTATGAACATATGCAAAGACAGGCGATTTTCCGATTGTTGGAAGAGATAATTGATAAGGCAAAAAACCTTGGGCTTTCTTCTAAAAAATTTATTGAATTGTTGGAAAATTATGCTACGGGTGGTAGTTCTAGGAAAATTAGTTTGGCGGTAATCGACCATCAAGAGGAGGCGTTTATTTTTTCTCGTGAACTTGAAATACGCTTGGGAGTAAAGGCCGTTCCGGTTTCATTAGATCAACTTGAGGGTGATGAGTCCTCTAGTTTATTTCAAGAAAGTGATTATCTCCTAACTACCAGTTGGCACATGGAAGAGGTTAGGGTGCTAGCTGGCCAGCACCTCAAAAAATTAGTAGAGCTTAAGCCTAGCCATGAAATTTATACTGAAATTATGACTGCGACCCAAGACCAAAACGTCGCCATTGTGATTCAGGATGAACAGACACTCCACGCCTCCTGGGAGATTTTCATGAATCTCTACCATCCCTCTACAAAGAAAAAATTTTGGATTGCTCCTATAGCTCGAGAAGATCTTGTTGAAAAAATTATTCAAGAGGCAGATCTGATTTTTGTTTCCCCTATGTGCTGGGACGAGATGAGAAAGCGAGCCCCCGCCAGTAAGCAGTTGAAAACCTACGAAAATTTTATTTCTCAGGAAACAGTTGATCATTTACGGGAGCTTCAGTTGCTTGGTTAATATTGCCTCACTTCCTAAAGCAGAGCTTCATTTACACTTAGAGGGATCAGTTCATCCTTCGGTGTTTTTGGAATTGAGTCGTAAATATCAGACTGGATATGATTCTTGCACCGAAGCGGAAATCGGCAAGACGGTTTTCCAGTATGTTGATTTTGCAGATTTTTTAAAAACCTACAAACTGATTTGCGAGCATCTTCGAGAGCCTCTGGATTATTTGAAAATATTAAACTGGCTGTCGGAGTATTTTGTGCGAGAAAAAATCTGGTACGCCGAAATAATATATTCCCCTTCGATTCCTTGGAAGTTTGGAGTGGATGCGAGGGAAATTTTAACCTCACTGCTTGCGAGAAGTCAGGAAATTCAGGCAAAACAAGGGGTCCGCATTTGTTGGATTTTGGATTGTGTTCGCCAATACGGCAGGGCATTGGCGTGGCAAACAGCAGAGTTGGCCTATGAATTTCGGGAGCAGGGAGTTGTTGCTCTAGGTCTCGGAGGAGATGAATTGTCCTTAGAGATGAGTGAATATCAGGAAATTTTTAATTGGGCTAAGTCACATCAATTATTTACCTATGTACATGCTGGTGAAATTGGAGAACCGCAGCAGATCTGGGAAGCAATCAATCTGCTGGGGGCTAACCGAATTGCACATGGGATTCAGGCTGCAAGAGATCCTGATTTGATGTCTTATTTGCGTGATCATGCAATTGGGCTAGACATTTGTCTTACTAGCAATCTAAAAACAGGAGCATGGACACCCATTTCAGGGAATCCGTTTGGGTTGCTTTATCGGCGTGGGGTGCCAGTAACTTTGAATACAGACGACCCAGGGCTATTTGATGTTTCTTTAACAGGGGAATTACAAAGGGCGGTGGAGTTTTTTGATTTAAACAATGAGGATGTTCAGCATATTTTGCTACAGGGGATACATATGTCATTTTTGGCGTATAAAGAAAAAACAATTTTGATGAAGAAGTTTCAAGAAGAATTCAGTCGAGCGTCTCTATCTTCCGATGCAGTACAATAGGTCAAGAGCCTGTTCAGTGGAGGAGTGGCCGAGTGGTTGAAGGCGGCGGTCTTGAAAACCGTTGTACCCTAACGGGTACCGTGGGTTCGAATCCTACCTCCTCCGCCAACTGATCAAAGTGGCAATTTTGTTTTTCCTTGCTGTCTTTAAGTGGTTCTCATGTCTGCAGATGTGAAATCTGACATTCCGCCCCCTTACTTCCTGCCATCACTTTTGGCTTTCTAGATATATACGCGTTTTCGACCCTAGATTGGGGGGGGATTGTCTAATGCAATTCAAAATAGGATAAATATTCGCATATAATTGCAATTTTACTTATTAAATAGGTAAAAAATATAAAAATTAACACATTTTAACCGTTAAAAAGGTTTAAAAATAGCAAAATGGCAAGTTTTGACAAAGGCTAATTGTTTAAATCAGTGAAGAACCATTCTGAGGGTAGTTCCCGTCCGACCCCTTTTTCTTTAGCGCGCTCCAGTACCATGGCTGTTGGTACAGCCCACTGAATCGCCATGCCAGTGTTGTTTTTATAGTAGATTATTTCCTCCTCGTTCTGCCGACCTGGAGTTTGTCCGCTGACGACTTCACTCAACTCCTTAATTTTGTCCCAAGTCATCATTTTTTTTTCAATTGGGTGTAGCATTTCAATTTGTCGGTCAGCAAAAACTGCTGCTTTATGGTTGATTACTATTAGATTACTACGTACAAAGACCTGTTCGTCTGCCTCAGCTCGAAAGGCCACCGGATCAGAGTTTGAGATGGTAACGATCGTCTGGCCAGGTTCCAACATGCTCCCCTCGAAGACTGGTTGTGAGAGTGTGTTGGTATTAGATGACAAAATATCTACGCCCCTAATAGCTTCTTTGGTATTTTTTGCCGGTATTACATCTATGCCGAATTCATCTGTCATTCGTTGGGCAAAAGATGTTCGCCTTTCTTCATTTGGGCTATATACTTTGGCTTTTTTAATTGGGCGAACCTTAAGAATGCCCTCAAGGCTAACTCGAGCCTGAGGGCCACTACCCAAAATGCCCAAAGTGTTGGAATCTTTGCGTGAAAGATGATCTATCGCTAGTGCAGTTGTGGCTCCAACTCGAATATCTGACAAGTGAACATTTTGCATAATAGCTTCTAGTTCTCCAGTTTCAAGGCTATAACAAAATATTAATGACATATCGCGAGGTTTTTTCGGACGGTATTCTCTGCGGGTGGCGCTGCCTTCTCCCTTAGGGCCCTTCCATACTAAGTTCGAGCCAATTCGGGCAATAGCCATAGATTTATCGGAGGATGCCCCACAGATGATATTCGAAATGTAGTTGAGATCTTGAGTTGAACTGTCAATGGTGTAAACGTTGCGGGTTTGGTTGGCAGTTGTGCCACGTGCATATTCTTGAAAAGCCTCCCGCATTGCTTTTATAGCATCTTCCATGTCGAACAGGCCTCTTATTTCTTGGTCTTGTAGCAGTAGAGTCATTGTATTTTCCTGTTGTAATTAGATAGGTCAGCAATGTAAAGGATTGTCTCAATATCGTCAACTTTAGTAATCTGTGGGAGAACCAAGAAAGGAGCATGTAATGGCTTTATTACGGTTGCTGTTTGTGTTGTTGATCGTTCTGGTGGTTGAAATTAGCGGGATATCGTTTTTGGCGGCTCAGGGATTGTCAGGACAACCGTCCCACAGTCTCTTTGA
>CAZASS010000031.1:0-2368 GCA_964487835.1 uncultured Acidobacteriota bacterium | reverse complement strand
AATGTCCAAATTGGTATCGAACCTGTGGCAGAGGGCATTTTCATGTTAACTGGTGAGGGGGGTAACATAGGAGTGTCGGCAGGCGATGACGGAGTTTTCCTCATCGACGATCAGTTTGCCCCTTTGACCGATAAAATAATTGCATCAATCAAAACTATCAGTTCAGAACCAATTAAGTTTTTGTTTAATACGCACTGGCACGGGGATCATACTGGAGGCAATGAAAACTTGGGCAAAGCAGGAGTTTTAATTGTGGCCCACGATAATGTTCGGATACGGATGAGCACAGAACAATTTCAATCATATTTTGATAGGGTAGTGCCCCCTTCCCCTGATGTAGCCTTGCCAGTGGTAACTTTTAGTGAGGCGGTTACCTTTCATGTCAATGGTGAAGAAATCTATGCTTTTCAGGTGCCTCCAGCACACACTGATGGAGACTCTATAATTCATTTCCGTAAGGCCGATGTTATTCATACTGGTGATTTGTTTACCAATGGAGGTTATCCGTTTATTGGTCTTTCGAGTGGAGGAACGTTGGATGGAATGATTAGGGCCGCCAATATTTTGCTTGGCATAGTTGGCCCTGATACTAAGATAATGCCAGGCAATGGCCCACTAGCTGGTCTCAAAGAGATTAAAAATTACCATAATATGATCTGTACTATTCGAGATCGTGTAATGGAGATGGTTGATGCTGGAAAGACTGCTGATGAGGTAATTCAAGCAAAACCGACTCAAGAATTCGATGCCAGTCATACGGGGGGATTTCTCACGCCTGAAGAATTCACGCGGCTCGCTTATGACAGTTTTAATAGGGACTAAATCAGTTGTGTTTTCTCGAAAAATTCGGGGTCTAACCAGTCAAGGAGTTGTTGTGTCAGGTTGAAGTTTGGTTAGACAACGTCGGATGTTACGGATGGCTTGTCGTAACCGATGTTCATTTTCAACCATGGCTAAGCGTACCCAACCTTCACCAAGAGTACCAAAGCCGATTCCTGGTGCTACTGACACATGGGCTTGTTCCATTAGCATTTTTGAAAATTCCATCGAACCCATTTCTTGATAAATTTCTGGAATAGGCGCCCAAGTAAACATGCTAGCTGTGGGAAGGTCTACCGACCAACCAATACGCGTTAACCCGTTATGCAAGACATTTCTTCTTTGTTCGTACATCTTGACCTGATCAGTTACGCAATCTTGTGGGCCGTCTAAAGCGGCACTAGCAGCCACTTGGATGGGAGTGAAGATGCCGTAATCGTAGTAACTTTTAATTTTACTCAAAGCCTCAATAACATCACGGTTTCCTAAACAAAAGCCGACTCTCCAGCCTGCCATGTTGTAGGACTTGGAGGCGGTGTAAAACTCAACCCCAACTTCTTTGGCCCCGGGCACTTGTAAAAAACTGGGTGCCCGATAATCATCAAACGTAATATCACCATAAGCTAGATCATGGACCACAATGATATTGTTGTTTTTAGCAAATCGCACAATTGCTTCGAAGATGTCTAGGCTGATTGTTAAGGCTGTTGGGTTATGGGGATAGTTGATAGTAAGCAACTTGGGTTTTGGCCAAATTTCAGCAGTGGTGGCTTCCAGATTTTGGATAAATTCTTCCTGTCCACCTCCTAGAGGTACCGAGACAACGTTTGCTCCAGCCATTGCCACACTATAGGTATGGATAGGGTAGCTGGGGTTAGGCACAAGAGCAAAATCCCCTGGATCCAGTAAAGCCAAAGCCAGATGGGCTAGTCCTTCTTTAGTGCCAATTGTAGCAACGGCTTCTGTGCGCCAGTCTAAATCAATTTGAAAGCGTTTTTTATAAAAACGACAAATCGCTCGCAGTAATCCAGGGATACCCTTAGAAGCAGAGTATCTATGTGCTTTTGGGTCTTTCACTGTGTCTATTAGTTTGTCCACAATGTGTGCTGGGGTAGGTTGATCAGGATTGGCCATACCTAAGTCAATGACATCCGCTCCGTCTTGCCGCAGACGAAGTTTCATTTCATTGAGTTGGCCAAACAAATAAGGTGGCAAACGCTTCAAGCGTTGGTTGTTCACAAAAGACATGATTTCTTTAGCCGCTTCCTAGTGGCAAGCATACTACCTCATTGTGTTGTGAGGTGCCAAGATCAGCAAATTGATTTAATTTTGCTCAAAAGCATTAAGGGGGAACATCTTCTTTCTGGCTCTCTTTCTTGAAAAATTCAAGAGGCGTTGCTATGTTGATACCTTTGTTGACGGATCTATTGAGTAAAGTTGTTTAGGGAGTCTTTGATATGTCGCTTGTGAATGCATCTGTATATTCCGCCCGTTTTGGGCAAACCCAACGGCGTGATAGATGGTGGCTTCAGCCACTCTTAGTATTTCT
>CAZASS010000030.1:13621-17129 GCA_964487835.1 uncultured Acidobacteriota bacterium | reverse complement strand
ATCGGCAAGATTGCTATTACCAAAACTAATGTCAGGAGCTGTACTCAAGCCCACCGGCTTTAACAGAGATTGAAAGCGTTCCGTAGACAATAATAGTGCCGCCAAACGATCAAATTGAAAAGAACTCTGCAGGGCGGTTCCTAACCAATTACGGGCATAAGTCATGGAAACGGTCTGGGGCCTTAGATCGGTCGTTGGATTTCCGCCAATTAACAATTCAAAAGGTTCTTCGGAATAATCAAACAGAGTATATTGGAAAGCTAGATTTGCCTGATTGCTCAACAAATAATCTAGTCTCAGATTCCAATCCACACCATTAACACGACGTGCAGAGTTAGTATTCAGCTGCCGAGGGGCCACACTGGACAAATTAGGAGCCTCCACAGGATAAGCTTGCAGTAGTGCCTCTACAATGGCAGCTGTTTCTGCGTCACTGCTAGTCGAAGTTCTCTCGCTTAGCAAGGGAGCACGGATGTTTCCGTTGACATAACCTGACCCGTTTACAAAATCTAGGTTGGTGGTAAAAAATAATTTGTTGGAAATTAGAGATCCACCGGCACCCACACCTACACGACTACGCTTGGAGGAACGCAATGGCCCTACATTAAAAAAGGGACGAGCGTTTAAAGCACTATTTTCATGAGCTCCATACAAAGACATATGAAACTGCCGATTCGGAGCTTTTGGCTGTACAAACAGCATCTGCCGAATCGGAACACCCATGTCGCTGCCATACTGATTTTTGGCTGCATCAAACTCCAAAAAGACAGATTCAATTCCCCTTAAAAGAAGAGGGTAACGAATAGCATTCAAATCCACTCGGCGTATAAAAATGTTGGGGTTACGTTCTTCGGAACCTCTTTCCTCCGCTTCACGGAAAGTCGTACGATCCAAAACCAGACGAAAGTCCACTTGAATAAGTGCCCCACTAACTAGCTGAATTTTCTCTCGTATTTGGGAAACATAGCCATCTGCACTGACTTCTAAACGATAGTAGTCTTCTGGAAGAAATTTGAACTCATACACACCCTCAGCATTGGCTACTGTCTCCCGCTTAACTCCTTCTTGACCTACAAGAACAAGCGTGGCCTGCTGAAGAGGTCCTCCAGCCTCTCCCAAAATTTCCCCTTGAATCTTCGCCTCTTGAGCTTGGACTAAAGCACCAAAACACAGGACAAAATAAAAAATAAGAGTGATGAGTTTCGCTGTCCCCTTTTCTAATCTCTGTTCCATTTTTAAATACAGTCTAATTTTTTCTCCAAAATGCACTCTCCCTTACTACCAACAATCTCTGGCATCCTCAACTAGAGTTAGCTTTTTTCTGGAAGTTACACCACTCTCCTCCTCTCCACTTGATCAGTCAAATTAAATCAACTAACGGGACTAATAAGGCAATCTGGTGCTATTATCTGCTTGAAGACTTTTAGACTCTAGGTCGGAGCACAGGAGGAAAAAAAGATGACTGATCACGGCAATCTCATCAAAGAGCTTTCGATTGCAAATCAGAGCAAAATCTTATTTTTCATAATGGATGGCATAGGGGGCCTGCAAACAGCAACTCACCCCGGCACTGAACTGGAATTGGCCAAAACACCAAATTTGGATGAATTGTCCCAAAAATCTTCCTGTGGATTGCTCATCCCGGTAGGTCATGGAATTACTGCTGGCAGCGGTCCTGGACATTTTGCTCTGTTTGGACATAACCCAATAACAAGCAACATTGGTCGAGGTGTATTAGAGGCAGCAGGCATTTGTTTCAAGCTAACTGAAAACGATGTGGTAGCCCGTGGCAACTTTTCCACAATTGACGAGAAAGGGCTGATAGCCGATCGCAGAGCTGGACGCATCTCAGATAACGAAAACAAAAGACTGTGCAAACTTCTAAATGAAAAAATAAATCTCAACGATGTAGAACTATTTGTTGAACCGGTGAAAGGGCATCGGTTTATAGTTGTTTTCCGAGCCAGCGGACTGGAGGGGGAAATTTCAGATACTGATCCCCAAAAAACAGGAGTCACACCCTTAGCTCCACAAGCACTCAACCCAGCTGCATCTAATACAGTGGAAAAGGTCAAAGAGTTTATTAATCAGGCAGCTTCGATCCTTTCAATGGAATCCCAGGCTAACATGTTGACTTTGAGGGGCTTTGGAAAATACCGCAATTACCCAACTATGCAGGAGCACTACAAACTGAAGTCTCTCTGCTTAGCAAATTATCCAATGTACCGCGGCGTTTGCTCTTTACTTGGAATGGACATCAACCCTATAACCCCCGATATTCCTTCACAATTTGACGCTCTAGAAAAAGAGTTTGGCAACTATGACTTCATTTTCCTTCATGTCAAAACCACTGATGTTACCGGCGAAGACGGAGATTTCAAAGCTAAGGTTGAGGCAATCGAAAAGCTAGACTCTTACATCACCCGATTGGAAGCATTAAATCCTGACGTACTGGTTATCACCGGAGATCATTCCACCCCTTCAGCGCTAAGGAATCACAGCTGGCATCCAGTTCCCGTTCTTTTACACTCTCAATATGCTCGGCTAGACGGTGCAAAACGATTTACTGAAATGGAATGCCTGAAAGGGGCTCTAGGACAGCTGCCTGCACATGACCTAATGGCCTTATCACTGGCTCATGCGCTCCGATTAAAAAAATTCGGAGCCTAATATCCCTTAGATAGAAAGCATACGAGGGAAAATGTGTGGACAACAGAAATTTGTTGCTTTAAAACAGTAGTCGAGTTGCTACGATGCTGAGAATGCCCGCCACAAACGAACAAAAGTGTTCTAAATTCTTCCTGAGACTGGCATTGTGTTTGATTTCTGGAATCAAGTCTGAAGCCGCAATATAAATAAAATTACCTGCTGCAAAAGGCAGAAGAAAAGTTACATCCCATTTCCCAGCAACAAAGTAAGCAAGGAGTCCACCGGGCACTATCATCAATGCAGTAAGAAAGTTAAACAGCAAAGCCTTATATTTATTCCATCCTCCACGAATGAGAATGCCAAAATCACCTAGCTCTTGGGGGATTTCGTGTGCAGCGGCCGCAACCCAAGTAATTAAACCAACCTTGACACTAACCAAAAAAGAGGCTCCTATGGCCAACCCAGCAATGAAATTGTGTAGCCCATCCGCAACAAGAATTAGGTAAGTGAAAGGCTCTTTGTCATGCTCAGAAGGAACAACGTGATGATGATGCCAAGATAAAAATTGTTCCATTAAAAAAAAGACGGAAAAGCCCAAGAGAACCCAAAGAAATAATTCCCACCTGGGCCCGGTTCTAGCCATAGTTTCAGGGATAAGGTGCAAAAACGAAGCTCCAATAAGCGATCCGGCAGCAAAAGACACCAACGGCAGAAGAAGAACTCTCATCTTATCTTCTTGTAAGGCCAAGGTAATAAGCCCAATCCAAGCCAACAAACTCAAGGCCAAAGTACTGCCAATAATCCAAAGCAATACACTCATTAATTTATCCTACATAAAACATCTAAACTGCGCATCTGC
>CAZASS010000030.1:0-13611 GCA_964487835.1 uncultured Acidobacteriota bacterium | reverse complement strand
CGGCCAATACCAGTGAACCCCACCAAAGGTATGCTGCTGCTTCTGGACGTCGCTTACTTACCGCCGTTAGACATGCAAATACAATCCAGATAATCACCATAGAAATTATCCATCCCGGCCACGGCCAAGGAATCTTTAAGCGAGCAATTAAGCCAAATCCAGTAATAAACAACAACACTAGTCCTATACCATTGGTCATAGCTGCTAGTTTTTTCCAACGAACATCATTGCCCTGACCTACTGCACCCAAGACAATCCATCCACCCAGCGAAAGCAAGACCATAAACAATCCAATCAGATGTAATACCTTGTACACTGAATATGAAATCATTTACTCACTCCTCCTTTTAAGAGCTAGACAACAAACCTTAACTTACTAATTCTACCACGCTAACAAAAAACACTATCCAATCTTACAAATGCACCGGTCCTATTAAAAACCTGTATAGATTATCCTAATTTAGGGGCCAAAGCGTGGGGACTAAAAGCATCAAAATGATAAATGCTATTACAGTAAGGGGTAATCCAGATTTGACGAAGTCGCGAAAACGATATTTGCCAGGCCCATACACCAGAAGACAGGCTGGCTCCAATGGAGCAATAAAGGAAAGAGATGCTGACAATGTAATCAACACAGCAAAGGTTCGAGGGTTAACCTCGAGATGCGTTGCCGTGGAAAGGGCCACTGGAAGAATCACAAGAGCTGCAGCTGCATTAGACATTGGCTGAGTAAGAAGCATGGTTAAAACAACAAAGGAGCCCATAACAAAATAGATTCCCATGGGAAGTGTCCAATCTACAATTAATTGGGATAGATAATCAGCTGCCTGTGTCTTCTCCATAGCTAATCCAAAAGAAGTCATTCCTCCAATTAAAATAATTAACCGCCACTCGATAAATCTGTAAACTTCCTCAACAGTAATGCACTTTAGACCGATGACTAAAAGACTGGCCGATAAAAAAGCAATTGACAGAGGCATCAACTGAAATCCACCAAAACACACGGCGAATAAAAGAGCTATTAATACAAGAGCCCCCTTTCGCTTGCGAAGGGGCAAGCGCTCTACCTCCCCCAAAGGCCACAGATTCCGGCTACCCTGTAGAGCCTTATAACGATCAGGAGAACCTTCTAAAAGCAGGACGTCACCCACCTGCAGTGCTGTGCCAGAAAGTCTGGTAGCAAAAGCATGTCCTCTCCTGTAAATCGCCAATACTGAAACACCAAAACGCCTTCGGAAACTCAGTTCTTTGAGGGTTCTCCCCGTTAGTATCGATTGTGGCATAATGATTGCTTCGGTAGTAATCACTTTGTCCGAATCAAAATCGGATTCATCCCACTCCCCTCTATTTCGAATTTCTAAATGAGGTATCTCTTCCAGTTGCAGCAAACTATTTCTACTTGCTTGCACTAACAAAACATCTTTTTCTCTAAGACAGCTCCCAGAATCTGGATGGATTATTCGATCCTCTCTTAGAATTGATCTAACAACAAATCCCATCTCAGCAAGAGAAGTTTCAGCCAACGTCTGTCCAATCAGAGAGGCTCCCTCAGAAACAACAACCTCTGAAAGATAATCTTCAATCTGATATTCCTTGCTCAAACTGTCTGTGCCCGTATTGGGCAACATCCTGTAACTCACAAAAATTAAGTAAACAGCACCCACAATCACCATAGTGATGCCTACCTGAAAAAATTCAAAAATAGAAAAAGGCGCCATGCCCATTTTTTGGATAAGCCCACTAGCAGCCAAATTGGTAGAGGTTCCAATTAGAGTACAGGTTCCACCCAACATTGAAGCAAAAGCAAGGGGAATTAAAATCCTCCCAGGGCTAACTTGACTAGTACTAGCAATCCCCATAACCGCCGGCAATAAAATTGCGGTAGCTGTCGTGTTGCTAAGGAAGGCAGAAACAAAAGCAGATAGAAACATGACCCAGATTAACACTCCTATCTCGCTTCCCCCTGAAAACTGATAAATAGCCTTCCCTAACCAATTCATCACTCCTGTCTGCACCAATGCTCCAGAAAGCACAAAAATAGAGGCCAATATTATGACTATTTCACTAGCAAACCCTGAAAAAGCTTCCTCTGGAGAAAGTATCTGAAAAAGAACTAGTGACACCAATAAAAGCAGGGTCACTACATCAACCGATAACCATTCCAAGAAAAAAAGTACTACAGCCAAAAACAGTAGCACCAGTATTACTAAAATATCGACATTCATAGGTTTGAAGATAATGGAATCAGCTGACAGCAGCTGAAAGATTTTCTTTCCGATAAAATATGAATAATTAAACTATCGCAGGTTCCCCTGTGCCAAGCTAAATTTATAACTCACGGTCACAATTAACCCAACCACTGTAACTACTAATAACATCAGCACAAAGCTTGTCCATCCCAAATGTTGATATGCAAATCCTGGAAAATAAGAACCTAAAACTCCACCACTATAATAAAAGGCCAGATAAATACCATTCACTACACCCGCCCCACCAGTGATTCCTTGATTAGCAGCAGTTATAGCAACAGTGTGTACCAAAAACATAGATGCTATAAAAATAAGCAGAGCCCCAAAAAGAAACCAAACATTAGGAATCAAAGTGGTCAAAAGCATCACAATATAGGCTATAAAACCTACAATCATGGTATTAGCTTGTCCTCTTAGAAAACGAACAATTTTATCTGATGCGAGAGCTAAAACTAATCCAAGAAGATAGCCAAAATACATAAAACCAGTAAGACTTTCGGATGCGTGCGGATGAATCTCAATTAACCTAAATGGTACAAAATTCAATAACCCTACAAAAACAAAAAACAAGCAGAGCGCAACTAGACAAATCCTGACACGACCACCTGTTTTGAGAATCTGTACAATAATATTCAACTGAGGTTTAGTTGTTCTAATCGGCGCACGATCATCAAGACCTCCCAGTAAAAAAAAACAGATTAATAGTGCTGTTGCCAAAGTCAAAAAGAACAATTGCCAACTTAAATAGGTTGCCGACAAACCGGCTAGCACTCTGCCTCCAAAACCTCCTACAATTCCAGAAGCAATAAAAAAAGACATGATCTTTTGTAATCGATCTCCCTCCGCAGAGGCAGAAATATAAGACAAAATTGATGTAAAAATTGCCGGCAGTAATAACCCGTGCCCTAGTCTCAAACCAACCAGAAGAGGAAATGAATCAACAAGGGCAAATCCCATAGTTAGCAAAGACAAAACTAAAATCGAGAAACGTAGTAGTTTGAGAGACGACACTGATTCAAGCAGGTAACCATATGATAGTGGTGCAATACCGAGGGGAAGTAAGGTTGCAGTCATCAAAAGAGCGGCATCGGTTTCCGTAACGGAAAAGTTACGAGAAAACATGGGCAGGAGCGGTTGAGGAGCATACATTACAAAATAAGCAAGAACGGTAGCAATAATGAGAGATATATGCATTTCCTACACCATCCCCCGGACACCTTTGTCTAGAAATAAATAATTTAATAAACCCATAAAACTCCAGATGTGCTTTACCTTGTTCGATAGCTATATACCAAACTGCTCCCCGCTTTATTATATCCTCAGTATAATACTCCTAATGTTTATCAATTAAGTTCGAAACTGCCGCTCACTACTATTGAAAATAACAAGAAGAGGCTTGGAGCACGATCTCGTGGTATCCTGTCGGATCTTAACCAAGAAGCAAATTAAATGTTAATCATAATCCATTTGGTGTCTATTGCAGCAGTCTTTTCTCTCGGCTATTTTTTCAGTTCATCTAATAGCAATAGCTGAAACAACATCAATAAACAGGGCGTTGAGGCTCTGATTACTTGCAGTTGCTATATTTAAGTATAAATGATGAGTTCCATAACACGAGTTGCAGTTATCGGGGGAGGCATTTCAGGATTGTCCACTGCTTACTATTTGAAAAAGGAAAGTGCCCGATGCAACAAAGAAATAGAAATTAATATAATAGATCGATCCAACAATTTAGGTGGCGTGTTCAGAAGCAAACAGACAGAAGGATTCTTGCTCGAACATGGACCAGAAAACTGGATATCCTACAAACCACAAGCCTTAGAACTCGTGAAAGAATTGGGACTTGAAGATCAGGTGATTGGTTCGAACGATAAAAAACGTCGAGTGTTCATACTTCAACAAGGAAGACTTCAACCAATGCCTGAAGGAATGGGATTTCTAGTTCCAGTACATTTCAAGCCCTTCTGGGCTAACCAACTTATAAGCTTTACAGGAAAAGTAAGGACCCTTCTCGAACCTTTAGTTCCCCCTAGCAAAAAAGTATTAAGTGTATATTCCTTCTTGCATCGCCGAATTGGAAAAGAATTAACAGACAAAGTAGCAGAGCCTTTAATTGCAGCAATTTACGGGGGGGATATTAGAAAACTTGGTATCAGGAGTTCGCTTCCTGATACATATAAAATGGAACAAAAATTCGGCAGTCTCTGGAGGGGTATGCATCAACAGCCTCACCAAAAATCCGCTTCTCCAAACCCAATTTTTCTCACCATGAGAGAAGGAATGGAACAACTCATTGAAGGCTTACTCAAACAGTTTCCAAGCAAATTGATTCAACGAAATATCCAAAATCTGGAACTTCATCACAAAGCAAATTCTTACCAACTTGTAGGCGACAATTTCGAGCAAACATTCGATATTGTAATTCTTGCAACACCCGCTTTTTCCAGTGCAGAAATCATCAGGAATGTAAGTCCAGAAGCAACCGATCTCTTGAATCAAATTGACTATTCTTCAACCACAATCATTTATTTAGCCTACAATCGCGAACAATTCTCCCACCCTCTAGACGGGTTCGGGTTCGTGACTCCCAAGAAAGAGTCGCGAGTCCTAGACGCCTGTACCTGGGTAAGTAGCAAGTTTGAAAAACGTTGCCCATCAAATACTGTTCT
Source organism: uncultured Acidobacteriota bacterium (assembly GCA_964487835.1). Classification (GTDB taxonomy): domain Bacteria; phylum Acidobacteriota; class UBA6911; order RPQK01; family JADFOI01; genus JAUXKG01. The sequence continues at coordinate 8,693 of CAZASS010000030.1, read as the reverse complement.
GTTGAGATGTGCCATACACAACGGACGGCAAAAACGAGTCTTACCCTCAGACAATACGATACAAAATGAAGTCCATAAAGAACTTCAAAGAATTATGGGGTTTTCCTGCTCTCCAATTTTTTCTAGTGTGATACATAACCACCGCGCTATGCCCCAATTTACCCTAGGACACACCGAACGAATTGCAAAAATCAAACACTTACTTGATTTACACCCAGGTTTGTTTTTGTCTAGTTCCTTCATAGGAGGTGTGGGCATCCCCGATTGTATTAAAACTGGAAAACAAACTGCTAAACTCGCCTTAAACTCACCACGCCCGATTCCCTGATATAAATATTACTGTACAATTGATCTCTGTTAGGGAGTATACGTCCGGCGACCAGAATTTTTAAAAGGAGCTAGATAGTGAATAAAGATCTACCTGAATTTCTTCAAAAATTTGTAGAACGCTATCCCGATATTTGGGAACAATATGGACAACTAAGCCAAACTGTTGGCTCAGTTGAGGGATTGGATCAACGTTCTCAACGCCTGGTCAAACTGGGAATTGCCATTGGTGCTGGCCGCCAGGGAGCAGTTCACTCTCATACTAGAAAATGTAAAAAGGCGGGCTTAAGTAATGCTGAAATTTTTCACGCAGCCTTATTAGCAATCACCACCATAGGCTGGTCTGGTGCTATTGCCGGACTTGCTTGGATAAACGATGAGTTGCAGGATTTATAACTGCAATCCACTCGATAAAAACAAAAAGAGCTCTTCTCTTAGCACCGCATACTATAGGTCGGTGTTTGAAATGAAAGATGATAAAAATTCAAAAATCGTAGCAGTTCGAATTGATAAGTGGCTCAAGGTGGCCAGAATTTTTAAGACTCGTACTCAAGCAGCTCGTGCCTGTCGATCGGGTCACGTCATTGTGAATGACCAACCAGCAAAACCTCATCGTATCCTTTGTACAGGAGATCGTATTGAACTAATAAAAAACCAATGGAGTAGGGTGCTAGTGGTAATAGAGTTGCAAGATCGACCGGTGCCCAAAGCACAGGCCCGAAACCTCTATAAAGATGAAAGCCCACCCCGTCCAAAACGTGATCCAATGACAGACCTTCTTCACCAATCATCGATCATACGTGAAAAAGGCAAGGGGAGACCCACCAAAAAAGACCGGCGGCAAATCAACAACGAATTAGCGCGGATGTGGGAAGAACAAATTAATAAAGATACAAACTAGTAAAAAGTTCATCTTGGCCAATCAGAACGTCTCTTAGGTTGAATGCTCAAGCTCCTGCAACGATGACTTACATGCATCACAGAGACAAAGATTACGAAGAGACTCAAAGGTATATATCCCGTGAGAATGCCCGTCACTCCAGTGAACTCTCAAAGCATACCGCCCAACAACCTCTAAAGAACTAGGAGAAATATCCTCAGAGACATCTTCAGACTTCAAAACTCGACGTCCAGTCCATTCGTCTACGCATCCAGCACAAGGGCATCTCATTCGTAGATAACGGGCTGGGTAAACACTTTGATGGCCATCCTGCCACAAGATGCTAAGATCGTGTGTATTCGCACGACCAATCTCCTTCGGAATAGGCCGGTTATCCTTCAAAATTAATATCCTCTCCTACCAGGAAAAAGGGGTGTCTAGAAGGAAACCTTGATGTCCTGTTCAAAAGCGCCCGACATAGCACGAATGCTAATTTGAGAGGCGAGACTCTCCGCCACCTGAATAAAAGCCTTGGATTGCTCTGAATCTGTATCTGCCAACACAACCGGCTTTCCTTGATCAGAATACTCGCGAATGTTTTTAGCAAGTGGGATCTCTCCAAGAAAAGGTATATCCATCTCCTGACTGACTCGACTACCCCCACCCGTACCAAAAATTTCATCACGTTCACCACAATGAGGACACAAGTGATGGCTCATATTTTCCACAATGCCAAGAATGGGTGTGTTGAGTTGATTGAACATCAAAATGGCCTTCTTTGCTACATTTAAAGCAACATCCTGGGGTGTCGAAACTACCACGGCACCAGTAAGAGGAACTTTTTGACATAAACTTAGTTGTATATCTCCAGTACCTGGCGGAAGATCGATAATAAGATAGTCCAATTCACCCCACTCAACCCCTCCCAAAAACTGAGACATCATTTTGTCCAACATTGGCCCACGCCAAATGGCAGCTTTTTCCTCAGACAGGAAAAAGCCCATAGAAATAACCTTTAAATCATACTGAGAAACCGGAATGATCTGATTATGTGACCCCATACCCGGCTTTGTTGAAATTCCTAATAGAGTAGGAATGCTTGGCCCGTAGATATCAGCATCCATAAGGCCCACTCTGGCTCCACTTTGGGCTAAGGAAAGTGCTAAATTGGCACTAACTGTAGATTTGCCAACACCTCCTTTACCACTGCCGACTGGCACGATATTTTTAACCCCTGGCAATAAAGATTGGTTGTCGGGCATAGAGGATCTAACCTGAGCAGTCATTTCGACATTAGCTTCATCAATTCCTGGCAACTCCAGTAAAACCTGTTTGACCTGTTCCCTCAGCTGATCTTTGACCGGACAGGCAGGAGTCGTCAACTCGACGGTAACTGCCACTACACCACCACACAACTTAACCTCTTTAACAAAACCCAGTGAAACAATATCACGTCCCAAATCAGGATCTTGTACCACCTTCAACGCCTCTAAAACAGTATTCTCATCCGTTTCTACCATTAATTTTCTCCTATCAGAGTCCATATTAACATGCCATTCCAATCGCCACTCACCTTAATTAGTTATGCTCAAACATCTGCCCTTATATTTGAGACAGCATAGGAGAGATACCCTCGTCTTGGAATGTAGCGGTTACCTGTGTATGATTTCTGCACTGTGTTAGTAAGTCCTGAAAAACAAAGCTCCCCACCAGACACTGAGGTCGCACTCTATTCAGACGGTGCATGTGCAGGCAATCCTGGACCCGGTGGATGGGCATTTATTCTTCATCACCTGCCTAGTGGCAAAGTCTTAGAAATCAGTGGAGCCGTACCTCAAACTACAAATAACCAGATGGAACTCCAAGCTGCGATAGAAGGATTACAGTATCTCAAAAGACCAACCGCCGTGCGCTTAGTAACCGATAGCACCTATCTTAAACAAGGTATTACTGAATGGATTCACAATTGGAAACGTCGAGGTTGGAAAAGAAAAACCAGGAACGGTCTTAAGCCCGTAAAAAACGTTGAACAGTGGATGGAGCTTGATCAACTAGTTCTCAAACATGAGGTTGTTTTTGAACTAGTAAAAGGTCACTCGGGCCACCCTGAAAACGAAAGGTGTGATGAGTTAGCCGTACAAGCTTATAAAGATTTGCTAAGCAAAGATGTAAAATAAATTCAATAAAAATAATTGATTAACCTCTAGAAGTTTTTTATTTGAAATCAACTAGATAACCATACAGGAATTAATAACTAATGAAATTAAAACTACAGGCTGCACGTTTACTCCTCTTCTACGTAGCCGTGGGTTGTTTCAATCTTCCCTCCCTGTTTGCAATTGAACCAATATTAAAATCTGATTTAGTTAAGCGACGACACACCATTATGGAAAAGATAGGCAAGCAAGGAATGCTTATCCTGTTTAGTGGAGACCAAAAGACATATTCGCGCGACATCCATTATGAATTCAGACAAGAAAGTAACCTCTACTACCTTACGGGAATCAGACAGCAGGGCGCGACTCTAGTGCTAATACCTGGCAACTCACTATACCGCGAAATACTTTTTCTTCCCAAACGCAACGCTCACAAAGAACTTTGGACTGGAAAAATGTTAAACACTTCAGAGGCCACTGAAGTTAGCGGCATACAAAATATTTGGGATTCATCAGAATTTGAAGCATTCATTGATTCTGTTTTCTATGGACGCCCTTACCGCACCGAACGTTACTCCCCTAACACAGAATATAAAAAATTTTTCTCTGCTCTGCGGCAGGGTAACGCCGAATTATTTCTTCTTCTAGAATCACATCCGGGACTAAAAGGGAAGCTAAACAAAGAATATGAATTTTCCAGCCACCTTCGCAAACGTTTCACAGGATTTCAGACAAAAGATGCTACTGCATTCCTCAACCAATCAAGAGTAATTAAGTCACCTTATGAAATTAGTCAGCTTCGTAAAGCTATTGCAATTACTATAGAAGCACAGCTCGAAGCTATAAAAAATATTCGCTCCAAAATTTGGGAATACGAAACCGAAGCCTTGATTGAATATGTATTCAAAAAACATTCTTCTGATCCAGCCTTCCCGTCTATTGTTGCCTCTGGACCAAATTCTACGACACTTCACTACCAGTCGAGTGAAAGACAGATTGGTAGTGACGAGCTTTTGCTAATGGACGTTGGCGCTGAATACAACTATTACGCAGCAGCCCTCACTCGGACAGTTCCTGCAACTGGAAAATTCAATAAAGAACAAATAGAAATTTATCAACTCGTTCTAGATGCCCAACGCGCGGCCTTAAAAACAATCAGACCTGGATTGCCAACATCTAACATTCACAAAAAAGCTGTTGAAGTTATTCGCAAAGGATTGGTCAAATTGGGTTTAACCACGAGTGAAAAGGGAGATCAATATCGCGTCTTTTTTCCACATGGCACCAGTCATTTTTTGGGCCTTGACACACACGATGTAGGCCATGGTGAACATCTAAAAAGCGGCATGGTTATTACAGTAGAACCTGGAATCTATATAAGAGAAGACTCTCTCGACAGATTAATTGAAAAAGGATTATCTCAAAATAAGCTATCTCAAGTTCGCCACTCTATTGAAAAATATATGTCTATCGGAGTAAGAATTGAAGATGACGTTTTAGTAACAGACGGGGGGTACGAATTACTTTCTCGAGAACTACCTCGCGAAATAGAAGATATAGAAAAATTAATGTCAAAAGTTGAAAACAAGCATTAAAATTTTCAGGAAAATCTCAATTTTTGCCGCATCATCAGTTTATCAAGACAATATCCTGCAAACTCTCTATTTTTTTATTTTCACCTAATAGCCTATAGGATCTATTTCTGTGGAATGGACGTTCGCTTGTATGAAATACATCTCAAAGATATAATCCGAGTCACATGTCAGAGGGAGCTTTCAGGATTTTGCGGCCCGATGGAAGGCTGGAGAAGGGTAAGACTGCACCCTCTTTAGACTCTAAGGATCTTCTTCGCTTATATCGCTTAATGCTGCTCAACCGAAGAGTAGATGAAAGAATGATCACTCTTCAGCGACAGGGAAGAATAGGATTTTACGTAGGCTCCATCGGTGAAGAAGCTTCCATAATTGGAAGTGCATTTGCCCTAAAGGACAATGACTGGATCTTTCCCTGCTATAGAGAATTAGGGGCAATGCTCTTACGAGGATTCACCCTATTCGAGCTGTGTTGCCAACTTTTTGGAAACTCTCAAGATGCCATCAAGGGTCGCCAAATGCCCAACCACTATGCCTCAGCAAAACTTCACTATGGATCAGTTTCAAGTCCGGTAGGTACCCAAATTCCTCACGCTACTGGTATTGGATTGGCCTCTCGCCTGCAAGGTCGTTCTGATTTAGCCCTCGCATATTTTGGAGATGGGGCCACTTCTACTGGTGATTTCCATGCCGCTCTGAATTTCGCAGCTGTATACAAAGCCGCCACTGTTTTTCTGTGTCGTAATAACCAATGGTCAATCTCAGATCCCTACCATCAACAGACTGCTACTGATTCATTAGCAGTAAAATCAATAGCCTATGGTATAGAAGGAATTCAAGTAGACGGTAACGATATCCTTGGGGTGTATGAAATCACTCGACAAGCTGCCCACAGAGCCCGGCAAGGTAAAGGGCCTACACTGATTGAGGCAATAACTTACCGCATGGGAGCTCATACTACTTCGGATGATCCACGAGTCTACCGCGATGAAAATGACGTGGAAGAGTGGGAAGAAAAAGATCCCCTTCGTCGTTTCAAGAGTTACTTGATCAAAGAAAAACTATGGGACAAAAAAAAGGATGAGCTCCTGGAAAAAGAAATTAAAGATGAAATTCACACAGCAGTCACACAGGCGGAACAAATCGATCTACCCAACATTACAACTATGTTTGAAGATGTCCTCGATCAGATCCCATGGCACCTAGAAGATCAACTCGATGAAGTACAAGAAAGTCTCCAATTAGACACCATTGAACAAGAAGTATAAGGCCTGATAGTAATGCCCACCATGAATATTATCCAAGCAGTTAACGATGCCCTAAGCATTGAGATGGCGCTCGATGAGCGTGTCGTTATTTTGGGTGAGGATATAGGGAAATTTGGAGGGGTTTTTAGAGCTACAAAAGGACTTCTCGACAAATTCGGTTCGGATCGCGTTCTTGACACACCATTATCGGAAAATGGGATTGTAGGCACTGCTATTGGAATGAGTCTTTACGGATTACGTCCCGTCCCTGAAATTCAGTTTTCTGACTTCATTTATCCGGCTTTTGACCAGATCGTCAGCGAATTGTCTAAAATGCGTTATCGTTCTGGAGGACAGTTTTATTGTCCCATGGTAATCCGTACTCCCTGCGGAGGCGGAATAAAAGGTGGGCACTATCATTCTCAAAGCCCAGAAGCCTACTTCATTCACACAGCTGGACTCAAGGTCGTGATGCCATCCAACCCTTACGATGCAAAAGGTCTTTTAATTGCCTCCATAAGAGATGATAACCCGGTTATATTCTTAGAACCCAAAAGTATCTATCGAGCAGGTAAAGGGGAAGTTCCTGAAGGAGAATACACCGTCGAATTAAGTAAAGCAGAAGTGGTTTGTGAAGGGAAAGATGTCACCTTGCTAACTTACGGAGCAATGGTTCATAAAGCTTGCCAAGCAGCTGAAAAATCCAGGGACCAAGAAGGGATCTCTACAGAAATAATTGATTTACGAACACTGATCCCTTACGACATAGATACAATTTTGAAATCAGTTAGAAAGACCGGGAGAGTCATAATCGTTCACGAAGCGCCCAAAACATGTGGGTTCGGGGCTGAGCTCTCAGCCACATTAAACGAAAAGGCACTACTCAACCTACAAGCTCCTATTCTAAGAGTAACTGGTTTTGATGTTCCTTTCCCCTACATTTTTGAACAAGAATATCTTCCCAATGAAAAACGCATCCGTAAAGCACTAACAGATAGTGTTAACTTCTAGAACAGGTGAATAAATATGTCATTTAAATTCAAGCTTCCTGATATTGGAGAAGGAGTGGTGGAAGGAGAAATTGTAAGTTGGTTTGTTGAAGAAGGCGACTCCGTAGAAGAAGATCAACCCCTCGTAGAAATCATGACCGACAAAGTTACCGTTGAAATTCCTTCACCACGTAACGGCAAAATCACTGAAAGAATAGGTGAAGAAGGCCAAATTATCGAAGTAGGAACAACATTAGTGGTTATAGCCGAATCAGAGACTAATACAGTTAATACAACTGTCAGAGTAAAATCCAAAACACAGGATGGGGAGAAATCAGGTGTAGTTTCCCCAAAAGAGATAAAACGCTCCAATGATACAGATGTCCTAACTACTCCAGCAATTCGAAAACTAGCACATCAAATGGGTATAGATCTCACTGAAATCAAGGGCACAGGATCAGGGGGAAGAATTGTCCAAGAGGATCTACATCAGTATCACAATAATCAGGCAGATATACGAGAAGATACCGAAACAATTCCCTATCGTGGTCTTCGCAGAAAAATTGGTACACAGCTGCTTCTTTCAAAAAAAACAATGCCACACTACACCTATGTGGAAGAAGTCGACGTTACTGAACTGGTTATCCTGAAAACAAAGTTGGAGGAAAATCACAAAGATGTTCGTTTGACTTATCTCCCTTTCGTTATGAAAGCAGTTGCAGCAGGATTAAAAGAATATCCGCTATTAAACTCTACTTTGGATGAAGAGGCAGAAGTTATTCAACTTCAAAAACATTTCAATCTTGGAATTGCAACAGCTGCTCCCGAAGGACTGATCGTCCCAGTTGTAAAGAATGTTGATACCAAAAATGTACTCCAATTAGCCAAAGAAATATCTGACTTAACAGAATCAGCTCGCGCAGGAAAAACTAAACTCGAAGACCTCCAAGGAGGAACCTTTACCCTTACCAGCTTGGGGACTTTAGGCGGAATTGCGGCAACTCCAATTATCAATCTTTCCCAAGTAGCTATTTTGGGAATTAACAAGATCTCTCAAAAACCGGTAGTGCGAAACGAGCAAATTGTAATCCGTAATATGATGAACCTTAGCATCTCTTTAGATCACCGGGTGGTGGATGGAATCGTAGCTGCTGAATTTCTACATCACGTTATTCACCTTCTCGAAGACCCTAACGAACTTCATTAGCACGCAAAAACCACTCAAAATGGAAGCGTTGTGCATCTGTTTGCAGGTTTTATCCAGTAGTGGTTAAGAAATATCTAAGGAAACATCTAGGGCCGGGGCACTATGCGTTAGCCACCCAAGGGAGATCAAATCTACGCCTACGGCTGCTAACTCAATAGCACTCTCAGGGGTGATACCTCCAGACACTTCAACAACAATCCTTTTATCAACGATTTGCACTGCCTTCTTTACTGTTTCTAGCTCCATATTATCCAGGAGTACAGCATCAATCTGAACTTCTAAAGTTTCCTCAAGC
>CAZASS010000029.1:1582-17583 GCA_964487835.1 uncultured Acidobacteriota bacterium | reverse complement strand
TCTTTACATGATACTCGTCATCATGGCCAGTGATGTTTTGTTCGACTCCGCCTTTCTGTCTCTAAATTCAGATATTGAAAAATCCGGCCCATTAGCAGCTCTTTTAGCTCCAGTTATTAGCCTCACAGGAAAAAATTTAACCGGACATATTCATAGCCTAGCTTACTGGACACATGTTTGTGCAATCCTATTTTTTCTTACACTTCTTCCACGCAGCAAACATTTTCATATTATTACTGCCATTCCAAATGTTTTTTTTTCCAATTTAAATCTCGGAAACGATTTACACCGCATCGATTTTGAAAACGAGGAAAAAGAAACTTTTGGTGTCACAGAAGTTGAAAGTTTCACTTGGAAACAGTTGCTGGATCTGCACACCTGCACTCAGTGTGGCCGATGCGATCAAGTATGCCCAGCACTAGCAACTGGAAAACCTCTTTCACCACAACAGCTTACGGTTAATTTGAGAGACCAACTTAACATCTCACCTAGCCAGACAACTCTTCTTGGCGATGTGATAGAAGACATCGTTCTCTGGGCCTGTACCACTTGCGGAGCCTGCATGCAACAGTGTCCAGTAATGATTGAACCCGTTCCTATGATTATGAATATGCGCCGCTTTTTGGTTATGGAACAGGCTGAATTTCCCGAAGATCTGCAGGCCATGCTGAGAAATTTAGAGGCACGTGGACACCCTTACTCCGGCGTAAATTCCTCAAGAACTGAATGGGCCCAAGGGTTAAATATTCCATCAACCGAGGAAATAGATGATTTTGAAGTCCTCTACTGGGTAGGATGCGCTGGTGCATTCAATGAGCGAAACAAAGAAACAACACGCGCAGTAGCAAAGTGTCTCCAAAGAGCAGGTGTCCGATTTGCTATCTTGGGAACCAAAGAAGGATGCAGCGGCGATCCAGCCCGCCGAATTGGCCATGAATACCTATTTGAAACGTTAGCACGTCAAAATATTGATACTTTAAAACCCCACAAAACAAAAGAAATTGTTACATCCTGTCCCCATTGTTTTAGCTGTCTCAAAAATGAGTATCCTCAATTTGGTGGAGACTTTAAGGTTGCTCACCACAGCCAATTTCTCGCCAAACTTGTATCAGAAGGCAAATTAACCCCCCAACAAAAATCAGACGATACAACCGTCTTTCATGATCCTTGCTACTTAGGCCGCTACAACAAGGAATTCGAAGCGCCCCGCCAAGTCATTGATTCGGCCACTAACGGTCACCAAATCGAGTTGGAGATGAGTAAAGAAAAAAGTCTATGCTGCGGTGGTGGCGGCGGTTTTTCATTTATGGATGAAACTACTGGAAAACGAATGAGTCATACCCGTACTGAACAAATAATTGAGTCCGGAGCCAACCGGGTAGCTGTGGGTTGTCCCTTCTGTATGGCTATGATTGACGATGCTGCCAAAACCAAAGTGTCCGACGGTTCCTTAGAAGTTTTAGATATTGCAGAATTGCTCGAAGAGAGTACTCGTCTTGAAGAAACTACACCTAATGACATTAAAAGTGACTAACTTGGTCCTATTATTTAGAAACAATCAAATAGGACAATCTGTATGAGTGCCTCCCCAGTGGGACGTGCTCCGATATGGCTGACTATTTTGAGTTCGGGAGTTATCCTGACAGGGATTGCACCCATCCTTCCTGCTCTTCCAGAAATGCAGCGGACACTAGGGTTGTCGGACTCCGAAATTGGAATGGTCAGCAGCATGTATTTTCTATCCAGTGCTCTACTGGCCTTTCCTACTGGACTACTAGCCGATCGCTTTGGCAGAAGGTTAGTTTTTGTAGTTTCATTAACTGTCTTTGGATTGTGTGGCTTGGCCCTCTCTTTCACCCAATCCTTTGTAGTAATTTGTATTATTCGAGCCATACAAGGATCGGCTTTTGCCGCTGTACATCCCCTTTCTATTACCATGATAGGAGATGCTCGAAGTGGAGCCGAACAAGTTACTGCTCAAGGATTTCGATACACTGCCCTCACAATATGCGAAGCAGTCTTACCAGTAATTGGAGGTTTTGTAGTGGTGATAGGCGGGTGGTATGCCCCCTTCGCCCTGCAATTATTTGCTTTACCAGTGGCTCTGGTAGGATGGTTTCTCATTCCAAGTCACTCACCCTCCCAACACCCCCTTTCAAATTATTGGAACCAACTACTAGAAATACTGAAAGACAAGGGAGCTATTACTATTCAACTCTCTGGATTTCTGAGATTTCTATTTAAATTTTCCTTTCTAACCTACGTCCCTATTCTTTTTGTAGCGAAGCGCGGTTTCTCTCCTACTTTTGTAGGTGTAGCACTAGGAGGATCAGCACTATTTGGAGCCGCAGCTGCAGCCTTATCAGGCAGACTAATCCATCGATTTGCCCCTTCACGACTTCTGGGATTTAGTCTGGTTCTCATTGGAGTACCTTTGATACTACTCTCAGTTGTAACTTCCCCTCCTATAGTCATGCTTATTTGCTTCCTATTTGGAATGGGTGATGGAGCCTACGGTGTTTTACAAAATGCCATGATGACTCAAGTTGCTCCTGCCAGCCTGAGGGGGGGGTTTATTGCAGCTACCGGAAGTGTCCGAAATTTTGGTAAATTTCTGGCACCTGCCATCTTCGGTTTGTTAGCTTCACATTGGCTAGGAGTTCCGGTAGAAACATCCTTTGTCCTGATGGGCGTCTTGGCTTTAGGTGCCCTGTCCACCGTCTTCGTGCTAAGTCGATTTGATAGTAGACTAATGTCCTACCGAGATGAATCGTCCCAGACAGACTGATTAGTTCCTTACCCTTCAAAGATTCACAACGGTGGAATTTAAATCCCTATGTTATGATTCTGACTGGAAACATAATCAACTAGATCGATAACAATACAGGGTCAAATAAGAACAAAAAACATAGTAGAAAAGATAGAGACAACCTTGAAGAATAAAATTTATAGGATGGTGCTAATCTTGGCCATCTTAACAACAATAACAGTCACATCAAGCTGTGGCATTACTGACACCAATTCAGAAAGACTTCGAATCTCTCTGACAGCCCCCATTAAACCCTCAGATGTACAAACCATCTTTGGACCCATCCACTATGGTCCTGAATTTGCGCTAGATATTACTGCAGATGATTTCCTTACCTTTGAGTCACACGCCACAGCAGCTCAGAGTGTGTTAGCAAGAGAAACATCCATTGTAGGGGGATCCTTTGTTTCCAACCTACTCCTTCGTGAAGTTGGACAGGATTTCAAATCCTTTTGTCCATTTTCAAATTTAGACGATTACGTCATTGCTGGACGTGGTGGAATTAATCAAGTGGAACAACTATTTGATCCTAATGTGCGCGTTGCTATTGACAGTCCCGGTGGTGCAGGTAGTGCCGCCCTTAATGCTATGCTTAAAGCAGCTGGAATAAGTCAGACAGTGGCCGACATTCCTAACCTCAGAGTCTTAGAATCTTCAGGACTTCGTGCTTCAGTTTTTGTGGCCAACGAAGTGGATATGACTGCTCTTCACCTCGTACAGTTAAGACAACTGCACGAACAAATTCCAGACGCCGTAGCCATTAGTTCATTATATGAAGATGTTCCAATGTTTATAAAGAAAGCCTACGCAGCACGAACCCAATGGTTAGATGAAAACCAAGAACTGGCTGGCGCATTTTGTGCCAGTGTACTTAAGGCATCACGAGAACTACCGAAGGATTTTGGACTTTTTGTCTCAGCTGTCAACCAATTTGTTGGTGAACCACCCAATGAAAAGGTACTAAGAGAAATCTTTAATATTATTTCCACCTATGAATTCTGGCCAAAAAATGGTGGCTTAGATACAGAATCCATTCTATTTATGGCAGAATTGGGCCGATCAAGTGGACTGCTAAAAAATATACCTAATCCAGAGGAAGTCATTGACAGACGTCCTTTAGAAAGAGCTCTGGAGTTACTCAAGATCAAAGACAACTAACAGAGGGTTCATCTGTTATGATGCATCCTCTCGGAATATAGAAAAAATAATCGGAGGAAATACATGGCCAAGAATAAAATTAGTCAAGCTGTTCGCGAAGAAGTCCTAGGTCGTATTCAGGACAGTGGAGAGCTTTTAGCTGAGTTGTGCCTAGATTTAGGCAACACCTTTGCACCAGTCGGATATGAAAAAGCCGTTGCCGACGCAGTCAGCGCTTGGTACGGCCGACACGACATTTCATCATTTCAACAACAGCTTGTACCTGACCGTTCCAACGTAATTGCTCGCTTGCCTGGAGATGGTTCTGGGAAAAGTCTTATCTTTAATGCACATTTAGATACAGAAATTAGCGGAGATGATTACGATCGGTTGATGGATGTCCCCGACCCCAACAAGGTCGGTGGATGGCGTGAAGGAGATAAACTCTTTGGTCATACAGTTCTCAATGACCGAGGCTTGATGGCAATCTTTATGATAATGGGAAAAGCCATACAAGAGGCCAAGGTCCCCCTCTCAGGTGATGTCATCCTAACCTCAGTAGTAGGCGAAACAGGTCAGTCACCAGTCGATGAATACCAGGGAATGACTTATGAAGGCAAAGGACTGGGAAGTCGATACATGGTGGATCACGGGATTAGAGCGGATTACGCTCTAGTTGCTGAAGCCACTGGATGGGGCATGTCTTGGGTAGAGTGTGGTGCCGTCTATGTGAAGATAACCCTTAGAGGCCGTAACATGTATACTCCTCGTTTGATCCGTGGAGACAATCTCTCCCAACATCCCAATGCCTTGGTCAAAGGTGCTGAAGTCATCCGTGCACTGGAAGCTTGGGCAATCGATTATGAGGAAAGAAATTCTTATGAATCCGTATGCGGTCCAGTCCGACCTAAATCTCAGGTAGGAGCCGTACGCGGTGGTGTTCCATACAGGCCTAATCGTGCTTCCCCAGTCTGCAATATCTATGTGGATGTTCGTACTGTTCCAGGATCCGATCAGGATGCGGTGGTCCAAGAAGTTCGTTCACTAGTACAAGGAATTGATCCATCTGCAGAAGTAGAATGCTTCATGGCCAAACCAGGATACGAGGGAGTAGGCGTAGAACCCCTCTCCGAAGCAGTTGCTAAAGGCTACGATACAGTGATCGGAGGTACTCCCCCTCAACCAGAAGTTGCAATTACCAGTATGTGGCGAGATACCAATATCTTCAATTCCTCAGGGATTCCCTCTTTGACATTCGGACTAGGTCGAGGAGAGGCGAGCGTACAGGGAACTGGTAGTTACGATCGGCCGGCTCTAGTAGCCTGTAGTCAGAGCTCTGCTCTGACCGCACTCGATTTGTGTGGAGATTAAATCTAAACTACGAGCCTAGCTATCAAGTTGGAGAACTCTATTGGCTTTTCTGGAAATCCAGAATATTAGCAAAACATACGTCAGTCACCAAAAGAGTGTGCACGCCTTAGATAATGTCTCGTTTACGATGGAAGAGCATGAATTTTGTTGTTTGATTGGCTACAGCGGCTGTGGAAAATCAACCCTGCTTCGAATTGTAGACGGACTAATTTACACTACCTCAGGACAAGTGCTCATCAAAGGCAACACTGTTAATCGTCCCGGATTTGACCGAGGTATGGTCTTTCAACAATTCAATTTACTTCCTTGGCGAACCGTTCTTGGTAATATCGAATTTGGTTTAGAAACCAGAGAAATTAGTAAGAAAGACAGACACCAACGGGCCATGCGATACATTTCCATGGTGGGATTGGACGGATTTGAAGACTCCTACCCTTCACAGTTGTCAGGCGGGATGCAACAACGGGTTGGACTAGCCAGAGCGTTGGCCATCGAACCAGAAATTTTGCTTATGGATGAACCTTTAGGCGCCTTGGACGCTCAGACCAAGGAAAGCATGCAGGCTGAAATCATGAGGATCTGGTCCATTGAAAAAAGAACAGTTCTTTTTGTCACACATGACATCGAAGAAGCAATCCTCTTAGCTGACCGAGTCATTGTAATGGGGCAACGTCCCGGACGAATTGTGGATATTGTGGATGTGGATTTCCCTAGACCTCGCCAAGATGATCTCCGCAATTCTATGGAATTCACCCAAATGAGAGCTCGTGTTTCCCAAACTCTCAAAGACAGTGCAGTAACCTAGGCTAAAAATTAACAAATGAATAAGTGAAAATAAAAATCACATGAGTCCTTCTGAAAACTTCCAAACCGACCAACCGAGAAATTGGTTACGCGATCAAAAATGGTTTCAGCGCATAGTAGTCTGGGGATTTCTTCTTTTAATTTGGGAAATACTGGGAATGGTAGTGGGCCCCTACAATCTCCCCAGATTCAGCCAAGTATTAATCAGCATGTTTTCTGCCTTTACCAATGGAGACCTGGCAACTCTGTCCGGATCATTACTGCAAATGTTTTTTGGATTCTCTCTTGCCGCTATAGTCGGTGTCCCAATAGGCCTTCTAATGGGGTCTTCTAGAATAATTGATTGTATCTTGGGCATCTATGTAAACGCCCTTTTCGTAACCTCAATGGAAGCCTTGCTTCCATTTGTAATCATCCTAGTGGGAACCGAATTTAAGTTCAGAGTAGCAGTTGTTTTTCTCTTTTCAATTTTTTATGTCATTATCAATACAGCTGCTGGCGTTAGAGCGGTCGATCCTAATCTATTGGAAACCGCAGCTGCTTTTTGCACACCGCGTTTTCAAGTGTTCCGCAAAATTATTTTACCTGCCACACTACCGTACGTTATTGCAGGATTACGATTAGGTTTAGGACATTCAGTTAAAGGAATGATTATCGCCGAATTGTGGATCATCGTAGACACAGGTAAACGACTATGGGACCTTGGCTTCGCCCGAAACTTACCAGAATTTTTCTCTTTAGCAATGTGGATCGTTCTTTTTGGAGCCCTCTCAAGTCAGTTGTTGATCATTTTGCAAGAAAAATTAACCCCTTGGGCAGAAACATCTGGAATTTTAGGTACCCAGACCAAAAGGCAGTAATGAATCTTACAATGGACAAAACATTTCAAATTTCAGAAGAAATTAAAGCTAATTTGATAAAACAAGGTTTGAGAAGTCTTTCTTTTTTAGTTTTCTTAGCACTGTGGCAATGGTTTGGATCTCGACCCGATATGTTTGCCTTAGCACCTCCCTCCAAAGTGTTTCCTGCTCTTCTTGAAGCAATAAGCTCGGGCGATTTGGTAGAGGCTGCTTCTGGAACCCTGTATACCATGATAGTTGGGTACGTGTTAGCGGTGTTAATCGGTGTGGTAATCGGCTTTACTTTAGCCGTCTCTGTTTGGGCTAAAAACACTATTGAACCCCTTGTTAACGCTGCTTACTCTGCACCTATGGCCATGTTAATCCCCATCTTGGGAGTCTATATCGGACTCGAGTTCAGAGGCAGATTATTTTTAGTTGTCATCTGGGCTATATTTGTCATCATCGTTAATACTGCTACTGGAGTCCGAGAAGTACCCTCTTCTCTAATTGAAATGGCGAATTCTTTCGGCATGAAACGGCAGGATATCTATCGTAAAGTGATCTTTCCTTCCGCACTCCCATATGTTTTGGTAGGTCTGCGGTTGGGAGCTGGTCGGGCCCTTCGAGGAGCAGTCACAGCTGAAATTCTAATGAGTGTTACCAACTTGGGAAGATTCCTTATCGATTCCGGCTCCACCTTTCAAATGGACCGGCTCTTGGCTGGCATTGTATTGGTGGTTCTATTAGGTCTGACTATCATTCAGGGCGCTGAGTATCTAGAACGAAAAATCTTGGCGTGGCGACATATGGCAGAAAGTTGGTCTTAGACCTTAAACAGATCCTATATACATCAGGTTCTCCTCTGGTATAGGATAGAGGGCAGGAAGACTTAAATCAGCTTACGCATGAATGGAAGGTTCCACCACTCAAGAATGTAAACCGAAACTGTTGTACCTGTTAGGCAATCAAAATGAAACTTTTATCGCGTCGTAATTTTTTAATTTTGGGAGCTTTTTTCTGTTTTTTCCTCCTGTCCTATTCTTACTGGATACACTCCATTCGTCAGGCCAACGATGATTTTTTGAATGGACGCCCCGAAGATGCTTTGACTAAATACAAAGGAGCCCAGAAAAGTTTTTTTTCAACACTAGCAAACACTGTGCCTATCTTTAGGCTTCCCTTTCGCGAAACAGCACTCAAACAAATCCAAATTCTCTACCTGCATAAAGAATTTGAAGAAGGGCTGGAGTTATTGCAGAGCCTGAGCAGCCAATATCCATTCCTTGATGATGACTCGCAATACCATGAATGGTACGGGAATGTCCTGTTCAGACGCAGTATCATGCAAGAAGAGCCCTCTGCTCTGTTAGACGGCCTATATGCCACTCTCCGAGAATACCAAAAGGCATTAGAATTGGATGCGCTAAGTTGGGATGCCCGTTACAATTATGAATTGGTTAAATTCCTCTTGACCGAAGAACAGGGAGGAAATGAGAAGTTAGAACTCTTGATTGAGGAAGTGCGAGAAAAGATCCGCAATAAGGATGAAGCAATCCCTCTAGAAAAGTGGGGCTAACTTTCCGCACAAATAAATGTCAGATACAGTTCGTTTTCTCTACCCTCAAGTTTTATACCTATCGATTGTCATTCCCTTAGTTTTTTTGGCCCGCTGGCGCCATCTGCACTATCTAAAAAAAACAGGGGACAAGTTAGGTTTCGACTCCCCATTAGACAGAGTATCTAAAATTGGATCTCGTCGCCGATCTCTGCTGTCTCTGATTCTCTTATTACTTTCAGTAACTGCTGCTGTACTGGCACTAACTCGACCTCAAATACTTTCTAATAATGCCCAAGAAATAATTCGCAAGTTAGACTTAGTCTTTTTACTTGATAATTCACCCTCCATGCAATCAGAGGACATTCTTCCGTCTAGATTAAAAAGAGCCGGCCAATTGATTGGAGAAATGACCACAGGAGAAGAGATGATTGGCCGAGTAGGTTTAGTAACCTTTACAGGACCAAGTCTTATAAGATCCTATCTAACTTCTGATATTGGAAGCCTCCTCTTCTATTTGGACTTTCTCAAAGACCCTCCTGTTGTCTGTTGTTGGATGAAAAACAGGACTATTAATCAAAATTATCAGAACCTACCAAAGGGCACGAATATTGGTTCTGCACTTAATAGCGGAATTCAAGTAATTGAAAGTGCCAAAGAAAATGAAACAATAGAGAGAAATCGTCCTGTATTGGTGCTAGTCTCTGATGGGGAAGATCATGGAGAAGAATTACGAAAGGCCATTAATAGAGCCGTACTTAAAAACCTACGGGTTTATACTATAGGAATTGGATCCGAAGCAGGAGGTTTCATTCCAGTTCTCTTTAAAGACGGAATTGTCCGCTATCTGCAAGACTCTCACGGCACTCGGCAAATCAGTCGGTTGGACGAGGGAACTCTGCGCCGTATAGCGGAAACAACGGGGGGGCGTTTTTATCGCGCCTATGAAGGATCTGAAATCAGTACCGCTCTTCGGGAAATTGTTTCTCTTGAGCGGGAAATAGTTGGCTACCGTAATCAGCAAGAATGGGTGGATGTGTATCAACCCCTTTTGTTGATAGCCGCAATGTCTCTGTTGCCAGCTTGGGTGCTTGAAAGGGGGTAATAAGTTGCAGATCGTTGAAAAAGAAGAAGTTTTTGAATTAGTTCAGCAGATTGAAGAACAATTATCACGAGTTATTCTAGGACAAGACCAACTCATTCGGAAACTATTAGTTGGGCTTTTTGCGAAAATCCCCTACTCCTTCAAACAAGATGAAGGAGAAAAATCAGGTTGTGGACATATTTTGTTAGAAGGCGTCCCTGGACTGGCTAAAACATTGGCCATTATGGCGCTAGCACGATCAATCAATGCAGGTTTTCAAAGAATTCAGTGCACACCCGACCTATTGCCATCCGATATCCTGGGAACACGTATATTCGATATCAACAACAACACTTTCCAGACTGAAAAAGGTCCCATTTTTTCCAATATCGTACTAGCTGATGAAATCAATCGAGCCACTCCAAAAACCCAAAGCGCACTACTAGAAGCAATGCAAGAAAGGCAGGTAACAATTGGGGAAAATTCCTATCCATTAGATAGACCATTCTGGCTCCTAGCTACGCAAAACCCACTAGAACAGGAAGGAGTTTATGTTCTTCCTGAAGCTCAAATAGATCGCTTTGCTATGAAGATAGTAGTGGATTATCCTCCCTCTGAAGAAGAAGCCAGTATACTGGCCAACCCTCTCAATGAAATCAGCATTAATGCAGTTATACAACCCGAAACTATTCTTCAGGTACAGGAAACGATCGGCCGAATTCATGTTGACAGTCGAGTTCATCACTACATCGTTGCCCTAGGTCGAGCTACCCGTGGAGATAGTTTAGGACCACAAAGTCTTAAGGGTCTAATTCTAAGTGGTGTCTCCACCAGAGCATTTCAGCATGTACTGGCACTGGTTCGAGTTATTGCCTTTCTAGAACATCGAGATTTTGTAATGCCCGAGGATGTTAAAGCTATCGCTGTAGAATCAATGCAGCACCGTATTGTCCGTTCTGTACATGCAGAAGCAGAAGGCATTACCGGCGCAGACATTATTAGGGAGATATTGGACCATGTTCCCATTCCTTAAAACAAAAAAAGAGACTCGGCGTGAAGAGTTAATGAAGGAACTAACCTACATTGAACTCTACACCAAACGAGCTGCAAATCATGCCCTATTGGGAGACTACCGAAGTAGCTTGCGTGGGACAGGGTTAGAGTTTGTCGAACACAGAAAATACTCTGCTGGAGATGATTATCGTCGCATTGACTGGAGTGCCTTAGCACGTACCCGGGAGGCTTTCTTGAAGATATGCCACGAGGAAAAACAAATGACAGCAATGTTTGTAGCTGATCTATCTCGTTCGATGGAATTAGGAAGTAAAAAATTCAGTAAAATGGAAGTATTGATCGAGGCAGTCGCCACCTTGTGTTTTTCAGCAGCATCAGAAAACATGTCCGTAGGACTTGTCGCAGGCGGACAAAAAATAGATCTCTATCGGAAACCCCGAAAGGGACGACGCCAAGTTTGGAGTATTCTTGGTGATCTATTGGACTATAATCCCCGCTCAGGAGGAACTGACTTAGAACTGTTGCTCAAATATGGTCTTCAGCAACTCAAAGGTCCTGGTTTGTTCTTTGTGCTATCAGACTTCATTGTAATGGAATCGATTCTGCAGCAACCACTGATATCTCAAATTGCAGACCGTCACGATTTAGTACCCATAATTATAGAAGATGAACTCGAAAACGAACTGCCCGAATTTAAAGGCTATGTACGTCTACGCGATTTGGAATCCGGCAACCGAACACTTTTGAGTCTATCATCAAAAAATTGTCAAACTTTTGTCAATGGAATGAAAAACCAACGGGAAACTCTTCATAAAACCTTTTTTAGGCTAGGAGCAATTCCGGTAATTCTGAATACCGGTCAATCTCCATTGTTGCCACTAATGGAGTTTTTCCTGGAACGAAAGAGAAGCCGATGAAATTTTCAAAATATCTTTGTCTATTTTTTCTCACATTAGCCCTAACGGGAACACTGTTTGCTCAGGACCCCCCTGGAAGAGTAGAAATAAATCTTGATAAGACTGCCTTCTTCGTAGGTGAGCATATTTCCTATGAAGTCCTTGTCAATTATAAGCCCTCCATTGAAATTATTGTGGATAGGCTACAAGAAAAGAATTTCCAAATGGAGCCATTTAATCTGATTGGCCTTGATTTTTCACAGACTGAGTTAGGAGAAGAATCCAACCTCTTAAAAATCAACCTAAAACTAGTTTCTTATGAAATCAAACAGGAAGAATGGCGCATCCCCCCCTTCGACCTCCACTACATTCAAAAAGGAGGACCTGTAGACGCTTTAGGAGAATTAGAAGTGCAACAGTGGAGAATCCCCTCAGTTCCAATCGCTTTTCGAAGTGTAAGACCTGATGACTCCATACGTCTTCGTGAGTTTATAGATACAAATGATCACCTGAAAAAACCATTCTGGATTGCTCTGTTTTTAGGATTATCTGGCCTAGTCTTAATTGCAATACCAGTAGGACAAACAGTCCTGAATCGACTTCGAGGAGAACCAATCGAAATACAACTTGAGCGTTCGGAAATTCGCAAAGAAAGTGCTCTATCACTTCGTAATCTTGACTGGGATGGTGCCGATAAGGATTCCGATGTTACACCTCTATATGCAGATCTAGGCAAAACTCTGCGAAAATATTCTGGAAAGATATCTGGGAAAAAAGGTGTAGCCCTAACCTCTGGTGAAATACAAAAAACCTTGTTCGCTGCTGGAGAACCAATGGAAGAATCTCAGCAAATTTCTAAGCTCGTAGAATTTGTAGATACGGTTTTATATTCCGCTGAAGGTAGAGAAAAGGGCAAAAATGAGCTTCAAAAAATACACTCACAAGTAATACAACTATTTAAAGAATGATCCTGAAATTTCAAAATATTGACTATCTGATATTTTTCCTTCTCATTCTATTAGGATCTTATCTGCTGCGTCGAAGATTTCAAGGCTTTTTGGGATATTCCCTAGTTGATCGCTTAAAAAATTTACCTACCTTTACTTCCCGTTGGATACGCTTACCGGAAATACTCACCATATCCGCACTAATACTGGTAATCTTTACCCTGCTAGATCCAGTGTTACCTTTGTCTCGTACAAGAGTTATTTCCCGAGGCTTAAATATCGTAATGCTAGTAGATCTCTCCTCAAGCATGCACGAATAAATGCCACACAAAGGCGTAACACCATCAGATGGGCCGGATGAAACTAAAATGGAGGCTGTCAAAAAAGCCATTGGACAGTTCGTAGAAGGACGAGACGGAGACCGAGTAGGAACTCTAGTTTTTTCTGAAAGAGCATATGTAGTAAATCCTCTGACAATCGACTACGACTATGTAAAAAATTACCTCAAATCCATAGACTACCGAACACTGTCAGGAGAAGGAAGAACCGCTATAGGTAAAGCTATTTTCGAAGGACTAAAACTTTTGCACTGGAAGGATCCAGAACGCCAGTCACGTGGCGTTATCATTGTATTCACTGATGGAGAAAATAATGCCGGCCCACCAGTTTATGAAGCTCTAGAGAAAGCTTTAGAGGAAAAAGTCAGAGTCTATATGGTTGGTCTGCAGATTTGGTATCTAAACGATAGAGAGAAACTAGAAGAAGCCTTGGCAACAACAGGCGGAGGATTCTTTGATGTTCAAAACAAAGAACAACTAGAGGAAGCCTATCAAAAAATTGACTCTCTAGAACGCCAACAATTAGTCACCCAACGCTATATACGCAATTCTCCATACTATTACCCTTTCTTGGGACTAGCGCTTCTTCTTGTCGTAACAGCCAGTTGTTTGAGAGCATTTCCCTACTTTGTTGAAATTTGTTAAAAATACAGCCAATTTAACTCCTACTGGCCCTATTTATACAGATATTCAAAAATACCTTGGAAATTTATCAGGTAAACGACAACACTAAGTAAAGTATCCCTCTCCTATACGTACTGCCCTCCCGAGTCAATACGTATGTTAGACTGTTAGGTTTTAGCCAACATGTAGACAGTTTTTAGGAGGTCCTCAGTGAGTCACGATACAACTATTGGATTGATTAGCGGAACTGGAGAAGAAGGACGCGGAATCGCTCTACGTCTGGCAGCAGCCGGACTACAAATTCATCTTGGCTCCCGCTCAGAAGAAAAGGCTTTGGAAGGAGCTCAAGAATTAAATCAAGTGATCGGACAAAATCTAATTCTGGGCGCAGACAATCATGATCTAATAGAAAAATGTAATATTTTGTTCCTCACTATCCCTTTTATTTATGCTGATGCTGTATTGGAAAAACACCGAAATCAGTTTAAGGCCCATCACGTTCTCGTTGATGTCACTGTGCCAGTAGTTTTTGACAAAGGACCTCAATTACTTGATTTAGAAGAGGGTTCGGGAG
The DNA here is from genome assembly GCA_964487835.1 of uncultured Acidobacteriota bacterium. GTDB lineage: Bacteria > Acidobacteriota > UBA6911 > RPQK01 > JADFOI01 > JAUXKG01. The sequence continues at coordinate 3,588 of CAZASS010000029.1, read as the reverse complement.
CTGAATATATACGCCAACGAGTTCCATCAGATACCCCTATTGTGGCAGCCTTCAAAACCCTGCCTGCCCATTTATTGGCAGAACATCACCTGACACTCGACTGTGACGAGTTTCTCTGCTCCGATTCAAAAGAAGCTAAAGAACAAGTCCAGAGTATTTTGGAAAAAATTCCAACCGTACGCTGGATTGACGGCGGTCCTCTCAAATACTGCCGGGCACTAGAAGCCATGACCTTTCTAGCCATCGGAATCAACCGACGATTTAAGATTAAGGCTTCGCGCTTCCACTTGTTAGGATTAGAAGACTAGTTTAGATAAGAAGCTTTTAAATAAATTCTCGTCTTCAGCACTTCTACTGTAGGTCCATAACTGCCAATACGGATTCAGCATTGTTGATGTGAGCAGCATCTTTTCCCACGGCTATATATTGTGTCAGCATCTCTCTGGAACGAACGGTGTCCTTGACATCATAAAAATAGAGCATCCCCAACTCGTAGATAGCTTCTACATAACCTGGATCAGTCTCTAAAGCCTTCTCATAAGCTATCTGGGCCAACTCTGGTTTAGCCTTTCTAGCAAACTCCTGAGCCTTGGAAAACAGGCTCTTGGCTACCGGTTCAGATCCCTTATTAAAAATAGCAACATACACTTCTATTACCTCTTGGAATTGTTTTTGAGAGATATAATGCTCTACCAATCTCTCCACATATTCAGAATTATCAGAAGCTAGTTGGATAGCTTTACGATAGGCTTGAGCCACCTCATCCGGCTGATTAAGCAGACCATGAGTCTCGGCAATTTTGTGCCACATCCTGTGTTGCACATTCTCGGGAACCAAAGGCAACCCCACCATATATTCTTTCAAAGCAGCAGTATAATTACCCTCTTTGAAATGTTTATCACCCTCCGCTAGAGCACGATCTACTTCTGCCTTCTGTCTGTTTTCAATCAATCCTTCTCTGAAATTAATGTACTCTTTATCTGTTGGTTTGAGTTGAAGAGCTTTGTCTATACTTTCTAGCGCTTCATCGTAAAGATCAGACCCACCCTGAGCCGTGGCAAGATTGAATAAAAAGTCACTATTATCAGATCTCAGAGCAACCAACTCCTGAAATTTCGCAACTGCCGTCTCAAAGTCCTTGTTTTGTAAAGCAGTATTACCCTCCGAGGAAAGCTGACTTGCTGGTAAATTATTAAGCTGATCCACAGCTTGCTGGTAAAAAGGTGTATAGGGATTGGTCTGCCCTTCAGACTGAGCTGCAGTAATTCTTACCTGACCTTGAGCAACTATAACGGCCCTTTCAAGGACTTCTTTTGCTTGATCCCATTGGCCCTGCTGCAGATAAATATTTGATAAAAATACGAACGCCCTTGGATCAGAGGGATTGTTCTCCGACGAAGCCCTCAACACTTCCTCTGCCTGAGCAAACTGTCTCGCGTTATAAAGTTGAAAACCTTGGCCTAGTTGCTGCTGAGCTTGCTCCATTGCCACTGTGTCTTCAAAATAAAGTAACTTATCCTTGTTCCCAGGCTTGAAAACCATCGTAACAGACTCATTAGAACCACCCTCAAGCAGTACAAAATTATAAAGGCTTGGATCAAAACCCTTTTGCCTGGCTACTAACTCATACACCCCTGTATCAAGTTTATTAAAATATGCCACCCCTGCAGCATTACATTTCTTCCTTTTTGTTTTTTCTTTGATTAGTTCTACAGCTTCAACTCTAATCCCCTTCAAGGGATTACCTGCCTGATCAACACACTTAACCTCAAGAGTATTTCTCTCATTGGCGGCTAACACCACAATTGCGCTAGTAGTTATTGAACTTCCATATCCATACGTTTGAACAAAGGCTGGTAGAAATAGAAGAAGAAGTGAAAAACAGAGCCCTGCCCGCCCTATAACAAACTGGAATATACGTAGTTTCATCGGTCTAATTCCTTTCCAAGAAATAATCAATCAACTCATTTTTAGCGATAAACCCTGCTTCTTTCTATCGCCTTTTC
>CAZASS010000029.1:1263-1572 GCA_964487835.1 uncultured Acidobacteriota bacterium | reverse complement strand
AACTCTATACTTGGTAGGTTTTCCAGAAAGAACTAAGTTTCCCATTTTGAAATACTTATCTGTAAGTTCATTACTAATCCCTTTGACAAAAAAAGTTATAACAAAAGCAGGGTTGACAAGAATAAAGGAACAGAGTTGAATGTCACTGTCAGATTAGAGCTAGCATATCTTCTAATTAAAAGAAGGGATTCCTTTGAATTTTCTAAGAAACACCACACTACTCTTCCAAAAAAATAATGCCAAATAAAGCAATTAAGGTAGCTATTATCGGCTCTGGAAATATTGGCACTGACTTGATGCACAAACTTC
>CAZASS010000029.1:0-1253 GCA_964487835.1 uncultured Acidobacteriota bacterium | reverse complement strand
TTCATCGAAGCAATATTCTAGAGCTCACTTGGATGGTCGGAATTGTTGCAGAATCCGAAGGACTCCGACTAGCTCAAAAGTTAGGATACAACACGACACACAAAGGAATTGATGAACTCATGGAGCATGCAAATGAGTTCGACATTGCCTTTGATGCTACCACTGCCAGCGCACATTATCGTCATGCTGATATTTTGGCCTCATCTGGAAAACTAATAATCGACTTAACCCCTGCAGCTGTAGGACCCTACGTTGTCCCCCTGGTAAACGTGTCCGAACACCTGAATAAAACTAAAGTCAACCTGATTACTTGTGGAGGACAAGCTACGATTCCAATAGTTGCAGCTATTAACAATATTACTCCGGTCAAATATGCTGAAATTGTCTCGACAGTAGCCAGCCTATCGGCAGGACCTGGCACTCGTCAAAATATTGATGAGTTTACCGATACTACTTCCAGAGGACTGGTAGAACTGGGAGGTGCTCAAAAAGGAAAAGCCATTATTATCCTCAACCCAGCTGATCCCCCCATCATAATGAGAAATACAATCTATGCCCAAGTGGGAACCGACACTAATCAACCAGTAATATTAGATTCAGTAAAAAAAATGGTAAATGCAGTACAGGAATACGTACCCGGATACCAGTTAAAAACCCTACCATTATTTGATGAAGATAGAGTAACAGTCCTACTAGAAATTCGAGGTGCAGGAGACTATCTACCAGACTATGCAGGCAACTTAGATATTATGACAGCTGCAGCAGTCAGGGTAGGAGAAGAAATGGCAAACCATCTACAAAAACCATCTACATCAACACAAAATGACTCCTAGTAAACCAACCTCTATAATTCAAATAACTGACACCACGCTTCGAGATGGTGATCACGCCATGTCGCACCAGTTTCGAGTAGAAGACATTCGACAGATAGCAGCTGGACTCGATAGCGCAGGAGTCCCGGTAATCGAAGTTTCTCATGGTGACGGATTATCAGGTTCATCGATCCAGTATGGGTTCTCCCGTGAGCCGGAAGAAAAATACCTGCAAGCGGCAGCAGAAGTAATAGAAAAAGGACAACTTGCCATTTTACTGATCCCTGGAATTGGGACCCGCCAACAGCTTAAACAGGCGGCTAAACTAGGTGCACAAATAGCTCGAATTGCAACCCACTGCACTGAAGCCGATATATCCGAACAACATATCAAAATGGCCAAGGACTTAGGTTTATCTGTCCACACCTTTCTGATGATGGC
>CAZASS010000028.1:14836-17667 GCA_964487835.1 uncultured Acidobacteriota bacterium | reverse complement strand
TGCAAGAGTGCCGAATCTCCTGGTTCAATCGCCGAAGGTTCAATGGATAGAACTAATTGAGGAGCAGATAGAACAGGAAGATTAGAAGGCGCAGGAGCCGTTTCGACGGGAGCCGTACTGGTAGGCACTGGCCGAGGTGGAGATCTTCGCCCACAACTCAAGACAGGAAAAACCAAGAGCATGGTAAAGAAAGCCAACAGTATCTCGGATCTTACTTCTTTGATTTTGCTCAATTTCCTCAGTCTGGCCGCTTGTATCATAAATAAACTAGGTCCAACGACCACAGTTGTGTAGTGTATCGTATCCAAATATTGACGAGCAACCCGCTAAAACACTCCAGTATGTTTGTTTGCTGATACTCTTTATTATCTATTACAATGAGTTCCTATGTTGCCTAAAATAGGTTTGAGATTGTTATGGTTGACCTTACTATTTTCAATACCAACAAACAATTTATTTTCAGCAAATTACAAACAAATCAGCCTGCCGCAATTTCATAAACAAGCCCTACTCAATGGCCTAGAGTTTCTAGTGCTTCCCAGTCACAATGCTCGAAACTCTTTTGTCCTAATGATCCGTAATGGAGCTGCCTTTGATCCTGCAAACAAATGGGGCTTGACCTATCTCACAACACAGATGATGTTGGAAAAAACAGAACACCGCACTGGTCAGCACATAAGAGAATCTCTGAAACAAATGAATGCTGAGCTGGAATTTCAGGTAGGTTGGGATGCGATTACCTTTTGGGGAAGTGCCCCTCCTGATCAAATAATCGAAGTACTTAACTTACTGGCAGAAATTATTGTTGCTCCTCAATTTACTGACGAAACATTTAAAAAACTGAGAGATCGTCTAGTGCAACAAGTAGAACAAGAATCTCAACAACTCACCTTACGAACAAAACATCTTTTTATAGCAGAAATTTTTCAGGGAAACCCTTACGAACATTCGGTTAAAGGCACTTCAACAACACTGGCCAACCTGCAATTAACTGATATCAAAAGGCATTATCGGAAACTGTTTCTGCCTAATCAAACGCAACTGGCTATTGAATATTCAGGAAATACCGATTATTTGCAGAAGAAAATAGGGGGAGCCTGGGGAATTTGGCGAAGAAAAAAATCGGTCCCATTTACATTTAGGAGCCCTAAAGTCCTCGACCAACCAAAAATTTTACTAGTTGATGCTCCAGATTCTGAAAGCTTGTTGCGATGGGGAAAGATAAGTGTTGAAAGAGATGCCAATGAATACTATATATTGAAGGTTTTAGAACAATATCTGATGCTCTTGCTACCCGAATGGGCAGAGCAAATTACCACACAAAGCCAAATCCAAGCATCATCCAAACTCGTAACACGTAAAATGCCCGGATACCTAGAACTAAGCATTAAGGCCACACCATCACAACTTATTGCCTATTTCCAAAAATTTCAAGAATTCGTCAACGAGTTACACGAAGGACACATCGATACAGAAAAATTTGAGGAAGCAAAACAGCTAGCATACTACGAAATCATCCAGTCGCTAGAACAACCAGGATCCTACCTTACTCAGCTGCTGGAACTCACACTCTACGGGATTGGTCAAAACTTTATCTCTCACTACGGTCTGCGTCTTGAGCGAATAAGCATTGAGAAATTTAAAAGAACTGTTCCTAAGCACCTATCAGTGGAAGATTGCATAATAATCGTTGCGGGACCAAAAGACACATTCGAACCTGTATTCAAGAACTTGGGAGAGGTCACTATCTTGAAATAAATCAAGGCATTGCGTATACTGTTCCAGACTACAACCCGGCGGCGGGAAGTGGGCTCAGGCCCACTTTTTTATTTTAAGGGGGATTTAATTTTAGGGGGCACATATGATCGATATCGTCACTCGAGTCGAAGCTATCCTCCGCAAGGCAGTTCTGGCAGAAGGACTAGAGTTGGTCCACATAGAATATCAGCCTCAAGGATCCACCTCCCTCTTGAGAATTTATATCGATAAACAAAGTGGCATAAATCTGGAAGACTGCGAACGAGTCAGTAAATATGCCAGCGTTTTGTTGGATGTAGAGGATCTTATCCCTAACAACTACACTCTAGAGGTTTCTTCTCCGGGAATAGAACGACCACTCTTTAGAAGGGGAGATTACGAACGCTTCATGGGAAAAGAGATTCGTCTAATGACAAATGAAAAGGTTGATAATCGAAAGAAATTCACCGGTTTCATTCAGAATTTTGCCAAAGACATTCTACGTCTCAAGTGTGATGAAACCACATATGCAATCCCTTTCGGAATAATAAAAAAAGCTAACCTGGTCTACCGATTTCATTAAACAGAACTTGGCATTTGGCCGACTTGAGGGTAACAAATAAATGGGGAACGTCTTAAATCAAAATATAGAACAAATCAGCCGGGAAAAAGGTATTGATCCCAGTGTAATTCATGAAGCTCTAGAAAACGCTATGGTGGCTGCTGCTAACAAGTTCTTTAAGGGTGAGGAGGACCTGCAAGCACGCTACGATACAGAAACAGGCACTATAGATGTTTTTGCCATCAAAAAGATTGTGGAAGACGTAGAAGATGAAAACACCGAAATGTCTTTGGCCGAAGCATTAGAAATTGACGACAGTTTTGAGATCGGCAATTGGATTGAAATTCCCAAACCTACAGTAGAATTAGGCCGAATAGCGGCTCAAACTGCCAAACAAGTCATTACCCAAAAAGTTCGTGAGGCAGAACGAGAAATAATCTTTGCCGAGTATTCTGAACAAATCGGCCAGTTAGTTAACGCAATTGTTCGAAGGGTAGAAGGACGAGAAATCATATTGGATATTGGAAGAACG
>CAZASS010000028.1:13763-14826 GCA_964487835.1 uncultured Acidobacteriota bacterium | reverse complement strand
CGAGCAGTGTCGCGAGGAAATCTACAACATGGGTGATCGCATTCGAGCTGTCATCATCAAGGTTCACCGATTGACCAGAGGTCCTCAAATAGTAGTCTCAAGAAGCGATCCTAGCCTACTGATCCGTCTCTTTGAAATGGAAATTCCTGAGGTGTATGACGCTACTGTAACAATCAAAAATGCCGTTCGCGAAGGTGGTGAGCGCGCTAAAGTCGCAGTAGCTAGCAACGACGATTCCGTCGATCCAGTGGGAGCCTGCGTTGGCATGAAAGGAAGCCGCATAAATGCCGTCATTCGTGAATTACGCGGTGAAAAGATCGATATTATTCAGTACTCAGACGATATTAGTGAATACACTATCAATGCCCTTAATCCCGCTAGAATAGCTCGGGTTTTGATTTCCGATCCAGTTAACAAAGTGCTGGAAGTAGTGGTTCCCGAAGATCAACTTTCCCTAGCCATCGGGAAAAAAGGCCAAAACGTTCGTCTAGGCTCAAAATTATTGGGTTGGGAAATTAACATCACAAGCGAAGCAGAAAAGAAAATTGAAATTCTTGATCAAATGGATAAATTATCGGCTCCAACTAGCTCTCTCTCAACACTGGAAGGGGTAGGAGCAAAAACCCAAAGTCGATTAACCGAAGCAGGTATCGAATCAATTCAGGAACTATCTTCCAAATCAGTTGAAGAATTGACCTCCATTCCTGGAATTGGCCAGAAAACTGCTGAAAAACTGGTGGCTTTGGCACAGGCAGAGTTCCCTGCTGAAATTGAAGAAGAAGCGTCACCTGAAGAGGTTGGTCTGGATCCAACCGAACCAGAATCTGAAGAAGTAGAGACTGAGTAGAGGAATAAATAATGGAAATGGAACAGGTGAAGGTAAACGAACTCGCTACCGAATTTCACACGCAGAATTCAGTAGTTATTTCAGAGCTTAAAAAAATTGGAGTTTGGGTCCCTTCTCCAGACACCCCAGTAGATCAGGACATTGCAGATCGTATTCGACGACGTCTTCAAATGATGCTTGAACTAGACCAACAGGAAGATCAAAAAGCTAAAGAGC
>CAZASS010000028.1:0-13753 GCA_964487835.1 uncultured Acidobacteriota bacterium | reverse complement strand
ATCGTATTCGACGACGTCTTCTTAATATTGAACTAGACCAACAGTTAGAACAAAAAGCCAAAGAACAGAAAGGCAAACAAAAAGCTACTCCTGTTAAAGGACGTAAGACTATCAAGCAGCTCGGAAAACCTCGCAAAGCGATTACCAAAATTGAAGAAGAAGAAAAAGAAGAAGAACAGATATCTGTCAGTCCTCTCTCAGCCTCTTTAAAGCCAAGAAAAGGCAAAACTAGTTATCGCAAAATTGAAGAAGAAGAAGAAATAGCTCCACAAAAAACTGAAGTTACAATAGAAGACGAGCCAATCATTGAAACAGTAGAGGCCCAAATTCCTACCGAACTGCTTGAACAGGCTTTACAACAACCCAGTTCAACCGACTTAGAAAAACAGGTTGAGAAACCAACAATTCAATCCGCCCAAGAAAAAATCCCAGTCAAAGCTACTCCTGTTGTTCCAGAACCTCCAAAAAGTGCTAAAACTCCTCCAGTCCTTTCCAAACCAGAAGTTACTTCTCCATCTTCTCCACAGATCGAAGAATCGAAAAAAGAGGTTTCCAAACCTAAAGCGGAAGAAACAATAAAAGAGGAACCAACCACAGCTGAGATTCCTGACTCAACAGCTCCCGAGAAAAAACTCGAAGAAAAACCTGCTGAAACCATTGACGAAATTAGAGAAATAACTTTTTCTGAACGCATTACGGTAAAAGAACTGAGTGAAAAATTAGGGGTAAAAAGCAACGAAATCATCAAAGAACTCTTTGACCGAGGACTAATGGCAACTATCAACCACACTCTTGAGGAAACCATTGCTCAGGAAATTTGTGAAGCCCACGGAGTCATCCCGAGTTTTGTCACCTTTGAAGAAGCTGCTGCCGAAGAAGAGCAAGTTGAAGAAAAACTTGAAGATTTGACTCCAAGGGCTCCAGTAGTCACCGTCATGGGACATGTCGACCATGGTAAAACTTCTATTTTAGACGCTATTCGTAATACCCAAGTTGCGTCGGGAGAAGCGGGAGGAATAACTCAACATATTGGTGCCTACAAGGTAGAATCAAAGGATCAAGAAATAGTTTTTATTGACACTCCAGGACACGAAGCCTTCACTCGAATGCGTTCTCGAGGAGCAGAAGTAACAGACATTGTAGTCTTGGTAGTAGCCGCCGATGATGGAGTAATGCCACAAACTTTAGAAGCTATTGATCACGCCCGGGCCGCAAAAGTCCCTATTATTGTCGCTATTAACAAGATAGATAAACCGGACGCACAGTCCGAACGAGTTAAAAAAGCACTTGCCGAGGTAGAACTCATTCCCGAGGATTGGGGCGGTGATACAGTCACAGTAGAGGTCTCTGCAACTGAAAAAACTAACCTAGATTTACTGCTAGAGATGATTCTTCTATCAACTGATATATTAGAACTAAAAGCAAATGCAAATCGATCAGCTTCCGGCATTGTACTAGAGGCTAAACTGGACAAAGGACGTGGTGCAGTTTCAACCGTTCTGGTTCAAAATGGCACATTGAAAGTTGGCGACTCATTTATTGCTGGATCTGCTTATGGAAAGATTCGGGCAATGATCGATGATCGAGGGCAATCCACAGATAAGGCTGGGCCTAGCAGTGCCGTGGAAATTTTAGGACTACAGGGATTGCCACAAGCCGGGGACTCATTTCAAGTTCTTGAAAATGTTTCTAAAGCCAGAGAGATCGTCGACTACCGCATTCAACAGACCAGACAACAAGAACTCGCACCAAGCAGCCCTGTTAGTTTAGATAATCTCTACACTCAAATGGATTCTGGAGAACTTAAAGAACTACCAATTATTTTGAAAGCGGATGCCCAAGGCTCCATTGAAGTAACCCAAGATACATTGGAAAACCTCAGTACAGAAAAAGTACGTATCAACATCCTTCATAAGGGTGTGGGGGCTATTTCTGAATCTGACGTCCTCTTGGCTTCCGCCTCCAATGCCGTGGTTGTTGGTTTTAATGTCCGTCCTGAGCGTAACGCCCAGGATGCTGCTGAACACGAAAAAGTAGACATTCGTCTTTACACGGTCATTTATGAAATCGCAGAAGAAATTCAAAGCGCCATGGTTGGACTTTTAGAGCCCATTTTTAAAGAAGTTGAAATGGGTCGAGCAGAGGTGCGAGATACTTTCCGTGTACCCAAGTTTGGAACCATTGCTGGCAGCTTTGTGCAAGAAGGTACGATTCGTAGAAAGATGGAAGCCCGATTGCTCCGCGATAATGTCGTAATTTATGAAGGGACAATAGACTCCTTGCGACGGTTTAAAGAAGACGCAAGTGAAGTGAAAGCAGGATATGAGTGCGGCATTTCCATTTCTAACTTTAATGACATTAAAGTCGGTGATGTAATTGACGTTTTTCAACAAGAGGAAACCACTCCCGATTTAAGTTGAAAACCGGGACAACTATAGAAAAACCTCTCATAATTCGAAAGCCTTCTTTCCCTTGTCCTAATAGGAAAAGTGGTGGTGTAAATCAAAAATGCCTATCGTCTTTTGCTCCTTAGATATTCATATGCCCTCCTGCCACTCCCTCAAAGAAAAACGGCGGGTGATTAACAAAACATCGGACCGCTTGCGCTCTCGATTTAATTTTTCTATCTCAGAAATTCAGCATCAGGATCTCTGGCAAAGAGCCCGTTTAGGGGCCGTTTCTATTGGCCCCAACCAAAAACAATTGGAACAGCTTTCAGAAAAGCTTGTTCGAGAAACAGAACGAATTCTGGGAAGCGATCTGTTGCGTTATACAATCGACATCTTTGACCATGATTAAACTATCGTGAAAAAAATTATTCAATTCATTCAAAAAAACAACCGTTTCGCCATTACTTCACATGCGCATCCCGATGGAGATGCACTTGGGTCTTCTCTGGCTTTAGCTCTGGCCTTAGAGACACTAGGAAAGACTGCTCACATTTTTCATGCCGATCCTCATCCGCAAAGCTACACTTTTCTGCCTAAGATTGAAATAATTCAAATTACGGATCAAATAGAGGATGATTATGATGGATTGTTTGTCCTAGAATGCAACGATCTAATACGATCAGGAATTGCCAATCTGGATAAATTCTGTGTAGTCAACATAGATCATCATCCCAACACAAACTATTTTGGTCACTTCAATTGGGTCGATCCAACCGCAGCAGCCGTTGGAGAAATGATCTACGATCTAATCCAAGATCTCTCTGTCCCTCTAACACCTGAAATAGCCACTAATCTATATGTTGCCATTATGACGGACACAGGATCCTTTCAATTTTCCAATACCCACGCAAAAACATTCCAAATTGCTGGAAAACTAGCTAGTAGTGGAGCTAATCCTTACACCATTGCTCAATCTATTTACATGAATCAGCCCCACGCCAAAATACGCCTATTGGGAATACTACTTGATACCCTAAAGCTACACTCCCAAGACAAAATAGCTACCATTTATTTGACACAAAAAATGCTCAACGAAACTGGTGCTAATGCCAATGATCTTGAAGGAATTGCCAATTATGCCCTATCAGTAGAAGGAGTACTCTTGGCAGCCTTTTTTCGAGAAGAATCATCATTAAGATATCGCATCAGTCTGCGATCAAAGAACCACTATAATATTGCAGGTGTAGCCCAAATTTTTGATGGAGGAGGACACCCAAACGCAGCAGGCTTGACATTAGAAGGCGACTTTGAAGAAATCAGTAAAAAAGTAATAGCCGAGTTAGATAAGTTGCTGCACTAAACAACGTATAGTGTAATTTTTAATGTTTGCACAGCTTACCCAAAATAAAATAAAAATCTCCGAAACTTACTAGGCACACGATAAAGATCTAGACTTAATTATTTCCCAAACGAAAGATCGTTTCTCTAACAACCACTATAATGCTACCCGTGAAGCTGGATGGAGCCTTAGTAATAAACAAACCGAGTGGGCCTACTTCCCATGATATTGTGCAAAAAGTTCGAAAAATTTTTGGAGTTAAAGTAGGACATACGGGAACACTTGATCCAATGGCCAGTGGAGTATTAACTCTAGTTCTTGGACGAGCTACCCGCTTGACACGCTTTTTTCAAACTAACGATAAAGAATACCTTGCCAGCATCAGACTTGGAATAACTACCAATACCTTTGACCAAGAAGGTGAAATTATTAAAGAGTCGCCAGTTCCTCAAATACCTTCAGAACAGGCCCATCAAATTTTATCCCAATTTACTGGAAATATCAGCCAGCAGGTCCCTATGTTTTCAGCAATCAGGTTAGGAGGTAAGCGCCTCTACAACCTAGCGCGCCAAAACCAACACGTACAACCCCCATGGCGTAACATTACTATCAATCGAATTTTCTTAAAAAAACAAAGCTACAAGGTCTGGGATTTAGATGTCCACTGTTCCTCAGGAACCTATATTCGCAGCCTTGCTCATGACATTGGTCAAGCACTGGGTTGCGGAGCCCACCTTCAAAAATTGTGCAGAACTCGATCAGGAAATTTTGAAATCTCTCAAGCAATCGACAGCAATCAAATTGAAAGTCAATGGGATCATTCCTTTTTCCCATTAGAAATGCTTTTGCCCGAGTTGCCTCGAGTTGACCTTGACGATCAACAATCACAGGAAGTTAGACACGGCGTAGACATTTCAAAACCTAAAACATATGAAAAAGATTTTTTCCGACTATTTCAAGGCAATAACTTGATTGCCATAGGAAAAAGTACTGAAAACCAACTTATTCACCCAATCGTAGTACTTGATCCAGCATAGACAAAAATGTGAACCCTCGAATAAGTTTTCTGATCTTTCCTGAAACAATTTTCTGTTTTCTGCAAATTAATTGATCGACGTTGTTAAAATGATCAATAAAACACATGCCTACTAAAGAACTAGCAAAATACATGAAAAACGCTAAGCGGATTGTCGCTTTCACGGGAGCAGGAATCTCAACCGGATCAGGGATCCCCGACTTCCGTGGTCCACAAGGACTATGGAAACAATGGCGTCCCATTTACTATAACGAATTCATGTCCTCTGAAGAAGCCCGTATTCTTCACTGGAAATTCAAGCTGGCGGGTTGGAAACAATTTCTTCAAGCTAAGCCTAATCCAGCGCATCTAGCTCTTTCAAAACTAGATATAGCAAATCGTCTAGAGATAGTTATTACACAAAATATAGATGGCCTACATCAGATGGCAGGACTTTCAGAAGAAAAGGTGATTGAGCTCCATGGCACTAACCGAGCAATAGAATGTCAGAGTTGCAAAAAACTATCTGATCCAGAACCTGTTTTCCAACAGTTTGAAAGCAGTGGCCAATCTCCCACCTGTCCGTGTGGAGGATTTCTTAAGCCCGCTACAATTTCTTTCGGTCAACAAATGCCAACTGACAAGCTAGCCCAAGCCTTTGAAACAGCAGCCCAATCCGACCTGATAATCACCATTGGATCTACTCTAGAAGTTGAACCAGCTGCCTCTATCCCTTTAAGAGCCAAAGAAAAAGGTGCTCGTTACATAATCATTAATCAAGGACCTACCGCCCAAGATCACATTGCCGATCTTAGCCTCGAGGGAGATGCCACTAATCTATTACCGGAAGCTGTACAACTCCTATTTCAATTGCTCAAAAATGACCAAAAAGCTTTTTAATCTTTTGGGAAAATTACTATTACTGGTAGCACACGACTTTATGATCTGTCAGACGCTAAACTATCGATAAATTGCACTACTGTCCTCATATAGGAATCACCACCAATACGGTGTAAGTTAATGTGATCTGCACCCGATACACAGTAAAATTTCTTAGGACTGTTTAGATTTTCAAAAAGACTCTTTCCCTCTTCCAGAGGCACTGTTTGATCCTGATCACCGTGTAAAAGAAGTGAGGGAGATGAACAATCCTCTAAATACTTGATAGTGTTTAACTTGCAATGTGAAAATGGATGAAACCATCGAAACGTCGGATGGTACCTGACAAGTGACTTTTTACTACTGAAGGCTGTCTCCATAATTAAACCATCATTAGATATTTGACTTGCTACATAGGCTGCTACGCAACTGCCAAGAGATCTACCCCAATAAACTATTGGCAAATCTCCACCTTCAATATGATCTTGAAAGTAGCGAACTGCGGCCAAACCATCTTGATATAAACCTTCTTCAGAAGGAGTTCCTGTACTCGATCCATAACCTCGATAATCAAAGGCTAGAATCTGCAGATTATTGCTGTAGAGAGCTTGAAATATCTCAACAAGAATGCCCAGATTGCCACCATTACCATGAAAATAGATGATATTACCCACAGGCAATGAAGGACACATGTGCCAACCAATCAGCTGGCAGCCATCAGGAGTCTCGATACGGCATTGATTAAAAGCAATTCCAACATCAGAGGGAGTAGAAATTACCTCTTTCACTGGACGGAAAAGTAAAACTTGTTCCAAGCGGGGAACCAAACACCAACAAGCAATGAACATGCCTACTAAAAGGATTGGCACAACCACAAGTATTATAGTCAACATCAACTGCACAAATTTGGACCTATAACACAGTACATTACTACAATTCACCAAACTCAAAAAAAGGGTTCTGCGACACACTGAAGGCTCAATTTTCGATCATCTTTTAATCACGGTCATATCGGAATGGAATCAACATCCTGTTATTTCAGAAAACATAACATGGGAAAAGGGGAAATAAGTTTTCAAGAACAAAAACAAACCCCTTTTCTTCCATCAGAGTGACAGAAGAAAAGGGGAATGAACACTCAAAATTTCTTAACTAGATCTAGCTACAACTGAAAATTTTAAGAATTAAAACGTTCTTCAGCCGCACCCCAATCCACTACATTCCACCAAGCATTGATATAATTAGGACGCAGGTTTTGGTAGTTAAGATAATACGCATGCTCCCAAACATCCAGACCAATAATAGGAAAATTTCCTTCCATTAACGGGCTGTCCTGATTGGCAGTTGAAGTAATTTCAAGATCTCCTAAAGAATTTTTAATAAGCCAAGCCCATCCCGAACCAAAACGGCCGATGCCGGCTGCAGCAAACTTTTCCTTAAATTGCTCAAATCCTCCCAGGGACCCATCAATGGCTTGAGCTAAATTTCCAACTGGATTGCCACCTTTTCCAGGCCCCATAATCGTCCAAAACAATGAATGATTGGCGTGACCTCCACCATTATTTCTCACTGCCCCACGTATATTCTCAGGTACAGCAGCGCAGTTGTTGGCTAATAAATCCTCCAAGCTTTTTCCAGCTATATCAGCTGTAGTCTCTAATACATTATTTAGAATTGCAATATTCGTTGCATGGTGTTTTCCATGGTGAATTTCCATGGTTCTTGAGTCAATATGAGGCTCCAAAGAATCCGTTGCATATGACAAATCTGGAAGTGAAAATGACATAATGTCTCCTTTCTTTTTGTTGACAGACTAACGCGCGTTCAACCTAGGTAATCTGTCTATATTCTCCATTAAAAACTTAAGCTAACTCTTATTGGCTTACCCGAAGTAAACCCTTACCAATATCTTCAAACATATCAAGGACCGAGTGAACTGGGCAACTTCTTTTGAATGAAGTCTTTGTTCAGTCATATTCAGGAAGTTCTTGGCTCGGTTCAATAATATGAATCTTTTCTACCAAATCTGGAGAATGCACCAAAGTATTGTGGAGAGGGCAATTCTGTAATTCATCAAGAAGTTTCACCTTCTCTTCTTCGGTCACTTCTCCTTTTAAATATATGTCCGATACAATCTGAACAATCCAGTTTTTACGCCGTTCTGGATCCCCATGATAGTCCTTATGAAACTTAGGCTGGATACTCCTTTTGAAGCTCAAATGAATCTCCACCTCTTGCAATACGATCGAATTAGCCTTCGCTACTCCCAGTAGCGTTAATAAACTTCAGCCACCGTAGCCAGCAATAAAGAGTTCAAAAGGAGCTGCACCCAAATCATTTCCCCCTCTAATCTCAGGTTCATCCATTACATAGGAGTGTTTCCCAGTAGTGGTAACCATTTGCAATTGAGTTCCTTCCCCAATAGAACGGACGATAACTTGGGGCACACTTTTCTTTCTAGACATAACCAATACCTCTCTATCCCAAAAACAACAATAAAGCCTCCAACTATTGCGACTCGGCAGGAGAATCAACGTTGGGAGGCATTTCTCCAGTAAGGGACTCTAAAAATGCTTCTAAATCGTCCCTTGACCATTTTTCTCTACCTGTTTCAGAAGTTGGTGTCAGCACCTTTAGTTGCGGATCTAAATGTTGGTTAGAGTTGCCTCCACCTACATAGAAATCTATCACCTCTTTAAGTGTCTTTAGACTTCCGTCATGCATATAGGGGCCTGTCAAGGTGATGTTTCGAAGAGAAGGAGTCTTAAAGGCACCTCTGTCAGAATCCTGTTGCGTTACTTCATAACGACCCAAATCAGTTAATTCACCATTCTCATCAACACCCACTCCAATATTGTGGAACAGGTTATCAGTGAATAGCCCAACCGAATGACAGGCGGCACAATTACCCTTTTCTGGATTAAGAAAAACCTCCAAACCACGTCGAGCAGCTTCATTCAAGGCCTCTTCTTGACCTCCATAAAAATAACGATCGAAAGGGGAATTACCACTAATAATTGTGCGCTCAAAAGAAGCAATAGACTTGCCCACCATCTGATAGTTGATGGGGCCGGCCCCAAAGGCTTTCTCAAAATCGGCCCGGTAACTGGCATCATCCATTAACCTTTCCTCTACACCTTCAAGAGTGTGCGCCATCTCTATTGGATTTTGAACAGGACCTTCAGCCTGTTCTTCTAAATGAGCCGCCCGGCCATCCCAGAATTGGGTTGTAAAATAGGCTGCATTGAAAACAGTAGGAGCATTGCGGCCTCCCTTCTGACCATTTACACCTTCTGAAACTGATTTTCCATCTGAAAAACCAGTTTCTGGGTGGTGACAACTGGCACAGGCGACTGTGCCATCCACCGAAAGCATCGGATCATAATAAAGCCGCCGACCGAGAGCAATGGTTTCAGCAGTAGGAGGATTACCAACTGGGATCGCCAGTGGAGGCAAGCCTAATGGAACTTCAATTTGAACAGAAGCTCCGATCGGAATGGCCTCACTGTTTGGCCCTTGAGACATGCAGGCACTCCACATCAGAATCACCACAACCAACAACAATAAGCTTTTCCAAACATTCACGACAAATCCTCCTCAGTCTGTTTATTAAACACACCCAAATTCAAGCTCTGAATATTACTCTCTCACCCCCCATTGTAAACTATAGATAGCTAAGAAATCTCTCTAAATCCCAATGCGATA
The DNA here is from genome assembly GCA_964487835.1 of uncultured Acidobacteriota bacterium. Lineage (GTDB taxonomy): Bacteria > Acidobacteriota > UBA6911 > RPQK01 > JADFOI01 > JAUXKG01. Next base: position 4,425 of record CAZASS010000028.1, on the reverse strand, counting down.
CAACACAAAAAATTTCCCGAACACCCTGATTGTTGATCGATATCTACTAATACTCGATCTATAGATTATAAAAATGAAACAGAAAGTATCCTTGACGGCTTTTGACAAGTAGGTATATAAACCAGTTAATTGGTTCTTCTGCATCTCCATGATGTGGAAACACTGGGAACTAGAAAAATTACTAGGGAAAGTGGAGGCCTCGAACTATGAAAAGAGTCTGCACGACAGTGCTTTTTGCGTTCATTTGTGTGATTGTTTTTCCGTTGGCTCAAGGGGATCTACCGTTGGCTCAAGGGGATCTACCGTTGGCTCAAGGGGATCTATTAACAAACCCACACACATCAGAAAATGATAAGGCTATGGGAGCATCGGTATTCCGCACACAGTGTGCCCGATGCCACAACTTTGACGGATCGGGAGGAGAAGGACCTGATTTGACTCGCGGAGAGTTTCGACATGGCTCAGCCGATTCGGATCTTTTTTCAACCATATCACTTGGCCGGTCAAATAATGAAATGCCTCATTTCACATTACCTGAAAAACAAATTTGGCAACTTATTACTTTTGTCCGTTCGCTCTATCGTGCTCCTGTCAATCTTCCTGGAGATCCTGTGTCGGGAAAGAGAAGCTACTGGGAAAAGTCAAACTGCTCCCAGTGCCATATGATCAATGGAATTGGTGGACGTTTAGGACCTGATCTCAGCGACATCGGATGGCGACGATCACCAGACCATTTGGAATTATCCATCTTGAATCCTAATCAAAATATAGAACGGAAGTACTGGTTAGTTCAGATTATTAATAAAAATGGAAAAACTATTAATGGTATTCGTTTAAACGAAGATTCCTATTCTATTCAGATAATGGATATGCAGGAAAATCTCCTATCTTTATGGAAGCGTGATCTAGAGGAAATCAAGCAAGTAAAACAATCATTAATGCCAAGCTTTAAGGCAAATTTTGGCATGACCGAACTTGAAGACTTAGTGGCCTACCTTTACTCTTTGCGCAGAAAGGCAAATCAACGATGAAATACTTCTCCCTTTTATCCTGTTTTCTAATCTTCACTGCTTCTGCTCTAGCCCAAGTGACATATCAAGATCTGCTCCAGGCAGAAGAAAATCCTGGCAATTGGTTGACCTACTCAGGCACCTATAAAAGCCAACGTTACAGCAGTCTGGACCAGATCAATCGTAAAAATGTAAATAAACTGAAACTGAAGTGGGCTTTTCAAATGAAATCGTTTGAAAAGGTTGAGGCCTCTCCACTTGTAGTAGATGGGATTATGTATCTTAGTCAACCTCCAAGTGATGTCTTTGCACTGGATGTTCGTACCGGACGACCCTTCTGGTCTTATGAACGTGACCTTCCAAGCCCTATTAATGCCTGCTGTGGACTAGTGAATCGAGGAGTTGCCATACTGGGTGACACTATTTACATTGGAACCATCGACGCTCATCTGGTTGCCCTGGATGCTAAAACCGGCTCTGTGATTTGGGATGTAAAGGTGGCTGACCATCGGGCGGGATACGCCATTACAGCAGCTCCTCTAGTCGTCAAAGATAAAATTATTGTAGGCATTGCAGGAGGTGAATTTGGTATCCGAGGATTTTTAGATGCTTATGACGCCAAAACAGGAGAACGATCTTGGCGATTTCACACCGTGCCAGGTCCAGGCGAACCCGGAAATGAAACTTGGGAAGGAGACTCTTGGAAAACAGGTGGAGCTCCCACTTGGCTAACTGGCTCTTTCGATCCAGAACTGAATCTCATTTACTGGGGTACCGGCAATCCTTCACCAGATTTTAATGGAGAAGTTCGCAAAGGGGATAATCTTTACTCCGACAGCGTGATTGCGGTCGACGCAGATACCGGAAAGTTACACTGGCATTTCCAATTTACTCCTCATGACGTTTGGGATTGGGACTCAAACCAGATACCAATATTGGTCGATACTGAGTTCCAAGGCCATACTCGGAAACTCATGCTATGGCCCAATCGCAACGCTTTTTACTATGTCTTGGACCGCGTAACTGGCGAATTTCTGCTAGCTAAGCCATTTGCTAAACAAACTTGGAATGACGGAATTGATAAAAATGGTCGCCCTCTAATTAAACCTGAAATGTTTCCTAGTGAGGAAGGCACCCTAGTATATCCAGCGGTCACAGGAGCTATGAACTGGCGTTCTCCATCCTATAGCCCCATAACCGAGCTAATCTATGTACCCGCTTTGGAAAGAGGAAATATTTTTTTTATAAGCGCAGAAGAACCAGAATATGTTCCCGGTAATACCTTCTATGGAAGTCTCTACCAACCTATGGGAGATGATCCGGGTTTTTCCGCCGTTAGAGCTCTCATCCCCCAAACTGGAGAACTAAAGTGGGAGTATAAAGTTTATCAAGGCATCGAAAGTGGTCTCCTCTCTACAGCCGGCAATGTTGTCTTTGGAGGAACTAATGAGGGACAATTTTTTGCTCTTGACGCCTTAACTGGAGAAGAGCTGTGGAGACTCGGCCTCGGTGGACGTATTATCGCAGCTCCCGTTACTTATTTAAACGAACAACAACAACACATCACCATTGCAATTGTGAAAACAATTTTCACCTTAACCCTAGATTATTGAATCAAATCTTTCATATATCACCTTACTCCATAATAGAAAATATCTCTTATTAGCCTTTCCTTCGGTGACTTCCGTCAAATTTTCAGGCATTATCTTGTATTTGTCTTTGAAGAAATACTGATAATAATATGTCCACCGAGGTATACACATATGCCCTACTAAACGCATTTTTTTGGGGTATTGTGCCAGTCATTAATAAACGGGGACTGGCAATTGGAGGTAATCCTCTGCAGTGTGCGTTAACCATGGTATCGGTTACCCTCCTAACATATTTAATTCTTCTCTTAACCACACAGCAAAAAGAGCCACTAATTGCCCATCTTACAGTTTATTCCGCCTGCATCTTTGGGGTAGGTGGATTCATTGGAACTGCCTTGGGAAGATTCGCCACTGCTGCCGGAGTACACCGTGTAGGAGCAACTATTAATTCGGCTGTATTGAGCTCACGCCCTCTTATAGCTACCTTTATCGCTGTTCTATGGCTAGGAGAGTCAACTCCACCTTTACTCATTGCCGGCATTATTTTACTAGTTTCTGGTGTAATGGCTCTTGTCTTTTCAAAAGGAGGAAACATTACTGGTTGGGAAAAAAGGGAACTGTGGATTCCCTTGACGAGCGCAGTAGTGTTTGCTGTTGGAAATGTCATTCGCCGCTTTGGCCTAAGCACCACACCACTACCAGTTGTGGAGGCACTGGTAATTAATCAGGTAGTAGCCTTTTTAACCCTTGCGGGCTATGGACTCTTCTGGAAACGTCCCCAGCTACTTTCCGCCCCTTCCCGCTCATACGTCTTATTTTCCGTTTCCGGAATCCTTGGTGCAATGGCTCTCATTTCTATTTTCGAGGCCCTCGATCGGGGTCCAGTAGCCATAGTGGACCCTCTAGTGGGAACTCAATCACTGTTCACAGTTGTGGTAGCATATTTCGTTCTTCGTGATCTTGAGCGTATTAACTTTCGTTTGATTTTAGGAACTGTCCTAATAGTTCTAGGAGCTAGCATTGTTATGTCGTTCGACATTAATACGATATTAAGGTAAAAGGGGAAACTTCACACCATTTTCAGAAGTTCCAAAAACTTCGATTCGATCAAAGACGAAAAATACGTTTCCCTACCAAAAGCTCCCAAATTTTTCCCGGCTCGTTGGAAAATAAGGAGAGCAAATCGGCTTTTTGGGTTAACCAAGACCCTCTAGCAATCTCAGCTTCTAGCTGGTTGGATACCCAACCAGCATACCCCAAGGCAAAGATGTAATTTCTGGGGCCTTGTCCTTGAGCAATTGATTTTAATAGATCTGGACCTGTGGTAAATGCCACACCCTGATCGACAATGGAACTTGTCTCCAGAAGAACATCACTACTGTGTAAAAAAAAACTACTACCCAACTCCACAGGACCTCCATAAAAAACATCCACCTGTGTCTCATCTGTATATAGCTCTTCCCAGTTCATCATCTTGGAAATTTCAGCAAAACTCACTTTATCCTGTGGACGATTAATAATAATCCCCATGGCTCCACGCTCATCATGTCTAACAATGTATATAACCGTCTTAGAAAAACCTGGATCTTGAATCTGATTACTAGCCATCAAAAAAGATCCAGTTAGCGTATCCAGATTTTCATCTTCAACGGGCAAATGCCAGATACTAAGAAAAAGAGTTGCCAATAAAATTAAAGATGGAACCTTCACCAAAATAGATTACCCCATATTCCAAATGATAGCAAACCTCGACTCAACACTCAAAAAATATTTGGGGAACCATACATTGTATGGATCGGAGTTTGGAGGCGGCGGTCGGATTC
>CAZASS010000027.1:0-17979 GCA_964487835.1 uncultured Acidobacteriota bacterium | reverse complement strand
AAGCGGTTTCTGATGTGCCCAATTGGGAGGAACTCAGAGAGCACGCTCGTCAGGTCAAGTCTCACACTTTGTCTCGTCTCGATTATTATTTGGAAGAACTAGAAAGCAAAGTTCAAGAAAAAGGCGGCAAGGTAATTTGGGCAGAAACCCCGCAACAAGCCATTGAATTTATTCTCGACCTGACTCATCGCAAACAAATGAACAGGGTAATCAAAAGCAAAAGTATGCTCACCGAAGAAATTCACTTGAACCAATCTTTGGAACGATTTGGTATCAATCCAATTGAGACTGATTTGGGAGAATATATTGTACAGTTAGCTGGGGAAACTCCTTCACACCTCATCGCTCCGGCACTCCATAAATCACGGGGAGAAATTGCAAATCTTTTTGTTGAGAAAGTGGGTATGTCTGCTACCGACGATGTGGTTGAAATAACTGCAACGGCTCGTAGGATTCTGCGCGATCATTTTTTGACTGCACAGATAGGAATTACTGGTGCAAATTTTGCCGTGTCGGAGACCGGAACGATTGTGGTCGTAGAGAATGAAGGAAATATTCGGTTAACCGCTTCGGTTCCGGAAATTCACGTTGCGATGATGGGTATTGAGAAAGTTATTCCCCGCCAGTCTGATTTGTCGGTGTTTCTCAAGCTTCTCACCAGAAGTGCTACAGGACAGAAGATTACTAGTTATATCAACTGTCTTACGGGAGCTTGTCGGAATGGCGAGATAGATGGTCCTCGTGAGTTTTATTTGGTGTTAATCGATAATGGCCGAACTCAAATTTTAAGAGATGACTACCTGCGTCAAACACTGGCTTGTATTCGTTGTGGGGCTTGTCAAAACGTTTGTCCTGTTTATCAGCGCTTGGGGGGTCATGCTTATGGTTCTACTTACCAGGGGCCTATTGGAGCAATCTTGACTCCTCAGCTAGGATCTGTTGAAAAAGCTCCTGAACATTCGTTTGCATCGTCATTGTGTGGCGCCTGTTATGAGGCATGTCCAGTCAAGATTGAGATTCCTCACATTCTTTTAAAGCTTCGCAATAAGACCCAGATTGAAAAAAATAACAAAGCAGCCCAGCTTCCCATGGAGAAAGTGGCTATGCAGTTGTGGTCCTGGATTATGCAATCATCATATCGCTATGAACGTCTTGCTGCATGTTGTCGAGTTATGTTCAAAATTTTGTCAAAGAGGGAAAAGCTAAAGTCCTTTATTCCTCTTTTAAAACCATGGACAGAACATCGTGAACTGCCAATCTTTCCTGCGCAAAGCTTTCGAGATCTTTATCAATCAGGGAAGCAAGAAAAATGAGTCGTTTAAGTATTTTAGGAAGAATTAAAGGGGCGTTAGCTCAGTCCAGAGTCGAGGAGTTGCCCCGCACGTTACCGGAATTTCCTGAATACAATCAACGGGTGGACAAATTTAGAGAAGAGCTAAAAAAAGTAGGAGGGATTTTTTTGGATGGTCGTCAACCTGATCAGCATGCTGGCCTATTAACACGAGTTATGGAGGAGGCAAATGCAACTGAGATGTATTGGGAGACGGAGGATATGCTAGATAAGCATGGTGTTCCATGTGTATTGGGCAAAACCAAAGATGCTTCCCAAGCATCTTTTCTGTGCAGTTATCATTTTCGACAAGTAGTAAAGATGCCAATTAATATACGTGCTACACAATATCAGAGATCGCAACTTGGACGAATTTCTATATCGGCAAGTAGTGCCCGATTTGGAGTTGCAGAAACTGGTACTATTGTTCATAGTGTACGTTCTGGTGTAGGTCGTCTACTTTCTGTGTTGCCTGCCTCTCATCTAGTTCTTCTTTCGGAGAAAGATATTTTGATGAACGGTAAGGAGGTGTTTGAGCGTCTCTGTTTGGGAGAAGAAGGCAGCGCTCTGACTTTAGTTACTGGTCCTAGTCGTACAGCAGATATTGAAAAAACACTCGTGGTAGGCGCTCATGGGCCTAAAAAACTATTTGTTATGCTCACTTGCTAATGTATGTAATGGATGCCATATCGTGTTTTGAATACCGGTCAGCACAAAGGTTTCCTGCAGGATTCTGACGGGAAAGCAAATTAGGGGAATGAGTTAAAGACTAAGATAAAATTGATTTGGAGATTGAGATGGGTGTAACTAATATTCAGGGAAGAACCGCTCTAATTACGGGTGGTGCCAAGCGAATTGGAAGAGTGATAGCTCTTGAGTTGGCGGCTCAGGAGGTAAACATTGTCTTCACTTATCGGAAAAGTGCTCAAGAAGCCAGGCAGACGGAAGAAGAATTGCAAAGGCGGGGCGTACGTGTTTTAGCACTGCAGGCAGACCTATCCGATATTGATGTTTGTGAGAAAGTGATTCAAGAAGCTGTTGCACAGTTTGGCAAAGTGGATATTTTGGTGAACAATGCTTCTGATTTTTCTAGGACTGATCTTAGTGGACTTAATCGGAATCCTCAGCAGTTCAGAGAACAATTTGAATATTTCAACACCCTTCATATGGGCGCGCCTTTCTATCTTGGGATATCTTTAGGACTGATTATGAAAGAAGAAGGTTGGGGGAGAATTATTAATATTATTGACCGGGTAGCGGTCAGAGGCCAAGCTTATCCTGGTTGGAGTCTTTATTTAGCCACCAAGTATGGCTTGTATGGAATTACTCAAGCCATGGCCGTAGAGTTAAATCCTGAAGTTACTGTTAATAGTGTGGCTCCAGGTTTAACCGTGGCTCCTGCTGAAATGACCTCAAAGAGCTTGGATGAATTGCGCAATAAAATTCCTTTGAAAAAGGAAGCTGGTCCAGAAGCTATTGCGGCTGATGTGCTTCATTTGGTCCAGTCAACATCAAAGACAGGGAGTGTGATGCTAACTGATGGTGGTTCAAGTGTGGTGTCTATATGAGGCACACAATCGTTAAGAGACTGCATTTTTGTTATGGTCATCGTCTAATGAATTATGATGGTAAATGTGCCCATCCTCATGGACACAATGGGATTTTGGAGGTAGAGCTTTCGAGAGAAAAGCTCGACTCACGTGGCATGGTTTATGACTTCACTGAAGTAAAAAGGCATATCCAAGAGTTTCTTGACCGAGAAATCGATCACAAGATGCTTTTACGTGAAGATGACCCAATGGTTACGGTTTTGCGGGATATAGGTGAGCCGGTATTTGTCATGAGGGAAAATCCAACTGCAGAGAATATTGCACAACTGATTTTTGAAGCTGCCAAAGAGAAAGGCCTTCCGGTGGTAGCAGTTAGGTTGTGGGAGACTCCCGATGCCTTTGCTGAATACCAAGAAGACAACTCGGATCATCATGTCTAGTAGAGTGGCAGTGTTATCCAGTGGAGGCCTCGATAGTGCAGTTATGCTTGTTGAGCTCTGTCGGCGTTTTGAGCAGATTTATCCTATCTATATTAGATGTGGGCTTTTTTGGGAAGAGGCGGAGCTGAATTGCTTACAAGATTTTCTAAAGTCCATTGAGCAGGCTGCTATTCAACCAGTTCAGGTTTTAGATTTTGTTATGGACGATGTGTATCGGGAAGGATGGTATGCAACAGGGAAGAATGTGCCCAGTTATCATGAGCCTGATGAAGAGTGGCAAATTCCTGGACGTAATATCATCTTGCTTTCTAAGGCTGCAGTTTGGTGTAAACTTCATGGCATTAATTCAATTGCGCATGGCACTTTGCAGGGGAATCCTTTTGCTGATGCGAAGCCAGAATTTTTTGATTTGATGGAAAAGTCCTTGTCTCAGGGTTTGGAAAATGATTTGAATATCGTTACACCCTTCCGCCACTTTGACAAATTGGATGTTGTGCGTATGGGGCAAAGCCTTCCGTTAGAGCGCACCTTGAGTTGTCCTGTTCCTGTGCACAATAGCCATTGTGGCATTTGTGGAAAATGCAAGGAACGGATTTCTGCCTTTGCTCGTGCTGGTGTTTGTGATCCTACCGTTTATAACGAGCAGTTTCAGGAGAATTCAGTGGGTTTTCAGCAAGTAAGGACGCTTGGGTGAAGATTACAAATTTTCTCAGGGTCTAATTAGTACCCTATTCCTGCTGTCCCGCGCTTTTTCATAGCGATGGATGCACATCGTGAGCGTTCTATAGATGGCATGATTTCCAGGCACGTAGTCCACCAACCAGTTTGAATAGTGGTGGCAAATTCCTTGGGGAGCCCCTCTTCCAGTATTTCTGTAGCTAATTTTTTATAATCATATTCCAGAGGATAGAATTGACATCGGAATTGCTCTCCATCGTGATCTAAAATAGCAAACCAAACATTAGTATGTCCGTTATTTTCAGGGCGGCCAATAACTCCCACATTAATGAAATGTTTATTGTGAGGTAGGGTTCGGTGCCATTTGATTCCTGTGTGGGTACAACAAATTACATCAGCCTTATAATCGACAGCGAAATTTTCTAGTAAATGATTGGGAGTACTGCTTTCCCATAAGAACTCATTGGTTTGTCGAGGAGAGCCATGACACACTAAGACTTTAAGATTTCCGAGAAGAAAACGTTGTTGAGATGGAAGAGTTTTCATCCAAACCTTGTTTTCTTTGGAGGTGTGGGCAAATGTGTAGTTATAGCTAGCTTGGGCGAAATAATTATCTCGTGGGTCCGTGTAACCACAGTCGCAATCTTCCCTTTCTTGGGCTAAAGAGATGTCATAATTCCCAGCGATAGTTTCAACTCGTCCCTTTCGTAACAGCGGAAAACATCGATCGGGATGAGGGCCAAATCCTCCGATATCTCCTAGACAAAAAATAGTATCTACTCCTAATTTGTTGCATTTTTTCAGCAGCTGTTGAAGAGCCAAGTAATTACTATAGATACCTCCACAAATGGCTAAGCGTTTATATTGGTTCACGTTATTTACCCAAGAGGTTCCTTTGATGAGATTTTAGAAGTTCCGGCAAGTCATTCCTGTCAAATAACAGGTATGACAGGCTGCATGGTAAAGAGAACAGGGTTTAAGGGCTTCTCGTAGAGAATTTTGCGCCATTCTTGCTTTTTTCTCTCCTACTAAAATTGGACAAGCATAAATACCATCTGCAGCTATCATTCGGGAAGAAGAGCACTGCAAAAGTGAATGGTCATAGTTTTCCATCATATGGGAACTTATTTTTTCAGCCTTTTTTGGAATGGGCAGCATTCCCATTTCAAAAACTGGAATAATTTTGATTCGGGGTTGCTTGACTCCGATTGATTGCAACAGGTCAATATATTTTTCATAGGAGTCAATTGGTACTTCCGCAGGGTTTAAATAGTCTCCAATTTCACTTACCGTTAAGATGGGTAATAAACCGCGGTCATAAAGGCGTTTATAGGCATTTAGAACTTGGAGGAAAGTGCCTTTTCCCCGCACAGCGTCATTACGCTTTTCGTTGTAATCATCTAGGCTAATGCGAATTTCCAACGAGTAGCACGACTTGCGGTAGAGATCTTCGAGGTGATCTGCCCGTTGGTTATTAATTGGCAGCCCATTAGTTAATACAGAAACAGGAAAGTCTTGCAAAGTCCTTTCTAAAATTTTGAGGAAATCTTGATGAAGGAATGGCTCGCCTCCTGTGTAATATACTTCTTTCACGCCTAGTTCTTTTGCCTGATCCAAATAGTGAAAAATATCCTGGGTTTTCATCATTTCGAGGGTATGGTTGTCTGGAGAGCAGCTGATAAAACAATGTTCGCAACGCAAATTGCATAAAGTGCCAGCAATTTGAAACCAGAGCGTCTCTAAAAATCCAAAATGAGCCTTGGGGGATTCAATCGGCAGTTTGCTAACTGAAGTTGTATAAGCCGACATTAGTAGGTCGATTAAATCAATCTTTTGTTTTTGGATCAACCTATTCCATGGAAACTTATTGGAAATGCTCAGCTCTTCTTTTGCTGGCGAATAAGTTGATCGACAGCCTGAAAGAGTTCCTTGGTGAGAGAATCGTAGGTGTTTTGATCAGAAGATCGACCTAGTAGTTTTCCAAAGCTTACTGTGACGGGATGAAACTGTATTTTACCTGTTCCTCTTGGCAAAGCTTCGTATGTTCCAGTGATGGCGACTGGGATTGCGGGAACTTCCAACTCTTTTGCGAGAATGGCAGGACCTTTGCGGAATTTTTTAAGCTTTCCATCAATTGATCGTGTCCCTTCTGGGAAAACACAAAGGATTAAGTTTCTGCGTAGTCCTTCAGCACCGAGGCGTAGTGCTTGGCGGAGATGGGAATCGGGATCAACTGGTACGACTTTGATCAGTCGGGCGATAAGGGACATGCCAGGTCTGTTAAAGTAATCGGCGTATCCCAAAAAGAAGATTCTTTTAATGATGCGATAGGGAAGTGGAGCAACTAGCACAAAAGCATCTAAAAAACTTAGGTGATTAGGGCAGATTAGGTAAGGGTATGTTTGGGGTAGATGTTCGAGTCCTTTAACTTTTAGACGAAATAAAAATTTAGTCAGAAGATATGTAATTTTGGCTGTTAGATAAAAAGCTAAACTGGCAATGGGTCTTGGCTTGAGGATTTCTTCAACTTTTTTTTGATCTTCAGGCCTGAGGGGTTCTTGAAGAATTTCTTTCCAAGAAATGGGGGCTGCTCCGTCCTGAAAGGTGTTGTCTTGGCGTCCTGACTCAACTGCTCGTATTAGATCTTCTACTGTGAAAATTTCTGTTGCGATTTCATCGGATATTTGAATTTCAAGGGAATTTTGTACCGATGTAAGCAGTTCAACCCGTTGCAATGAGTCAAAACCCAAGTCCAATTCTAGATTCATTTCCTTATGAATTGATGGGGAGTTTTTCATTTGTTGGATCATTTGAAAAATTATCGTTTCTTCTGACGTCTCTGGAGTACTAGGTTTTTTGAATCGGCTTGAACTATCTGTAGATGCCGTTAGTTGGAGTTCTTCATTAACTTGAAAGCGTTTTATTTTGCGGGTGGTTGTGCGGGGTAAGGGCTCTTGCCGTATTTCGAAGCTACCAACACGCTTATATGATGGTAGCTGTTTAGAAAGAGAGTCAAGCCAATAGTGGAGCATGTCTTGGGTATTGATCGTTTGTTGGGTTTTCATATAATCAAAGTCAGGAACTATTGTGGCGTGAAGTTTTTCACGTTCTTCCCTAGATGTGCGATCTTGAACACCTAAAATACACATCTCTTTGATGTAGGGGCAATTGCTTTGATAGAAATGCTCAAGTTCCTCTGGAAAGATGTTTTTGCCAGAACTAAGGACGATGACATCCTTTTTTCTCCCAGTGATATGCAGGTATCCATCAGAGTTGATGTATCCCAGATCTCCACTGTCTAACCAGTCATTTTGGATGACTTCTTGGGTGGCTTTGCTATTTTCCCAATAACCGGACATTATGTTCTGTCCTTGAATTAAAATTGATCCAATGCCATCTTTGTCTGGTTGGTCAATTCGAAGTCGAACATGGGGGAGTGGGGGGCCGACTGAGCCTACTTGACGATCATCCAAATGAGTCATCGTTGCAACAGCTGATGTTTCCGTCATCCCATAGGCTTGGACGATGGTAAATCCAATATCTCTAAAAAATTCTGCAATTACGGGGTCAAAGTGGGCACCTCCTACACCGAACAATCTAAATTTTTCTCCAAAAGGTTTATGAATTGCTGAAAAAATTAGTTTACCCGGACTATATCCTAAGTGGTGAATACAGAACCTTGATAGTTTGACAAAATTTTTAAAGAGAAATTTTTTGAAAAAGGATTGGTTGTCAATTTGTTGCAGAATTTTGTTGTGTATTAAGTAGTAAAACTGTGGGACACACACAAAAATCGTAATATTTTCATCTTGAAAAGTTTGAAGAATTTTTTGTCCATCTAAAGAGTCTAAATAAGTTACAGGGAAACCTCGGTAGAGAGGAATGATAAAGTTTACCATTAAAGCCAGAACGTGATAGAGCGGTAATACTGAAAGAACATGATCTGAATTGTTAGCGTTGACCACATTTGCAATGGCAATTGCATTTTGGTAAAGCCCTCTTTGAGTGAGGACCACACCTTTTGGATTGCCGGTTGTTCCACTGGTATATATCACCACAAAGGGATCATCTAAATTCATGGGCACCAGTGGAAATTGTGGAATTTCTTGGATCTGTTGAAGGGCTTGATCCCAGCTGCTGTGTTGGCTAGAAGTGTGGCCTGCAATAATGCTCGGTAGTGGTTGAGAGAGCAGTGTTTGGATTTCTTCTAATTTTGAGGTGAATGTTTCAGAAGAGATAAGGAATTTGCATTGGGCGTGCTGGATTAGTTGAGATAATGTTTCAGCATTGTGAAGGACGTCAAAAGGAACAATTCTAGCTCCTGCGCTTTGAGCCGCCAAAAAAGCTATGCCCCAGCGTGGATGGTTTTCCATTAGAATGCCTACAGCATCTCCCGGCCCAATACCTTGCTGTTGTAGGAACATACCGATTTTGGAGGCTTCTTGATGAATTTGGGAATATGTGAAGGACTGGCTTCCTTTTTCATCGGCGTATTGCAAAGCAATTTGATTAGGAGTGGATTGAATTCTTTGATTGAAGCACTGAAAAAAATCGAGTGTCATGTGCCTATTCCAATCAACGGGACAACTAAAACCAAACACAACCAGACTAATCGGTTGCCGGGAGGGATCAATGCTAACACATGACGGTCATAATGAACTCTACATTCCCATTTGATTGTTATGACTTTGCATTTTTTAATGCTAGAGAAGATCAAAATGTCGGAAGCTTCTGCTATCGTTCACGCTGGTTTTTCCGGAATACCCGCCATCAGTTCCGGAAAATAAGGTTGAGGAGGGCGTTCTCACCAGACTAACCAGCCTCTCGGAAGTAGCCCCGAAAACGCTCTCCTCTCCATCCTTTGTTGAGTCTGTTCGTTAGCTCACTAGTTCTACGGTAAAGTTGTACTGGTCTAGAACTTGATACAGCCGGTGGAGAGCATTCGGATTGTAAGGGTCTTCAGGATTTGGAGAGCGTTGGTCAACAGCTTTACGGATTAGATCAGAATTAGTAGAGAGAATGTGTTTCTCCAAGTCTACTTCTACCCAATGATTAGCACTTCGATTTGGGGTTTTTCGAGTAATTTCTAATGTATAGCCTAGTAGTTTTAAAATTGCTATTTTTCGATCATCAGCAATTAATATATCGTCAAGATATTGAAGTATATCGGCTGCCAGCCAACCGTTTTCTCGAAAGAAAAGTGTATAGTGAAGAGATTCATGCTTAATGCTGAGAGAGCCGGTACTGGACACTTGAAACATTTTACAGTATTTGTAGTCTAAAGGGGCAGTTATCAATAAATTAAAGTGATAGCATAGGAACTAGGAGGTATCGGGAATCATGAGTGAAACAGACGAAACAAGAGAAGAAAATCTTGAGGGTTTTGAGGATCCTCTCTTTTCCCGTGGGAAGAAGGACCCTCGAAGTTCTAAGCAGGCTCGATCAGGAGCTAATTCTAAGGTTGGAATTTCTCTGGTGATATTGGCGGGAGCGCTTTCCTATTTGGGCTACTCTATGTTTCAGGCGCAGGAGCAGATTGCAGGGTTAAGTGCAGATTTGACAGTTAGCCAGGATAGTTTGGCTGAAGTCAGTCAAGAACTAGTGGATTCTCAAGGGAAGATTGGAAATTTAGAGGAGGGTTTGGTCCAGAGTGAATCAAACTTGAAAGCCCAGGACCGTGAAATTAAACGATACAAGGGTCTTTACAGTGAGATGAAATCGGATCAAGAAGAGCAATCCCGGGAATTGGAGGCTGTTGCATTGGCCAAAGCTGATCAAAGTGTGGTGGATAGCTTAAGGGGAGACACTGATAATTTAAAAGAGACGGCAGAAAAGATTAGTGAGAGGGTAAACCAAACTCAATCGGATGTTTCGCAGTTACGTGACATGTCAACTCAAAACCGGGATGCCATTGAGGGTAACCAGCAGGAGCTTTCATCTCTTGCTGAAAAAGCAGAATTCACAAATACTGATTTGGCGCAATTCAAGAATTCATTTGCTACAGAGCGTCACAATTTTGAATTGCAGGAAAAGGGTAACATTCAAAAAATTGCTAACGTGTCGTTTAGACTGCGTGATGTTAACGAAAAAAGACAAAGATATGATTTGGAAATCTATACTGCTGGGAGAAAAATACGCAGGAAGAATCAGTACTTAAACGAACCTATTTATTTTTATGTAGGGAATTTTGAGAAGCCATATGAAGTTGTCATAACCAGCATTGGCAAGAAATTAGCAGCTGGCTATTTAAGTATTCCCAAGAATTAATTAGCCTGCTGGGTGCGCTATTCCGTGGGAATTTGGCAAACTGATTCAGTGGTATGTCTTGTTATCGAGGTTTGTAGTACCTACTCTGGTTCCTTACTAAAAAATGCACCATTATTTGGCAGACGAAGTGATTTTTGGTGTCTTTGACATTAAATTTTGCTCTTCAGTCGACAATGAGAAGTTTACTGTTAAAATAGGCTCTTTTCTGAGCAAGGAGAATCGGTTGGGAGTGGAAAGCAGTTATCATCGGGGACTTCACTACTTTGTGCTGATGACCACCTGCGCCACGTTTCTTTTGATCATTGCTGGTGCGTTAGTAACTAGCAATGATGCTGGTCTTTCGGTGCCTGATTGGCCACTTTCTTTCGGACAATTAATGCCCGAAATGTCTGGAGGGGTTTTTTATGAGCATAGTCATCGAATGGTAGCTGCGTCGGTCGGGTTGTTGACTATTATTCTGAATATTTGGCTGTGGAAAATAGAATCTCGTTCATGGGTTTACCGTCTTGGCAATATAGCCCTAATAACTGTGATAATACAGGGGATTCTTGGAGGTATTACAGTCTTGTTTTTTCTTCCTGTTCAAGTTTCCGTGATACATGCTTCCCTAGCCCAACTATTTTTTTGTATGCTCATCACTTTGTCGTTAGCGATATCACCTGTTTACAAGGATTTAACGCGTCCGCTGAGTTGCTTGAAAGAGATTTGGGACCAAAAGAATTGGGAGGTCCGCCTTGCTGTTTTTAGTACTGCTGGCATTTATTGTCAGCTGATTCTGGGAGCGGTCCTTCGGCACAGTGGTACTGTTGATGGCACCAAAGGAGCGGTGTTAGTAACTTGGACACTTTGGACCCATATTTCAGGAGCAATTTTGGTAACTGTGCTGGTTTGTTCAACTGTGTTAGTTATTCTTAAAAAATCCACAAGTAGGGTTATTCTTCGCTTGGTTTACTTGAAAATCAGTTTGTTACTTCTCCAATTGTTTTTGGGAGTGCTTGCGTATTTGGTGCGAGCCGGTGCTGTTTATCGAGTACAGACTACGATGACAGAGGTGTTTTTTGTTACTTCCCATGTAGCGGTTGGGGCACTTCTTTTAGCAGTTGCGCTGATTCTCACATTAAAGTTGATGATGGAGAAGCGATTGATAAAGAGTTCTCAATCAGCATTGGAGCTGCAGACGGGATGAGTATGCAGAAAGATATTACGGAAAATAAATTTATGGGTAAAGTGTCAGCTTACCTCGAGCTAACTAAGCCGAGGGTTAACTCTCTAGTAGTTCTAACTTCGGCAATTGGATTTTGCCTAGCTTCTTCTGGAGATCCTAATCTTTTGAGGTTGGTTCACTTGTTGTTAGGCACTTCATTATTGGGAGGCGGAACTGCAGTATTGAATCAATTGCTGGAACGTGAGTCGGATGGCAAAATGCATCGAACTCGCAATCGGCCTTTACCTTCTGGGCGTTTAAGGGCTTTTCAGGCAATGATTTTTGGGAGTGTTTTGATTGTTGTAGGCACTCTTTACTTAGGGATTTTCACCCATCCTTTGTCAGCTTTATTGGGATGTTCTACGGCGGCTATCTATCTGCTTATATACACTCCCCTGAAAACGCGGACGACAATCTGTACTACGGTGGGAGCTATTCCAGGAGCCTTGCCACCACTGATTGGTTGGGCTGCTGTTAGCGGAGAACTTAATTTTCATGCTCTGATTCTTTTTGCCATTTTATTCTCTTGGCAATACCCTCACTTTCTTGCCATTTCATGGATATACAAGGAAGATTACATGAGGGGTGGTGCGGTTATGCTTCCACTATTTGATCCAGATGGCAAACGCACCACGCGACACATTGTTATTTTTAGTATCATTTTGCTGATTTTGAGTATTATTCCCGCTACTTCCGGGCTATCTGGAAAAATTTATCTTGTAGGCGCTATTTTGTTGGGAGTGATGTTTTTAGGATTTGGTGTTGGAGCTGCTTTTTCTCGTTCAACGTCTTCAGCTCGTTATGTTCTACGGGCTTCAGTGGTGTATTTACCCTTATTGTTAATTCTCATGATCGTTGACAAAGTGTAGAGGGGATAAAACTGTGTATGTAGAACCTTCTTCCTCTTCTAGTGAAAGCGTTCAGCATCAGGCGGCTATAGAAGTCAGTTGTCTGGATTTTAGTTATGGATCCAAGAGGGCTTTGGACAATGTAACATTTTCAGTTAATGAAAATTTTATTTTTGGCTTGTTAGGGCCCAATGGAGGGGGCAAGACTACGTTGTTTCGTATTCTTTGTACTCTTTACATTCCCGATCAAGGGACTGTGCGAGTGGCGGGTTTGGATGTTAAGGAGAACCAAAGCGAAGTACGCCGCAAGATTGGTGTTGTTTTCCAGTCGAATAGTTTGGATGTAGAACTTACTGTTGAGGAAAATCTTTTTGCTCAAGGTCATTTGCACGGTTTCAGGGGATCAATGCTGGCAGAGAGAGTAAGTTCTCTTTTGGATCGTTTTGGTTTGCGAGATCAGTGCAAAGATAGAGTGCGTACATTATCTGGGGGTTTGTGTCGTCGTCTTGAACTGGCTAAGGGCTTGTTGCACCGGCCTCAAATTTTATTACTGGATGAGCCTACTGTGGGCTTGGATCCAGCAGCCAGGCAGGAGTTTTGGAGATATTTAAGCTTATTGCGTGAACGGGAAAATATAACCATTCTTGTCACCACGCACCTGATGGAGGAAGCGGAGCGTTGTGATCATTTGGTTATTTTGGATAAGGGCCTTGTTGTAGCTAGTGGAAGTCCTTTAGATTTGAAGAACAAAATTGGTGGTGATGTTCTTGTAATTCAGACCCCACAGCCTAGGGTGTTGAGGGAGCAGATAGAGGCAAGATTCAAATTAACACCTACAGTTATTGGGGGGACGGTTCGCATGGAACTCCAGCAGGGCCATGAGTTTGTTTCTAAGCTAATGGCGAGCTGTTCAAAGTGGATCGAAGCGATCACGGTGGGGAAGCCTACTTTAGAAGATGTATTTATTCATGAGACTGGACATCGTTTTTGGAGTGCAGAAGATTAGTAGATTCACAGGGCGTAATTTACCTAATCTATAAAGAATTACAGATTTCAATTAACACAATGCATATTTAAAGGCTGTGATAGCGACCCTGTAAAAACAGTAAGGGTTTTTTGTTTTGTTGGGTGCTATCCGCTTGCTGTACTTCACCTATCATAATCGTGTGATCCCCCCCCCAATACCACTTCACAACAGTGCATTCTATAGTGGCTAGAACGCCTTTCAGAATCGGGACTCCGGTTTTGCCGGAAATATAAGGCGCTTGAGAACGGTCAGTGCCACTTTGGGCAAAATGATTTGAAAGGTCCTGCTGGTCTTCAGCTAAGACATTAACTGCAAACCTATTGCTTTTCTTAAATATCTCTAGCCCGCTGAGAGAGTTGTCTAGACAAACTAGAACCAGAATCGGATTCAGTGATACAGAAGTAAATGAGTTTACAGTTAAGCCGTAAGGTTGATCCTGATCATCTTGAGTGGTGACGATGGTGACACCGGTGGCAAAGTACCCCATGGCTTGCCGAAATTGTTCTGGTGTTAGATTCATAAAAATATCCTGATGTTTATTCCAAAAGAGCTTCTTGGAGAGCTGGGCTAAAAGCAGACAGTGTTTGTTCTACCTCCGATTCTCCATGACACGCACTTAGGAACCATGATTCTAAAGCTGAGGGAGGCGGATAAATCCCACGACGTATAAGTGCTCTAAAAAGACGTCCATACAATTTGCGATCGGTTGTTAGTGCTGATTGTGGATCTTTAACTGGATTTTCAGTAAAAAAGATACTGCACATGGAACCCACCCTATTTACATGAGCTGCCACTCCACACTCATTGATTATCTGGCGAATCCCCTCTTCGAGCATTTCTCCAAATTGCTCTAGTGATAAATAGAGGTCAGGTGCTAGTTCTTTAAGAGTGGTTAAGCCGGCTGCCATTGCCAGTGGATTACCCGAAAGCGTTCCAGCCTGATAGACGGGCCCGAGCGGTGCTATCTGCTCCATTAGGTCTCGGCGGCCTCCGTATGCACCGACTGGCAAGCCTCCACCGATAATCTTGCCTAGACAGACTAGGTCTGGTTGAATCTTGTAAAGCTCGGAAGCTCCTCCTTGAGAGACCCGAAAACCTGTCATAACTTCGTCAAAAATAAGCAAACTTCCATGTTGCTGTGTTATGTTGCGCAGTCCCTCAAGAAAGCCTTTGGTTGGAGGAATTACTCCTATGTTGCCGGCTATTGGTTCAACGATAACTGCCGCAATTGTTTCTCCATGTTCAGCAAATAGACTTTCAACATCAGAAAGGTGATTGAATCGGGCTACTAGCGTATGTCGAGACATTTCTTTTGGTATGCCTGGACTATCTGGAAGTCCAAAAGTAGCAACCCCCGAACCTGCTTGTACCAATAAATAATCCACATGTCCGTGATAGTTACCTTCAAACTTGATAATTTTTGTGCGTCCGGTGGCTGCTCGGGCCAGACGAAGAGCACTCATACTTGCTTCCGTACCTGAGTTGACAAATCTAATCATCTGTATCCATGGCATCATATTTATGATTGTTTTGGAGAGTGCAATTTCTCCTTCGTGAGGAGTTCCGTAACTTGTGCCCTTCATGGCAGCCTGTTGGATTGTTGCAACTACCTTAGTAGGACTATGTCCAAGAATAAGAGGTCCCCAAGAACAAACGTAGTCAATATAGGAATTGCCATCAACATCAGTCAGCGTGGCGCCTTTGGCAGATGCAATATAAATAGGGT
Organism: uncultured Acidobacteriota bacterium; assembly: GCA_964487835.1. Taxonomy (GTDB): domain Bacteria; phylum Acidobacteriota; class UBA6911; order RPQK01; family JADFOI01; genus JAUXKG01. The sequence goes on along the minus strand of CAZASS010000027.1, from coordinate 2,909 downwards.
CTCCACCCACTGCTTGAAAGGCTCTGACCGGACTGTTAACTCCGCCAGGCATCAATTTGCGAGCTGTTTCAATTAGCTCTACTGACTTTTCGAACTGCATAATGGCGTGTCCTAAAATTTATGACCAGTCAGTTATGATTTGTTCGGGTGTTTGGTGAATTGAAGTGTATATAGGGGTATCTCGGAGTGTGTATTTTCTTCCTTCGGTGCTGCGTAACGCTGTGACTAGGTTAGAAAAAAGAGCTAGATCGTCAGTTTCGTAGACAACAACAAACTCTTGGTCTTGTAGACCGGTGGAATACAATAAGAGCTGGGTAATTTGTGGATATTGGCGTCCAACTCTAATATGTTCATTCATCATTTCCTGCCTGGATTCTTTTGACATAAGGTACCATTCTGAAGTTTTGACAAATGGATAAACTACTAAGTACGGTCTGCGTTGGTTCTGAAAAGGATCCAACTCTTGAGAAGATTTTCCACTGGCATAGACTGAAGGTCGAGTGAAACCCCATAGTGTTTCCACCGGTTTTAAAAACTTTCTCCAGCGAGATATTTGACTAGCTGCCTGACTGAAAAACTCACCTACATCTTTTGAGTTTTCTACTATAAAAGAGTTCCAGATCATTAAATCCGCTTCGGGACGAGCTGGAAAAATGCTGTAAAAATAGGTTTGTCCTAATAGTTTTTCGGAAATGCTTTCGGTGACCTCTTCCAGAAAGGAACGTCGCGGGTATTCTTCTTGTTGCCAATAGAATTGTGTGAATTGGAAGAACCCGTAATGACTGAAGGTTCGTTTTGGTGTCTGATCGTCATGTTTGTTCATAGTTGTTTACCTGCCAGATGAAGGAACATATCATAGCGTTTCGTTTGGTCAAAACCAATCTGGACAGGTGATATTTGTGGAAGGGAAAATCAATAGCTTGAATTTGTCGGAGAAGCCGAACTATTGTTAGATCGATGAAATTCATTTTAATGCTTAAGCTGTTGCTAATAGCAATCTTTTTGATGGTGACTGATTCGGGGCTAAATACTGTCTGGAGAGATGGTCAACTATTAGCAAAAAATCCAACTCATACGATTAATAACGAGGATCAGTTCCTTTCTAACACTCGTCAGTTGACTTTCGAGGGGCGGCGTTCGGGTGAAGGATATATAAGTTCGGATGGGTCTCAGATGATATTTCAAAGTGAGCGTGCAATTGGCAATCCCTTCTTTCAAATTTATCTAATGAGTCTTAAGACTGGTGGCGTGCATCGGGTTAGTCCTGGCTATGGGAAGACTACTTGTGGCTGGATCGCTCCTGACGGACAAAAAGTTCTTTTTGCCTCCACGCATGCTGATTCCAATTCAATTAAAAAACAGCAACAGGAACTGCAAATTCGTGCATCAGGGCAAAATCGTCGTTACACCTGGGATTTTGACGAGCACTTCGATATTTACGAGTTTGACCAGCAGGGAAACTATTTGAAAAAGCTGACTGACAGTCAAGGCTATGATGCGGAGGCTTCTTGGTCACCTGATGGTCGATTGATTGCATTTTCTTCCAATCGTCATGCTTATGAAGTTCCACTTGCTCCTCAGAAGAAAAAACTTTTTTCTCGCGATAAATCTTATTTTGTTGATCTTTACCTAATGAAGGCAGATGGCAGTGAGGTTCGCCGTTTGACTCAAGAGGAAGGTTACGATGGGGGACCTTTTTTCAGTCCCGATGGGGAAAGTATTTGCTGGAGGAGATTTTCAAAGGATGGTAGCCAAGCTGAAATCTATGTTATGCGCTTGGAAAATGGACAGCCACAGCAGATCACTAATTTAGCTGCGATGTCTTGGGCTCCTTATTTTCATCCTTCCGGTGATTATCTGATTTTCACAACCAATTTGCAGGGTGCTGGGAACTTTGAACTGTATCTGGTAGACGCCCAAGGAAAAAGTAAGCCAATTCGTGTGACGTTTAGAGAAGGGTTTGATGGTTTACCATCTTTTAGTCCTGATGGGCACCAGATTGCCTGGACTAGCAATCGCACTACAAGTGGACAGTCACAGTTGTTTTTGGCTGATTGGAATGATTGGAGGGCTCGAGATCTTCTGGGATTGTCTAAAGATACCGACAGAAAAATTGATTCTGACGTTGATCTTATTTCTCCAATTTCTAATTTTGAGATGACTAGTTCCGATATTTTTAGTCAAGATCTTATGTTCCATGTGAGGCAGTTGAGTGCTGACCAAATGGAAGGACGCCTCACCGGAACTAAGGGAGGGAGGCTTGCTACAGAGTATGTTGCATCTGTTTTTGAGGGATTGTCATTACAGCCCGCTGGGGATAATGGGAGCTATTTCCAAAAATTCGAATTTGTTGAGGGTGTATCTCTAGGTTCTCAAAACATTCTAGAAACAGCAGCAGGGACTAATTTTACGGTAGATCAGCAGTGGCGACCATTAGCCTTTTCGCAAACTGGACATTTCGGTCCTGCTGAAATTGTTTTTGCAGGTTACGGCATTGTGGCTCCAGAAGATAGTTCGCAGCTGCAATATGACTCATATGCCCATTTGGATGTTAAGGGGAAATGGGTGATGGCGTTACGTTATCTTCCCGAAAATATTTCTCCGAGATTGCGTCAGCATCTCGGTCAATATGCGAGTCTTCGATATAAGTCTATGGTAGCTCGTGATCGCGGGGCAATTGGGTTAGTTGTAGTGAGCGGTCCCAATGCTCACGTAAAAGAAGAATTGGTATCTCTTTCTTTCGATGCTTCGCAGGCCACTGCAGGTATTGCCATGCTTTCAATAACTAATGATGTGGCAACCAGATTTCTGCAGGGAACTGGACACAATTTAAGTGATCTTCAAAACCAATTGGATCAAGGAGATAGTGTGATGGGGTTTGGGTTGCAGAATGTATTATTAGAGTCTGA
>CAZASS010000026.1:11259-18116 GCA_964487835.1 uncultured Acidobacteriota bacterium | reverse complement strand
CCAATGTGGCAACTATAACTATATTCATGCCTAACCTAGCGGGAACGTCAAATGCCCTAGACATCTATCCCGAATTACTGATGATCCCAGCCACTATGTCGGCTTCTTTCGCCTTTATTCTTCCAGTAGCCACACCACCTAACGCCATTGTCTTCGGAAGTCAGTACGTTACAATCCCTGATATGTGTAGATCACGGTTCTCGCTGAAACTGATAATAAATTTAATTATTACTTTGCTTGTCTATCTTATTGCCGTTCCCGTTTTTGATATACGAACTTGAGTCAAAAAAATTGGAGATATTCAAGTGGGTTTGGCATTGGCCATTATCTGTTCTCTCTCATTCGTCGCCCTGGACATACTCCGCAAACTCCTAGGTAGACATCTTCCTGCCATTCAAATCGTAATTGGAATTAACATGGGAGCAGCAAGTGTTTTCATGGGGGTCTTGATAGCAACCGGCATCAAGCAATGGGACATCACCTTTATTATGGTGGTTGCGGTCGAGCTAGTTGCACATATTGCTGCATCCATTCTATATGTACAAGCCGTTACCCTCTCTCCTCTCTCGTTGACTATTCCTTATCTGGGATTTACTCCGGTTGTAGTAACACTACTAGCCTATCCCCTTCTAGGCGAGGTTCCTTCTCTCCTGGGTCTAGGAGGAATCACACTGGTCGTTATAGGTACAATCGCTCTAAACTTAGGGAAAAGCAATCGATTATCTGAACTTTTGAGTTTACCTTTTCACGAACCAGGAAGTTGGAGAATGTTGGTAGTAGCTGGTATCTGGGGAGTCATGACCCCACTAGACAAAATTGCTATTGCCCACGGCTCAGAGGCACTACTAGCTTTCTCTCTATCTGCAGGTAGTGCTTTGCTCTTGGGCGCTAAGTGTTTATGTGAAATTCCCAAAAAAACAATACCGACAAAGAAGAGTGGTCACATAGTATTGCTATTAATGGCAGCCGCCTTGGTGGCAGGCATAGCCGTAATGTCCCAATTTTTTGCCTATAGAGAACTTCTAGTTGCCTATGTGGAAACTATTAAAAGAGCTGGTAGTTTAGTGTCTATAACAATTGGCGCTCTAGCTTTTAATGAAAAGGGACTAACCCAAAGCCTCCCGGCCACTGCCTTAATCATACTGGGCATTATCCTAATTACACTGTAAAAAGGGGTCTAGAAGATTGTCTCTTTTCCCTAATTTTCAACTAGAGGCCCCCGAGAATTTTCGGGAACACAACGATAGACGATAGCTGCACCAATTAATAATGAAGCTCCACCCACCAAAAAGGGAAGAGAAAAAGAAAATGCCGCTAGCACACCTGAAGCCAAAGGTCCCAATGCCAAACCCATCATAAAACCGGCAGACAAAATACTCATCTGACGACCTTCGCCTCCTTTAGAAGACATATCAGCGCCCAAGGCATACGCAGGTGCAGCAATAGCAGCAACCGCAACTCCCTGTATTATTCTGATCCCGATCAGCTCTAGAGTACTAGTAGCTGCTGCTAACAAGGCAGTAGCTGGAGCCATTACAACTAAACCTACCACTATTAATGGTTTACGCCCGATTCTATCAGACAGTCTACCTAGCGGTATTTGAAAGAGTATACGACCCACCATGATAGAACTAAAGGCGAATCCAAAACCCAATGCATCTTGGCTCAAACGTTGATTAAACTCGTTTGCCAGTGTCAACATCATTGAAGAATTAGCCGCCATCAAAAAAATTGCTAGGCTAGCACCTACGATACTTGCATTTAAGAGGCGGAAATCAATTAGACCCGTAAAAGCTGAAATCGTCTCCGAAACTTTCTTGGAAACTTCCTGGATCATGCATTGCACCAAAACTACAGCTAAAAACATAAAACCAGCAGCCACATAAAAACTAACCTCAAATCCGTAGTAAACCTGTAATCCCCCCCCTATAAGTGGCCCCACTGCAAACCCCACCACACGCATCGTGTTATAAAGGCCCATAGCTTCACCACGGGTTGATTTTTCAGTAACAGCCGCCATATGAGCTACAGAGGCCGACATAGCTAGTGCTCCTCCCACTCCCTGCAAAAAACGTAAGACCAGTAAAACAATAAAATTATCAGTTAAAACAAAAAAAAGCGTAGAACCAGACATCAAAAGAAGTCCAGTTTGAATAAATAACTTACGCCTACCGAAAAAATCACTCAAAGCGCCCATAAGAGGCTGCATCAAAGCACTAGTGATTCCGTAAATAGAGATCAAAATACCGATCAGTAACGGAAAAGGAAGCTTAAAAGCTACTTCTGGCAAAGTGGTGAAATAGAGTGGAATGAGAACAAAAAGACTACCGTTTCCCAGAGCATCAGCTAGTCGTGCCAACGAAAGAGCCAGCACTTCTCTATTTAAGCGATGTTTACCCCCCATTTTAAAAATCCCCTACAGAAATATTCCCTTTTTTGAGAATACCTTTCCGACAATTAGGTTCAAAATTGGCAACTGTCATCCTTTGAGTCCGGAGTAAAAAATTTTGGAAACTTTTCTCTGACGATAGAAGCAATTCATTGTAACTGATAGAACAGACAGGCAGAAGTGGAACAAACAAATAGTTACCTTCTTTCTTTGTATTTTTCTACTCTCACCTTGACGCATGGGAAACACGTTGTTAACTTCTGCAAAAGGAAATGAAAATTCTATCCATATTTTTCCTCCGTATTGCTAGTGGATTGTTGATGGTTCTGTGGGGCCTCGACAAGCTAGTTAACCCAGATCATGCTATGTTCGTTTCAAACACCTTTTACATGGGTCTGTTTTCTCTGCAGTGGCTTCTCCAAGTATTCGGCATATTTCAAGTTTTGTTAGGATTGTTTATTGTAGTTGGTTTCTGCAGACAATTTACCTACCCCCTACTGCTTCTCATCAACACCTGTAGCATGCTGGCCGTCTGGAAATCAGTAGTAGATCCCCTAGGGTTCTTTTTTGAAGGAAGCAAAAGACTCTTTTTCCCTTCCTTGATCATCTTCTGTGCAGTCTTAGTCCTGATTGCATTTAGAAAAGAAGATAAATTTTCATTAGATTTGCACCAGAATCCCAGCACATAAAAAATGCAAAATCGACGCAAATTTCTTCAAAACACTACTTACGGAACATTAGGGCTTCACATTTGGGAACAAGCCTTAGGAAAAGCATCACCCACTTCAACCCAGACCACATATAAAATTTTAACCCCAATTCAAGCTAAAACTTTAGAAGCCATTGCAGAATGCATCTGGCCATCTAGCCCGGAAGATCCAGGAGCTATCGAAGCCGGAGTTGTTACTTTTATAGACAGATCTCTTGCTGAGTTTGACCATAGTCTCAAAACGACCTATCAGAATGGAATTGCTTCTACTAACGCTTTCTCCCAAAGCAAATTTAGGGAAAATTTTCCATCCCTTTCTGCTAAACAACAAAATGAAATACTATTAGCTATGGAACAAGAGAGTACTGAATCCCAAAAATTTTTTATCAATATTTCCCCATCTGAATTCTTCGAACTTCTCTTGGCTCACACTCGTCAGGGACTATTTTCCGATCCATCATATGGGGGCAATCAAAATTTTATCGGCTGGAAGAGTATTGGATATCCAGGCCCACGATTCCTTTACACCGCAGAAATGCAAACTAAATTTGCTCCCCTGGAGCTACCCCTACGAAGCATAGCTGATATGTAATCTATTTCTAAGGAGCTGTAATGTCCCGTCTACTGCCACTTAATGGCTTTGAACCCAGTCAAATTTTACCCCCAGTTGAAGTTCTCGTAGTAGGAACTGGAGCTGCTGCTGCTCCACTAGCCAAAGAACTAGTGGATACTGGTTTTCAGGTAGTGTGTTTAGAAAGGGGACCCTTTCAACGAATTAAGCCTGACTTTGCTGGACATAATATGTTTGATGAACTGAAAATTGCCTATCGCCGGGATATGCAACCACAAGGGAAGGATCTTTACGTCACCTTTCGAGACGATCTGAAAAAAAAAGCAACTCCACGACCTTATCGAATGCGCGTAGGAGTAGGTGGTTCAATTGAACATTGGGCAGGTCAAGCCTGGCGCTTTTATGAAGAGGACTTTGCTCTAAGAGCACAGGTTATAGAAGATCGTTATCGTGACTTAGACCTCTCTGATCTTTTAGAAAATGAGGGAGCCTCTGTACAAGATTGGCCATTGACCTATAAAGAGGTTGAACCTTTTTACGAAAAAATAGAATACGAAGTCGGTGTAGGGGGACGTCCAGGAGTTCTATCAACCAATGGCACACTAGATCGCTCCCAAGCTAGGCTATTTGATAGCCGCAAGCTCGGCAGAGGACAGGACACTGAACAGGGTGGCAATATTTTCGAATCAGTTCGACGTAAAGGCTATCCTTTTCCGCCTCTACGGGATAATCAAATTGATATTACTTTCCGCAATACCATGCGGGAAATGGGACTTAGCAGTTTCCATGTACCTACAGCCATCACAAACGAACCCTGGACTAGCGAACTGGGAGTTGATCGAGCCGGTTGTAGCTACTGTGTGTTTTGTGCGGGTTACGGATGCTGGAACGGATCCAAATCGAGCACACTCTCAGCCTTTCTCCCTTACTTGGAGAAAAAAAACAACTTTTCAGTACGTACCTTCTGTGACGTCTTCCGAGTCAATACTAAAGACGCTGGAAAAGGACGTAAATTAGCTACCAGTGTGGATTACTTTGACGCCTCTGGCACGGTAGTTCGGCAACCAGCTCGAATTGTGATACTGGCTGCCTACCCTTTTCAAACCACTCGCATTCTCCTCAATTCAGGTATTGACGGGAATCTTACCGAAAGCGACGAAGTACTGGTTGGCAAATACTTCATGAACCGTCAGGAAGGTGCCACAGCAAATGTAGCCTTTGACAATCACGTCCTAAATGGCTACAGCGGACCGGCCGTACAGCGTCGCGGCTGCGAACACTTCAATGGTGAGAATTTTTCCGAAATCAAATTAAAGGAACTATTACCCAAAGGACAATTCTTTTTACGCGGTGCATTCATTGGATCTCCTAGCCAATGGTTGCCAATCCTAGTATCCAACATGACTCCACCAAACATTCCCTCTTGGGGAACAAACTACAAGGAATATCTACGCAAAGGCTTTAGTCGCTTTATGGGTCTCCAGTTGCTGGTTGAACCTCTACCATATGAAGACAAGCAACTCGATCTGGATCCTACACACAGAGACCGCCACGGCATCCCTATTTGCCGAATTACTAATCCTCCTCATGAAAATGAACGCCGTATGGTTCAATTCATTGGACAGAAAGGCCAAGAAATTCTCACTCAAGCTACTCGGTTGTTTGGAGGAGGACAAGTATGGGGAGAATCTTCAGTTCGCATGACTCACATGATGACTCACGATACTGGAGGAACCCGCATGGGAAGTAGTCCTGACAATTCGGTTACTAATCGTTATGGCCAGATGTGGCAGGTTCCCAATCTATTCCCAGTAGGGGGTTCACTCTTTCCTAGTATGTCTGGACATAATCCAACCCAAACTATCTGGATGCTCTCTTCTTGGGTGGGCTCAGCCATTGCTCAAAAATGTGTGGATTTTGAAAACAGTGAGCGGCTAAGTCAGAAAGGTCCGCAAGCCAAACGCAAAAACAGAATTTAAAAACCACAACCTATTGTTTCATAAACAGGGCATGCAGAAGGCTTCCGTGGGATGGTCCAATGTCTTGGATATTCGCCTTCTTGAAATTGTTAAGCGACTGGCTTAACCGTGATGGCCCAAAGTTGTCCTCAATCTGATCAAAGATAGCCATCTGGTCCTGATTCTTAATTCGATTTCTTGATATTTCTGCAAACTCAGTACAATCTTCGCGCCCGAGTATACGACCAGCCATCTCAAATGCCTCAACCGCCCTAACATTCCATCCAGCAAAAATACGCCGATCAATAAAAGGACAAGTCTTCCGTTTCCTGTAAGCGTAAAGCGAACTCTTCCCTCTTTCTATCCTTTGTTCAATAGTAGAATCAGATTCTTGGGAAAAATTTTTGGCAATTACTGAGGCATCCAATGCACGGTAAGGAATGTTATTTACTCCTGGCTGAAAATGGAAGTGATGTCCTATTGCTTTAACACAATCCACTGGCACCGCTTTCATAACATCCTCTGTTGTCCAGGTGTAATACTCTTCATCGGCCGCCTGACTAGCGTAGAAACCCCCATTTTCCAAATCACAAAGTTCACAAAAAAGATAATTTCAGCAAAAAAAGAATTTCCACTGACCTTGTAAAACAAAAGATACAGCCTTAACATTTCAGTGTTATCACACAGCAGCTTCTCGAAACTGGGAACTAGCCACATATCATCATGTGTGCGCCTAAAAAAACCGCCTCCAATCTGATCAAAAACAGCACCTCTTCCCATGTGGATTAACGTCTTCTCCACCATAGGCTCAAGATCTTGTTTTCCAGACTGGGCCACTGCTAAAAAGAGTTCCAAAGCACCAGGCCAAAGACGTTTACCTTGAGACGTATTAAACCCTCCATTCTCAAGATCATACTCAGCTAATAGAACCTCTAAACCCTCTTCGACTAAACCATCATCCAAACGACGGAGGTTTTTCTTCTCCTCAAGTACTCTCTCTAGAGAAAGAGCAGAAAACTCGACTTGGTCCTGTTCTTGATTCCAAACTTCCATAACCGTCTCCAATAAATTTGCGAAAGAAGGACGATCTGGCATGGCCGTTTTAGGATAATAGGTTCCTCCAAAAAAAATTTTGCATAAAGAGGTTAAAAAGGCCACAAAAGGCAAACAAATTAATTGGATGAAAAAACATACTGCCAGTTGAAAATAAAAATCTAAATCAGGCGATTC